>NZ_JHEG04000001.1:2762451-3115559 GCF_000760695.4 Tolypothrix bouteillei VB521301 | reverse complement strand
TGCAGATAGCTGCTTTTCCCGACTATCTCAACGGGTTTATTCTAGCGCTCAATTTTGCTCCTCGAATCGGTCAATTAGTCGTAGAACTGTTGAGTAAACTCTTTGCTTCAGTTCCAGACTCAGTATTATTACCGTGGTTACCTAGTTTAATTTTACGCTTGCGACCTCATACTCAAATTTTACAGGTGTTGCTTAAGGAAGCAGCAAAGATTTTTCCACAAAATTTGAGCGATTTTGACCAATGGCAACCTTCTTGGGCTACTAAGGTAGAAGACTTTCAGCCAAAGACTTCTGAAAAACAACCTACACCTGCACTGAGCGATAGAGAAATGGAAGTGCGGCAATTGCTGTTTAATACAAGACAAACAACTGAGGCGTTGGCACAATTGTTGGACGTAGAAAATGTCACTTGGGAAGAGACTTTGCTATCCAACACAGAATCCAACTCCGATGATTGCTTATCGGAAAAAGAAGTTCTGGTTCAAACTTTGCTTGTATCTCAATCGGCAACAATGAATTCTTTAGCAGGTTTTTTAACCCCCACCTCGTTCCCAGGCTCCGCCTCCTAATCCAGGCAACATAAGGCAGAGCCTCACGGTCTGCATTCTGTGGTAGAACCTGGGACCGAGAAACGATCGGCAATCGGCAACAAATGAAAAATAAAACAATACACAGGCACTTCTCACGATGACCTTACGATTGCTGGATGGGAATTGCGATCGCAAACTCTGTTCCCTCTCCTGGAGAAGACATACAACTTAATTGACCTCGATGTTTCTCAACTACAATTTGGTAGCATATTGATAATCCCAAACCAGTGCCTTTACCTACGGGTTTGGTGGTGTAGAAGGGATCGAATATCTTAGACAGAACTTCCGGACGCATTCCACAGCCATTATCCCGAATCCGAATTAGGACGCAGTTATCTTGTGCAACTTCAGTCATAATTTGAATTTGAGGAGGAAAAAACTCTTTCCTACAACCCCGTTCTAGGGCATCAATAGCGTTATTTAAGATACTAAAAAACACTTGGTTAATTTGTCCTGAGTTACACTCAACTTTTGGCAACTGACCGTACATTTTTAAAATTCTAATTTCGCTTTTAAGAAGGGCATTGTACTTTAGTTTATGCTCCAGTAGTAGCAAGGCACTATCGACTCCCGTATGAAGATCTACAGGTTTTAATTCTGCTTCATCCAGTCGGCTAAAAATACGCAAACTTAAAACAATATTGTTGATACGCTTTGTTCCTTCCTTCATGGAATTAAGTAATTTTGGAAAGTCTTCTTGAAGGAACTCAAGATCGTTGTCTTCTAAAAATTCCTGAATTTCACTGTCTGGTTGAGGATAGTGTTTTTGGTACAAATTTAAAGTAGTTATTAGTGTTTGTAAGTATTGACTAACATAAGTTATATTTCCATAAATAAAACTGAGGGGATTATTAATTTCATGAGCAATCCCAGCTACCATTTGCCCCAAACTAGACATTTTTTCACTCTGTACTAATTGAGCTTGAGCTTGTTTGAGATTGTGCAATGCTTGTGTCAGTTCTTCTGTCCGTTTTTGAACTCGATTTTCCAATTCTGAATTAGCATTTTCCAGTTCTTTATTTGTCTTTGCTAAATCAGTAAAAGCAGAACTCAGTTGTACAGCCATTAGATTAAAGGTATTTGCTAAAACACCAATTTCATGAACCCTTGAATTTACTACTTTTTGTTCTAAACAACCATTAGAAATAGCAGTGGATGCTTCCGTTAAACGTAGAACTGGTACCGTAATCCAATGTGAAGTATATATTCCTAAAATAACAGCCAGTATTAATGCTCCCAAACACAGTAGTATTGTGGTACGAGTGTTGGCGTGAATTTGTTCCATAAAGTCAGTTTCAGGAACGACCACCACTACTAACCAATCCAGACCCAAATCATCGCGCCAGGGAGTCACCAAAACAAATTGGCGCTTTTGATTCAGCATCAGGTTAAACTGCTGCGAGTTTTTGATTTTGCCCATCTCGCCAAAATGCTGTGTTAAGTATTTTGTAGTTGCTTGAATTAAATAATCGTGACTGTATATTCCCTTAAGCCTTTGTGGCTTTCCATTGACCACTGTGAAAGGTTGCTCGGTACTGGAATTAGCAACTAATAATCCGTTGCGCTCCAATATAAAGGTTTTTCCGCTGGGGCTAACTTTCAGAAGGCGTAAAAAATTACTAATCTGTGATAGACGCTGCTCGACAGCAATGACACCTATGAGATTTTTGTTTTTATCAACAACAGGATGAGTTGCAGAAATTGACAGGGGATATGGCTGTGTTTCCCATTGATAGATAGCACTCCATAAAGGTTTGCGAAGTTGGGTTGTTTGTGCATACCAAGCTTCTTGTTGAAAAGCGTAATTCTTCACGTATTCAATGAGTTTAGCCCGATTTCCCTTCTCGTCTGTGGCGTAAGTGTAAATCCCTCTATTGCCATGTCGTTTTTGTGAGATCTCATCAATATTAATGCGGTTGTCATAAGCAGAACGTCCAGCTGATGCAAATTCACCTTTGGTAGAACCAAAAAGAATATAACCAACTTTATATAACTGTATTTGTCTTGCGAAAAAGCGTTGCAACTTTTCTAGATCTTGTGGAGCGAGTAACCCCAAATCGAAAGCATCTGCATAGGTGTGGCTCAGTATCTGAGGCGCTTTCATGTAGCTGTCAAGGTGCTGATGAATACGCCCGCTCACCTCATTACATAACCGCATTGCTAAATTATTAACCGCTTTTTGCCCGTTATATAAAGATAAATAACCAGTTAACCCCACAGCAGCAAAGATTTGTACGACAAAAGGGACAACAAGAAGCAAGCGCAGTGAAACTTTTTTAACAACTAAAGGCATTTTTTAATAATCCAAGACTTTTAATTTTTATCTAAAACCCAAGCATCCCACATTATTGCTCTGACTTCTCTCCGGAGAATTCGACAAGTTTATAGTTCCCAGATTGAAATTAGAAATACCGCTGCAAGTTTTGTCTGTTTAACTGCGATCGCGACAGGATTGCTTTCCTGTTTGTCGTTGTATTCACAGAACTGCAAGATATTGTTCTCGTGCGGGGTTATGGGCTAAGGGGTAGCAAAAGCGAGTCTTGGATTGGTGAATATCCAACTATTTAGCAGTTTTATTTGGCTTTTGTTGCGATATGGAAAGTCTATAGTTATACTGTCCTTGAGATAGCTCACCCACATATAAGGAGTAGTTTCCCTCCTGCCAAAAACCAGAAATTTCTGGCTTACTTCCAGAGTAACTGTCTGCCAATACGCAAAACCGCCCTCCCGGACCATCAATTAACAAAGTTGGCTTGCCGCCACTCTCCACTGTTAATCTCAGGTAAGGTAGTGCTTTCGTAATTTTTATAATTTGACTGGGTTGCTCGGCAATCTTGCCACAATTACTGTCTTGTTTTCCTCCAGATGTACCATTAACAACTAGGGGATCTGGCTGCTGATTGGGGCTCACTTGCACGACTTCCCCAGCCCAAGTAGCACTGGTCAGAAATAAACTACTGAAGAGTGCTATAGGAATGCTTTTTAACAATGTAGTTTTCTTCATAAAATCATTATGTTCCCAATTTTTTTTAAGCGCTTATTAATACATTTATATCTAGTACATAAGACGTGTAGGTCAAATATCTGTTCCTAATTGTTTGTAATATTTTTGTCACTAAAGAAATTGTTACGCAAGCGAATATTAAAAAAAATCAAGTTTGCCAGCACTCGTATTGCCAAAAGCTGGAAATTTAACTATTAGGAGCGAGCTTTAAGTGTAAAGACTTTCGCTAAAATCACAATGTCAACTGCCAATATATTGAGATAAGAGTTGGTTTGTTGTTCGTTAAGTATCTTAGCAGAGGTAAGAATATATGAATCCCCAACCTAACGATGACTTGCAACGCCGCTTGGAAAAGTTAGAGGCTGAGATTAACTCCCCGTCTGGAATGACTTCACAATCGCAAGCAGCGAATTCACAGCCCAATAAGGTTCTTAGTTTCTTCTCGTACCACACGTCACGAGTTCTAGCTTGGTACAAGACTCAGTCTGGAATCAAAAAGATAATTGTTTTGGGTGTTGGGTTTTTGCTGGCATTCTCCTTGCTCCAAGCCGTTTTTAAGCTCGTTGCGGCTGTTATTAGTCTGGCGGTCTTGTCAATCTTAGTGTACGTTGGATACAAATTTTTCATATCGAGTAACTCTCAACTCAAGTAGTGGTTTTTAAACGAGCCGAGAGTGACGTAGAAATTAAAGTTAAAGGAATTTATCTAAATGGCTACCCCAAGTGTGAGGAGAAATAATAACGCCAACGAACAGGGAAAAGCTCAGTCTGTCCCCTTGACAACAAGGCGAATTGCTGCATGGGCAACAGAATTGGCTCTAGTTGTGACCAGTGGGTTGATTCCCTTTAGTGTCGGTACGTATTTAAATTCTAAAGGTGATATTAACCGCGTACCGCTGAATCCCGTACTGGTACAAACAGAACGAGCGATCGCCCGCCCACTGGCTTTACCCGTGAGCTATGGTATTCGTAACGTAGCATGGCCTACAAATTTTTTGTGGACGCTCTCTTTGTTAGTCCCTCTAACACTATCAGGTTGGCAATTGTACTTACTTGCTAAAACAGGAAGCACACTTCCCAAAAAATGGTTGGGGATTAAAGTGGTGAGCGCGAACGGCAAGCCAGCCGGATTGGGACCGATTTTGGTACGGGAAGGCATTGGTCGTTGGGCTGTACCGATGTCTGTCGCATATCTTTTATGGCGTTACAGTTTCTTATTTCCCAATTTAAGTGCTTTTATGACCTTGACTGGTATTGTGTTGCTGCTAGAAGGAACGGGCTTCCCCTGGCAGCAAGACCGTCGCGCACTTCACGATCGCCTCGCTGGTACTTTCACTGTAGATGCTCACAAACCTTTTACACCTTTTACTGTAAAAGATAGCAAACGCAGTCAATCTCCATGGACTGAAGGCGATGAGGAAGCTGCGATTGCCTCGGTTGTGATTACTCCTGAAGAATCAAGAGCGATACCAAGTTTGTTGCAATGGATACAGCAACAAAATCCAAACCAAACATTACTAGGGGTTGCGATCGCTAGCTTGGGTGCATTATTTGTTACTTTAGTGGGAACCCAAATTTACATTCACAGCTTGCAAAACCAGGGCAGTTCGGGACAGCGCAATAGCGAGCAATTTCTTGCACTCGCAAAACAGTTAAATCCTGACTCTACTGCTACCGTTGAGGAGCGCCGCAGTGCAATTTCAGCTATGGCTACCCTTAATGACACGCAAGCGGCTCAGTATCTCGTTGATTTGCTAGTGAGCGAAACAAACCCCGTTCTCATTGATACAATTCAGCAAGCACTCGTTGGTATTGGGCCCCAAGCCCTTCCCAATTTAAAGCGGATGAATCAGTTCATTGTCAGCGAGCTAGATGGCAGCAATAAATCACAATCTCTAGAAGTGCGGCAGAAACAACTTTATGCCAATCAGCGAGCAATTAACAAGGTTTTATCTGCATATCACGGCAAGCTGGAAAATGTCGATTTAAGTAACGTCCAACTGAGTCCAAGCGGAGCTGGGGATAGTTCTTTCAGATTGATATTAGACAAAGCTGACTTGTGGGGAATTAAGTTTAGAGGTGCAAATCTATCCTTTGGTACTTTTAAAGGCAGTCGTTTCCGAGGAATAGGTGAGGATGGACGCTGGGATACCTATGATGATTGGATTTCCGATCTCAACCAAGCACGAATGACACAAGCTAATCTTTCTGAAGCAAACCTCAGCCGCGTTTCAATGATTCGTGCCGATTTAAGTCGCGCTATCCTCAACAAAGCCAACTTATCCAATGCTCGTTTATCGGGTGCTAACCTCAGTAGCGCTCAACTCTCAGGAGCTGATTTGCGAAATGCAGTTCTGCAAAATGCAAGTCTCACTGGAGCCGATTTGGGTGATGCAAAACTGAATGAAGCGGATATGTACGCAGCTCGTTTGGGTCGCGTAATTGCTGTTGGTACGCAATTGTCTTTTGCTAATCTTGTAAAAACCGATTGGCAGGGTTCAGATCTTTCCGGTGCTTCCTTGGATCGTGCTAATTTGAGCGATGCAAACCTAAGTGCAACTCGCTTGACAGGTGCTGTATTAAACTCGGCTAATTTAGAGAATGCTAACCTGCGAAATGCTGACTTAAGCCTTGCAGATTTAAGGGGAGCAAATCTCAATGGTGCTGATTTTCAAGGAGCAATCCTGTCTCCTAACAAACAAGACCCTACCGATCAATTCGTGCAGACCCCTTCTCTCGGTACACAATCTGCTGCTGTGGATGGAGTCGATTTTACTCACGTTAAAAATTTAGATCCCAAGCAGATAGCTTACATTTGTACTCAAAGAGGTCTTCATCCTCGGTGTCCGTAATAGAGAGGGAGTAGGGAGTAGAAAAAAGTGATAATTTTTACTCCTCACTCTCTAGCTCTTATTGCCAAAATGGAATAATCTTAAAATCAATCCAAAATCCAAAATTTAAAATCCATAATTGTGTAAGGAGTTGGGGAATGAGGCACGTCAAGTATTTAGCATCTCTTGTTTTAGCAAGTTCGGTTTTAAGTTTTGCCCAATTCACCCAACCAGCACAAGCCCAAGTTGCATATGGTAGCTATGTTGGTATCGGTCCAGCAATTGGTTTTGGAGATGGCGTTCAAGTAGGAGCAGTGATTGCCGGTCGCTACAAACTTCTAGAATTACCAATTTCTCTCCGCGCTCAAGCTTTCCTTGGGAAGAGTGCAGCGCTTGTCCCGACAGTTTCTTACGATGTTCCTTTGAACTGGCAAACAGACGCTTACTTGGGGGCTGGAGTTGTGCTTGCTAGCGGAGACGATCCATCGCCGGTTGGGAATAAAATCAGCTTTGCTTTACAACCAGGTGTTGATTACATAGTTCCAAATAGCAACACAGTGATCTTTGGCAATGCTATCATTGCTTTCGACGCTATCCGCGACGGTGGTACAGCTTTCTCTTTACAGGGTGGAGTTGGTTTAAGGTTCTAATGAGCGCCCCATGAGAGACGATTCAACAAAGGTTCCTACGCATTTATATATAAGAAATCGAGCAGCCAAAACCACCGAAGATAAGACTCTACGCACGCGCTACGAGTCTTATCTGTGCTTTTAGACGGTGGATGTAGGCGAGCAGTCTGTCACGTCACTTGCTTCAACGGGGGAACCCAGAGCAGTTGTCAAGCTACTTTCTTTTCCTGATATTTTATTAATTCTTTCGGAGAAAATGCGCCATGCTCTGTAACGATCGATGTAATTAATTCAGCTGGTGTTACGTCGAAAGCCGGATTGTAAAATTCTACGCCAGATGCCGTCAAAATTGTGTTTCCAATTTGATATATTTCCTCTGGATTGCGCTCCTCGATAGGAATTTTACTCCCATCAGATAAAGAAAAATCAACAGTGGAAAGGGGTGCAGCAACATAGAATGGAATATTATGTGCTTTAGCTACGAGTGATAAACTATACGTACCAATTTTGTTGGCCGTGTCGCCATTGGCTGCTATTCTGTCAGCACCAACAACTACGACATCAATTAAACCCTCCTTCATGCACTGAGCTGCCATACTGTCAGTAATGACTGTCACTGGAATTCCCTCTTGGACGCATTCCCAAGCAGTTAATCTTGCTCCTTGCAAGCGAGGACGAGTTTCGTCAGCAAACAAACGCGCTAACCGTCCTTCTCGAAAAGCAGAACGCACGACTCCCAAAGCAGTTCCATAACCTCCTGTTGCTAGTGCGCCTGCATTACAATGAGTGAGTATTGTCAGTCGTTCTGGTGTCTTGGGTAATACAGCTAAACCATTATCACCAATAGCATGACAGGTTTGTAAATCTTCTAAATGGATGGTTTGGGCTGTATCTAAAAGAGTTTTTTTGATTTCTTCAATCGTTCCAAGAGTTTCATAAGCAGTTTTCATCATCCGCGAAATGGCCCAAAACAAATTCACCGCCGTTGGACGTGTCGATCGCAACAGGTCTGCGACTTTCTCCAAATGGTTCAAAAATTCGTCGCGATCGCCAGTGCTGATTTCCCTTGCGCCAAGATACATTCCATATGCTGCAGCCACACCTATTGCTGGTGCGCCTCGCACAATCATAGTTTTAATCGCTCGCGCCATATCTTCGCAACGACTAATTTCTACAAATGTGTATTCATTTGGTAAACGGGTTTGGTCAATCAGGGAAACTGAGTCATTGTGCCAAATAATGGAATAAACCTGGTTTGTGGAAGAATTCATGGAATTGAACGCTATCAAATTTTTAAAATTGTAACGTTAGCAATTCTACAAGTTCTGTCAAATTTAGAAAAAGTATAAACGATGAAGTTAAAAGTTAAATATGATACAAAAAATCTACTGATATCTTAGCAGATCTTTAAAGCTCTGCATCTTCATAAAGGTCGGCGAAGGTAGCTTCAAAGTCAATACTGTGCAGTCGAAATGATTGATTATCTACCGTATAAGTTTGTAAAACCCACAGCCCTTCATCATTACGGCGAAAACACTCGACACGCTGACGTTTGGTATTGATGAGAACGTATTCTTTGAGACTCTCTAAGGTTTGATAGTCAGCAAATTTATCGCCGCGATCGAAAGCTTCAGTAGAATCAGATAAAACTTCGACAATTAAACAGGGAAATCTTTTATACGCGGGAGTTTCCCTGTCTCTTTGGTCGCAACTCACCATGATATCAGGATAATAGTATCGATTTAACGATTCGATACGTGCTTTCATATCAGCGATATAAACGCGACAGCCTGTACCGCGCACGCGATTTCGGAGGAGCGAAGCAATGTTGAGAGCAATAGTAACATGGGGATCGAGGGCTCCTGCCATTGCGTAAGCACAGCCATCAATATATTCGTGTTTGATGTCGCTTTTTTCCTCCATTTGGAGGTATTCCTCAGGAGTCACGTATATGTCAGGTGAAGCTACCATATTGAGGTCTAGAAATGTGTTTCTATCTACTCCATGTTAAATACTATACTAATACAATACTTTAGTTCACTGCATCTTCATAAAGGTCGGCGAAGGTAGCTTCAAAGTCAATACTGTGCAGTCGAAATGATTGATTATCTGCCGTATAAGTTTGTAAAACCCATAGCCCTTCATCATTACGGCGAAAACACTCGACACGCTGACGTTTGGTATTGATGAGAACGTATTCTTTGAGACTCTCTAAGGTTTGATAGTCAGCAAATTTGTCGCCGCGATCGAAAGCTTCAGTAGAATCAGATAAAACTTCGACAATTAAACAGGGAAATCTTTTATACGCGGGAGTTTCCCTGTCTCTTTGGTCGCAACTCATCATGACATCAGGATAATAGTATCGATTTAACGATTCGATACGTGCTTTCATATCAGCGATATAAACGCGACAGCCCGTACCGCGCACGCGATTCCGCAAGAGTGCAAACAGATTCCCTGCAATAGTAACATGGGGATCGAGGGCTCCTGCCATTGCGTAAGCACAGCCATCAATATATTCGTGTTTAATGTCGCTTTTTTCCTCCATTTGGAGGTATTCCTCAGGAGTCACGTATATGTCAGGTGAAGCTACCATATTGAGGTCTAGAAATGTGTTTTCATTCTAAAACATTCTTAAGCTGGATAAATTCGCAAGCGACGAAAAGGTTCTTCACCAAAACTTTGTGATTTGAGATTGTACCTTTCAACAAGTTCGTGTTGCATGGCACGCACTTTTGCAGAACGGGGAAGTAATTCCACAGGCTGTTTTTTGGGAATCACAATTTCCTCTACAGCAAGTCTGGCTTCTTCCAATGCATCAATTTCATCATCTTCACTTCCACTGCGAGCAAACCGATTGGGTTCGGGTTCATCGTCTACCGTTGGTTCTTCCATACCCAATACTTGCTGTAAAGATTGGTGAATTTGACTGTAGGAATTGGCTTTTAGGGTATATACGGGTACTTGATTTTCTTCCGCTATACGTCTGAGATTGGAGTGCTTTCTGGCATGCGCTCGCAGTGCTAGAATTGCATCCGCTCTCTGAATATCCTTTGTCAAAACCACTGGCAAGTTGAGTTCGCGAATCACTGTTTCCAATTGATGGTAACTCACACCATAAGGGTAAAGGTGACACAGTTCACCTTCATCAAGCGAATTGAGTGTGTCACCGAAGAACTGTTGGGGTTGCTTGGAAGATGTATCTGAGGAGACCTCAAATTCTATTTCCCCTGAAAATCCATCTTTTTTTTGAGTTTGAGAAAAAGGGACTATCTTTCGAGCTCTTTGTCGTTTTTGGGATTGTTGGGAGAAGTTGAGACTAGAAAGACTGGGTGACTCCCGCGTAATCGTCACCTGCCCGTTTTCGTTAACAGTTCTAACTTCTGGATTTGGCTGATGTCCCCTTAATAAACTATCTACAGTATCAGCGACGCTTCTATGGACGACCCACCGTTGTCGCTCTAGCATTTCTACAGCAATATCAAAAGTAGGTGGAGCCTTTCTTTCCAAAACAGTTTTCTGCGTCCGTCGCCTTCTAGCTTCTTCATCACCCAACGTGACAGATTGAATTCCACCAACTAAATCGGACAGAGTGGGGTTTTTAATCAGGTTTTCAATTTCATTACCGTGAGCAGTCCCTACAAGTTGTACTCCACGTTCGGCAATAGTACGAGCAGCTGATGCTTCCAATTCCGTACCAATTTCATCAATTACAATAACTTCAGGCATATGGTTTTCCACTGCTTCAATCATGACCTGATGCTGAAGTTCCGGGCGGGCTACTTGCATGCGTCGTGCGCGACCGATAGCAGGATGAGGTACATCTCCATCACCAGCAATCTCGTTAGAAGTATCAATAATGACAACCCTTTTGTTAAAATCATCAGCTAACACGCGAGCAATTTCTCGCAAAGCTGTTGTTTTACCGACACCAGGACGGCCCAACATGAGAATTGATTGACCGCTTTCTACTAAGTCACGGATAATGTGAATTGTGCCATAGACTGCCCGACCTACACGGCAGGTGAGACCAATAATATCCCCCGTGCGGTTTCTGATAGCGCTGATGCGGTGTAGAGTTTGCTCAATTCCAGCACGGTTATCTCCGCCAAACTCTCCTACTCTGTGAATGCAATAATTGAGATGTTCTCTCGTAACTGCTGTTTCCGAAAGATACTCTGCTCGATGTGGAAAACGCGCTTCCGGACGCCGACCCAAGTCCAAAACGATTTCAACTAAATTATCGCGCTGTGGATGCTCTTGTGCGCTCTGTTGAATTTCTGGTGGCAAAATCTCCAGCAATTTTTGGAGATCGTCTGTCATATACATAGTTTTAATGTTTTTTAACAAAGAGAGTGTTAGATCTCCGACCACTCACGTGCGGCGGGGATCGGGCAGCCTCTCACAATCAATGCGGTTGAGTACTAGAACGAGCTAGGAAAGCTGTACCACAAGATACTGTGGTTCTAGACTGTGAAAACTGCTGTAAGACCGCAGTTACTTGTTCGTGAGGCGAGGGTTTTAACGAGCGATCGCTAACCAGCGAGCAGTGACAGGTTAATATTTTAAAACTTTCATATGTGTTAAATACACTTCTAATTTATATTTTGACAAAGACAAATTTTTGTTCTTTTGCAGAAACTACGAATCTGTAGGTAGTATTTCCCTTACTACTTTAGCTTTATTCACTGACTGTCTTGTATTATTGTAGCACGCAATAATACACAATTTTAAGTTTTTTGTACGATTAACTGAAAAAGTTTTCAGGAAGAGATCGTTAATTTTATTAAGATAGGCATCTTTGTTGCTTCTCCCTCATAAATGCTCTCTCTCCCCCCTCTTCCTTACCAAGAGCCATAATTTAATCCTAGCGATCCCTATAAGAACTAACAGAGGGAATATCTGACACCAAAATATGACTGAGAAAGTAGTTATTGTTGGCGCTGGACCTAGCGGTCTTCTACTCTCACACTATTTGTTACGTCGTAGTGACAAATACCAAATTGAAATTTACGAACGTCGCGGAGACCCCCGCTTGGTATCGTTTCCTAAATACAGAACTTATTCTTTAGCACTTTCGCCAAGGGGAATCAATGCTTTAAAAAACATTGCTGGGCTTGAGGAAGCTGTTAGGGCTGTGAGTGTGGAAGTATCGGGAACTGTCATTCACCAAAAAAACGGTAAAACTCTATTTAAACGTCTCAAGACTCCTCAACTGACTCTCGACAGGACAAATTTGGCGATCGCAATTCTACAAAAGCTTACTTCTAGTTACGACAGCAGTCGTGTCACAATTAATTTTGATTCTAAATGTACTCAAGTAGATTTTGCTGCTAAGACAGTCACATTTGAAAGTCACTCTAGCGAACAACCCAACCTTAAATATGTAAATTACGATTTGCTAATTGGTGCAGATGGAGCGAGTTCTGCAGTTAGAGAGGAGTTACTCAAGACTGAGGGATTTGAGTATGAGCAAAAATATTTTTATAAGGACTATAAATCAATTTTTCTTTCCCCGACTGAGTCCGAGTCAAAAATTCAACTTCAACCAGGGAATTTGCATTCTTGGCGACTCAGACTAAATAATGCAACTAACTTATTGTTGCTTTCTCAACTTGATGGGAGCTGGAGTGGGGTCATTAATTTTCCTCATGGCAAAAATCAAATAGCTGAACTCTCTACCAAACAAAAGGTTCTCCAGTATTTTTACGAAAATTTTCCAGAGATCGCTGGAGCGATCGCAGATGAAGAAGCTGAAGCTTTTGTATCAAGACCAATATCAAGAGTTGTGTCTGTTAGCTGTAACTGCTTTCATCATGGTGATAGCGTATTACTTATTGGAGATGCAGCACACGCTGTACCTCCTTCTATCGGTCAAGGTTGTAATTCTGCCCTCGAAGATGTGGTTGTATTCGACGCTCTTTTGGATGAATATTCAGATAATTTAGCAGAAGCATTGGAACAGTTTACCATTCGTCGCAGACCGGATGCTTGGGCTTTAGTTGAACTGAGCAACTACACTATGCCTTTATCTGGAAAGTTGTTTGTTGAGTTTCTTCTCAGAACGAGATTTTCAACAATAATGCACAAAATATTTCCCAAATACTTTCAGCCGTTTCTTTTTGATTTGATAACAGAAAGTACAATTCCATACTCGCAAATTTTAGATTGTTATAGAGATTGGATCGACAAGGTCAAGAAAAGTAATGAAAATTTTTTAGAAACGATTTAAGTTTTTAACTCTAAAAGGATATTTATAAAATGACAAACAAAAATATTTGCAAACAAAGAAAAAAATATAGAGACTTAAAGGAATTATGTGAATCGAATTTGTGGTGGACTGGTGGAAATAAATGGAGTTCTTGTATTAAAACAGAAGTCTTTCAAGAACTTCAACAACCTATTCAAAAAGAAGAGAGTGAATTTACGCGCAATAAGCCACTCGTTTTATGCATTCTTGGAATGGTAGCTTTAGTGAGTGTTGCTGCATTAACACGGAGTGAAGAAATATCTCACGGATTTCAGGAGGTTTGGAAAAATTCGGTTGAACAACTCCTCCCGATGAAGGATGAAGGCTGAAGAACCTTGGCAGTTCAGTGGTTCCTCAACCTGCCCAAGACCGATGACAAAATTATTAAATTCTATAAATGTTATCCGGATGGGATGAACTGTACTGAGTTAGGTATAGAGGGATCTTGTTTGGAGAATATTAAAATAAGATAAAATTTGCAGACAAGGCTTGCAAACACCAGACATCAGAGCAAGCCGTTACCCAGTCCGGCGATCGCCCGCGCATCCATCAGACCGTTAACCGCTTGTGAAGAAAGAAAGTTAAGTAACTTAACGTAAATATACTTAGGTAAGGTAAAATTATGATATTCACAAACTACAATATTGTTAAGTGGCATCAAGTCGCTCTGGGTAAAGTACGCGATCGTGAAAACAGAGAAATGAACTAGGAGGATATAAGGACCGATAAGAAAAGCTTGTCTTAATCTAATCAATAATCCTAATTTTGTATTTCAAATTGTTTTACTGCTTGAAACACTTAAAACTCTAGCTGATAGTGTGCCAAACCAGTCTTTCTGGTAAGTAAAATAAAATTATCTGGGGAAAAAGACTTACCCAAGCTAGCTAATGTTATAAAAAGTTTAGGAGAGGATAGTTAACTTAATGAATAACGTTTAAGGACTATATCTCTAAGTCAAAAACAAACACGCTCAAGTTAAAAGTTCGCTTGTGCAACCTCAAAAACCAGAAAAAATAGATTTGAATACGGAATACCTTTGCCCCTGTCGTCGGCGGGGAAGGTTAATTCCGATTACGTTGACAGAAGCATTTGGATGCGATCGCTGTCCGCAAATATTCGTAGTAGAAGATAATGGATATGTACTGGAGCAGCTATCCACCACCTATCCATACAAGCGAGCTTGGCGCTGGACGGGAAATTCTTGGCAAGTTGTCCATCCTCGTTTTGGAGAAAACTATTTGCCAGTAGCACTTGGTATAATTTTCGTGCTAGTGATTATATGGTTACCATTAGCGCTACGATTGGCAAGTGGATACAGCATAATTGCTTGGGCGATGGTGGCAGTTCTGCTGGCTATCTTGCCAGCACTGATGGTCTGGCTCACCTACAGACGTTAACGAGGCGGACAGTGGATGATTTTGATGATTACTCCGAACCAATAGTCATGAGTGCGAGACGCGCCCATTGTGCTTCCTTGAAATTAGGAACAACAAAAGGCGTAGATAGGAGTCGCGCCGTGCTATCAATGGCACAGTCGCTCACGCGTTCATTTGACGATATTTTAGAAGCCAATACCCTGGATTTAGAAGCCAGCCGCGAAATGGCGTTACCAGATTTAATGTTGGAATGGCTGAAACTGACTCCGAAACGGCTGGAGATGACAGTAGAAATTCTCCAACGGTTGGGAGAATTATCAGATCCATTGCGGCGGGTGAGACACGCTGACTATCAATTAGAGGACTCACAAACTTACTCACAGTTAATGCCTTTAGGTGTGATAGCCTTTATTTATGAGGCATTTCCCGAGTTGGGAGCAATTGCTGCCGGTTTGTGCATTAAAACCGGCAACAGTATTGTGCTAAGAGGTGGTACAGAAGCAACTCATTCTAACAGTGCAATTGCGATCGCACTAACCAATGCCCTAGCTGACGTTAGTCTTCCAGAAGATTGCGTACAGTTAATTACAGAAGAACATGGCAGATCCATCAAAGATTTAATCACCCAAGACCAATTTCTAAATCTCGTTATTCCTTACGGGCGTTCTAGCTTAATACAGCAAGTTGTAAGGCATTCAACATCTCCAGTTCTCAAATCAGCTATGGGTAATTGTTACTTATACTGGTCAACCAATGGCAGTTTAGAAATGGTGCGGTGGATGATCGTAGACAGTCACCAAAGCGAACCAGACCCAGTGAACGCCATTGAAAAAGTCTTGATTCATCGCCAAGCCCTACCATCATCCCTGGTCACATTATGGAATAGTTTAAAAGAAAAGGGGTTTGAAATCAAAGGAGATGCAGAACTAGTTGATGCCTTTCCTCAATTGCAACTTGCAAAAGATACAGAATGGGGAAGTGCGTACTTGACAAAAACAGTTGCTTTCAAATTAATGGACAGTCTGGAAGCAGCAATAGCCTGGATTAACCAGTATAGTAGCGGTCATGCTGATTGCATCGCCACAGAATCGTATCAGGAAAGCCGACAGTTTGCGTTAGGAGTTAACAGTGCTTCTAGTTACATCAACGCTTCTCCCCGATTTTCCCGCAATCCTTCGCGAGGAGATTCAGTCTTTTTAGGAATGTCAAACCAAAAAGGGCACAGACGTGGATTGATTAGTCTGGAGAGTTTGACAACTATGAAACATATTGTTTTAGGTAATGGAAGGTTTTAGTTGTTGGTTGGTGGTTAGTAGTTAGTAGTAACAACTAACTACTAACTACTGACTACTGACTACTAACCTTCATGATGCGTATAGTAGACCTTCGTTCCAGTATCCGGTACATAATGGCAACTTGTACAAGAACGCCATAGTGAAGTGACAATTGGTTCCTCTGACTTACGGAAATAGTTACCTAAAACGGGTTTAATCGCTTCAGTTGCCCTCTTTAAATTGTAGTGAGGTATATTGAGGAAGATATGGTGAGCAACATGAGTGCCGATATCATGATGTATGTGATTGATGAAACCATAATCGCGGTCAATTGTTGAAAGCGCACCTTTGAGGAAAGTCCATTCTTCTTCGCGATACCAAGGAATATCTGGTTCGGTGTGGTGTAAAAAAGTCACTAAGTCCAACCACATAACGAACACAAGATAGGGTCCAACGTAGTATTTGAGCAACCACATCCAACCCCATTGATAGGTGAGAAAACCAAGCAAGCCTACCATGCAAGTCCAAAGTACAGTGCTGGTAACGATATCCCATTTTTCAGAAGGTTTGAAGAGGGGGCTCTTAGGCGAGAAGTGAGAGCCTTCTTTATTTGGAGAACGTTTAAATAGATAAACTGGATAAGCCAATAAAAACAGATAATATCGGCCTATCTTTTGCTCCCAAGGCATTGCTTTATACTGAGATTCACTGACAGGGTACCAGCTTTCGTCATTATCCAGGTGACCGGTATTGAGATGGTGAGTTCTGTGGCTAATTCGCCAACCGTGATAGGGAACAAGAATCGGTATGTGGGAAAGATGACCGATTAGATCGTTAAGCCATTTCTTTTTAGAAAAAGATTGGTGTCCGCAATCATGTCCGACGACAAATAAAGCCCAAAACATTGTCCCTTGTATGACCCAGAAAATAGGCCAGAAAAACCAAGAATCTAAGCGATGAGCGATTGCGTAAAGCAGACTAATAATTAGGACGTCACGGAAAAAGAAAAAGAGTGACTTACCTACATTTGGCTGAAAGCATTCAGCTGGGATGGCCGCTTTTAAAGAACTTAGGGTGAAGGGTAACTGGGTAACAGTTTCAGATGACTCACAGCTATTGTGAGTCTCAGTGGAATTAATGGTATTGGTTTGCACTTTATTTTGTTGTTGGGTGTAATCTGGTATGAATGCAAAGCAGCACTTTGCATACAGGCAAGCAAAAGCTAACCTGCGTTTAGATTTTCATGAGAATGTTTTCTATCAGATCAAATGATAGAGATAGGTAGACAATTTGGGCAAACCTTGCCCACTATATCTAGCCTTTGTGCGGCATAACCACTGTATCAAACAATCAATATTACTAGGTCTTGGTGGGCATTGCCCACCTTTCTTTGATTGGGTTACTAGTTACCAGTCATTGAGTGCTAAGTGTTCCTGCTTGGTAGTCTTTGAAAGTGATATAGCCATCATCAACAACATAGAGGTGGCACTTATCCGTAATATCTTTCATTAAAGACCAAGAAAATTGACATTCAGAATGCAGATACCCACTCCAATTCTCTTTTATGCTGGCGTATGCAAGACGCAAATTATATGAGGGAATTGCGGTTGATACATGATGGGGAACATGAACGTTAATATCGTGGCAGAGAAATTCTATCCAACGAGGATAATCGCAGTGAACTGTTCCTTGAAGCTGAGCAGTAACAGCGTTCCACTTGGGCTCTGCAACAAAAGGAATATCTGAGGTAGTGTGGTGAACGTAAGTAAAAGTGCTCATCCAAAAGTGATAAACCAGCCAAGGGATAAACCAAAATTTGACAAATCCCCAAATACCAGTTGTCGCAATTAAAATTGGGAACACGATCGCAGCAAACAGAACGACGACCACCACAGAAAGTTTGACATTGGCTCGGTCTTTCTCTTGAAACTTAGACCAATTAAAGTGGACGATTGCCCAATGAAAAATGGAACCTATCCACCACAATCGAAGGCGCATGAACAACTCAAAAGCCCGTTGTGAGGCTTTTCCCCAACTCTCGTATACTTCTGTCCTAATAGGGTGCCAAGCGTTATCTTCATTCAGTTTGTTAGTGTGGGCGTGATGATAGTTGTGCCCGATACGCCAACTGTGGAAAGGGTAAATCAACGGCATCATCATTACGTGACCTACCAAATCGTTAACCCAACGACTTTTGGCAAACGAACGATGACCGCAATCATGACCGATCACAAAAAAACCCGTCAAAGCAGTCCCCGTAAAAAACCATGCAAAGGGGAGGAGATACCAAGGAGAAAATACCAAACTAGCATAACCCAAGCCAACCATTAAGACGTTTATCAATAATTGCGTCCAAGCTTTGCGCGAATCCTGTTTAAAACATTCCTGTGGCAAGCTTTTGATAATATCTTTGAGCGTCAATTCGGATCGACCAAAGTCAGGATTTGGTTTGTGGCTGTCTACTGTTGTTGTAATCATGAATACCTAAAAAAGCACCTTCACTACCAAGTCACCAAAAAAGCGCCTTGACGCAAAGTTTTGTAACACTAGCGTTCGGATTATAACAATCTAATCCACCAAAGCGCAAAAAAAGGATGAAAAACTAAGGATTAAGGATAAAAGATTTACTGAAAGTAGTGTATTTTAGCTTATTTGAGTTGCTAATCAATACTCAGAAAATTAACTTTTATCCTTTATCCTTTACAGTTTATTTTTACTTATTTGCCAGCTTGACATTTGTAGCCAGACCGAGAGCTTGAAGTAATTGGATTGTCATCCATGTAAAGTCTAGTTCCCACCATTGCAAACCATGACGGGCTGAGTACTGAAAAGCATGGTGGTTGTTGTGCCATCCTTCGCCAAACACCAAGAGGGCTACCCACCAACAATTTGTTGAGTTGTCACCTGATTCGTGGCTGCGATAACCAAATTTATGGGTAGCGCTGTTGACTAACCAGGTGCAGTGGTAAACAAAAACGATGCGAACAAAAATTCCCCAGACAACGAAAGACCAGCCGCCCAAAAGCAAAAGAACTGCACCCAGGGCAAGCTGGAGAAAAATCATATTTTTTTCTAAAAACTGATAAACTGGATCGTCTGCAATGTCTTTAGTAAAGCGAGGAATTTCTGATTCATCTTCTTTTCTTTGATAAATCAACCAACCCATGTGACTCCACCAGAAGCCCTTGTTGGAGTCATGAGGGTCTTTCTCCGTATCAGAGTGTAAATGGTGCATGCGGTGAGTCCCTACCCATTCAATAGGTCCCCCTTGGCAAGCAAGTGTCCCACAAAAGACTAAGAAGTACTCCAGCCACTTGGGAGTTTGAAAACTACGGTGGGTAACAAGACGGTGGAATCCTAGAGTAATCCCTAAACCACCACTCACCCAGTACATAACGAAAGCAACACCTAGAGCTTTCCAGCTAAAGTTACTGGGAAGCAAGGCAAACAAAGCTCCGATGTGCAAACCAACGAAAAAGAGGGTATTGACCCAGTGGATTTGGTGTTTGGTTGGAGTAGCGAGTGTCATGCAGTAACCCGAAGTAGGAATTGTTCAGCCTAATCTGCGCGATTCAAAAATCCGCAAGTTTTTTATGTTTTCTTAAAAAGAGGAACTAATGAACAGCTTGGAACAGCTGCGTGAAGCAGAACAGGCACTGTTACAGATTTTTTCTGGAATTGACGCTCAGGTCAAGCAAAATCTTCAACGAGTGCTAGATGCCTTCCGCTATTATCGTGTAGGATCGCACCATTTTGCAGGTGTCTCCGGATATGGACACGACGATCTAGGGCGAGAAACTTTAGATAAGGTTTTCGCCCAAGTTGTGGGCGCTGAGGCGGCAGCTGTACGGGTACAGTTTGTTTCAGGAACCCATGCGATCGCCTGTGCCTTATTTGGTGTCCTGCGCCCCGGTGATGAAATGCTATCTGTTGCGGGCGCACCCTACGATACACTGGAAGAAGTCATTGGACTGCGCTGCCACGGACAAGGTTCCCTCCTTGAGTTTGGCATTCATTACCGACAGTTAGATCTGACTGAGGAAGGAACGGTAGATTGGGAAGCTTTAAGCCGTGCGGTAGAGGACACGACACGTTTAGTGCTGATTCAGCGTTCCTGTGGCTATTCTTGGCGTCCTAGCCTATCAATTGCCGATATTGAAAAAATTATTAAATTAGTCAAACAGCAAAATCCCAACACTGTTTGCTTTGTTGACAACTGCTATGGCGAGTTTATTGAAACTCAAGAACCGACACACATTGGTGCAGATCTCATGGCAGGATCGTTAATTAAAAATCCCGGTGGAACTATAGTAACAGCAGGTGGTTATGTTGCCGGACGTGCCGACTTGGTAGAAGCGGCTGCTTGTCGCCTCACAGCACCTGGAATTGGCAGTTATGGTGGTGCAACCCTCGACCAGAATCGATTGCTATTTCAAGGGCTATTTCTTGCCCCCCAAATGGTAGGAGAAGCGATGAAAGGGACTCACTTGACAGGGTACGTATTTGATAAATTGGGTTACCCCGTAAATCCAGCACCCCTTGTTCCCCGTCGGGACGTGATTCAAGCAATTAAATTAGGTTCTGCCGAGAAATTGATTGCATTTTGTAAAGCAATACAACAGAATTCACCCGTAGGCTCCTATCTAGACCCCGTTCCAGATGAAATGCCCGGTTATGAAAGTAAAGTCGTTATGGCTGGGGGAACTTTTATCGAGGGTAGTACTTCGGAGTTTTCCGCTGACGGTCCTTTGCGGGAACCCTATGTTGTATACTGCCAAGGCGGTACCCATTGGACTCATGTTGCTATAGCTTTAGAAGCGGCAATTGAGGCAGTGAATGGCTAATGGCTAATGGTTAATGGTTAATGGTGAGATCGGAGAAAACAGGCGGTGAGTCCAGTGCTTCAGGCTGGTTCTCTGCGTCCTAACGACTCGCGAACAAGAAAGGGCTAATAACTATTAGCCATTAGCTAATAACTATTATCTTTCAATCGCATCTCTTGTGGTTTTATAAGCTTCAATAAAGGTTCGGAAGGATTCTTGGGAAATTTCTTCTACGACCAATTTCTCTGCAACTTCTTTAAGAATAGCGTCTACTTTTTGCTGGAGTACATCCTTACTAATATGACTGTTTCTGAGTAACTCGACTATTGCTTTAATGTAACTAGCAGAAAGTTCTCGCTGCTTTTGTTCGATTTGTTCTTGGTTGAATTCTCTTTCACGCTCTATAGCTTCTCGTGAAGTTTTGTAAGCTTCATTGAATGTCCGGAATGATTCCTGGGAGATCCTTTCATCAATTAGAGCATCAGCAGCTTTTTTAAAGATTTCATCAAGCTGCTTTTGATTGCTTTCTAAGCTTCCAGAATTAGCTTTCATTAAATTAATGGCTGATTGAATGTATTCATCAGCTTCATTTTTTCTACTACTCTCCATCCAAGATTTTATTTGTCGAATCCATGATAAAACAAGCAGAAAAATTGTTAAAATTAAAGCTAAATAATCTGCATTTTCTTGAACAAAAGAGGGTTGATTTCTATCGTAAAAAGCAAGCGCACCTGGATGAAGTGGGGGAAGACCTGTACTTGCCGATTCTCTGGGGTCTTTAATGTTAGCAATGAGAGGTTTAACTTCAGGATGTTCTTGAGAAACAGCATCTGCGATCGCTTGCCTGTTTTCAAATATAATGCGAGTGATTTCTCGGATTACACTTTTATCAACTTTATCGCTTGCCACTAAAAGTCTTGAGACGGCTACAGTTGGCAAATCTTCTTCAGGTACGGCAGGATTTCCCTTATACGCACCTTGGGGAATTTTGGTATTTTCAAAAGCCGGATGCTTAATTTTCATAGCTTCTGCTTGTGCAATGCCGACCAGTCTGCCATTGTAATTCTCTACAAGTGTAGCGATCCCTCTATTTCCAACAGCACGAACGCGAAATAAAGCATTTGCTCTACCAGCTTTAAAATCTTCTTCTGCTTTTGTATCGTTGTAATCTTGTTGACCTTTTAAATTTCCTGTAACTACAATGTCTGATAAACCATAATGCTTAGCTATTTTCTGAAAAGATTTATATTGACCACCTTTTGCGGGCAAAGCAACAGTTTTTCCTTTTAACTGAGAAAATTGTTTAATACTAGGATCTCTAACAACTAACTGAAATAAATCTTGATATAAAATGGCTATGGTTCTTAATTCAGCATTTCCTCTCTCTAACTTTAATGGTTTCGTTTTACGAGTAGATACGTCCATTTCTTCAGAAGCAACATCTGCTTGTGCAGCCGCCATTTGCACTTGACCTGTTTCTAACATCTGCAAACTTTGAGAAGTACCTCCAGTTTCCCGTACTGTAATTTTGATATTAGACTTACTTTCAACAACTTTCTCGATTGCTTCACTGATAATGTAGCTTTCTCCTTCCGTATCTCCAGCCGCAAGAATAATTTCAGGTGCTGTCAAACGCCCTGCAAATCTCCACAAACTAAAAGCAAGTAAGCCCGTGCTAAAAAGTCCAAGACTGATAAAGACAAATTTAGAGAGCGGATCGAGTTGCTGAAAAAATCTTCTAAAAGAAAGTTTATGAGAAGTTTTTAACGCCGCCATAGATGTAAAATTTTAATCTCTGTTAGGGGATTATTGTATGGTGAGCCCAGTCTTTTATGGAATCACGTCTACAAACAGTGATTATGAAACACCAGAGTTTCTCATTTATTTACTACAAAAATTCTAAGTAAATATACGTAATTATGGTTGGCACTCGTTGACAAATCATCGAAGAAACCCAGGACAGCAAATTGAATTGCAACTCTGTTATGGGTAAAGGTACTGAATTTATTATTAAGATTTCGGTGTAAGTTTTTGCTTTGATATAAATCACTTAGCATATCTGGGAATACTAAATTCAGCAATCCCGAGGATGACCGCAGTATGATTGGCACTCTTGTCAGTATTCCCGGATATCGAATCGTTGAAGAACTCTACAATGGTTCGAGAACCCTAGTTTATCGAGCAGTTCGAGAGACTGATTCTTTAGCAGTAGTAATTAAACTGCTGAAAAATCCTTACCCCAGTTTCAGCGAACTCTTGTCGTTTCGCAATCAATACACCATTACCAAAAATATTAATTCTTTTTTAATTATTCAAACTTATAGTTTGGAAGCTTACCAAAATGGCTATGCCTTAGTGATAGAAGATTTTGGGGTAACTTCCCTGAATAATTATTTCACCAAGAATAATATCATATCCCTAGAAGAATTTTTAGAAATTGCCATCTCCCTCTGCAATATCTTAGATATATTGTACCGGGAACGCATTATTCATAAAGATATCAAACCCAGCAACATATTAATTAATCCTGAAACCAAACAAATTAAATTAATCGACTTTAGTATTGCATCTTTACTACCAAGAGAAACACAAACCCTTGTCAATCCCAATGTATTAGAAGGGACACTGGCTTACATTTCTCCGGAACAAACAGGCAGAATGAACCGGGGGATTGATTACCGGACTGATTTTTATTCTTTGGGTGTGACTCTCTATGAATTACTGACAGGAGAATTGCCATTTCAATCAAATGACCCGATGGAATTAGTGCATTGCCATATCGCCAAAGCAGCACCATTATTACGTGAAATTAACCCCCAAATTCCATTTGTGCTTTCAGAGATTGTCAGCAAATTAATGGCAAAAAATGCGGAAGATCGCTATCAGAGTGCGTTAGGACTGAAATCCGATTTAGAAAGATGTTTATATCAGCTTAAAGAAACTGGAGAAATTCAGAGCTTTGAAATTGGGCGGCTGGATGTGAGCGATCGCTTCCTCATCCCTGACAAACTCTACGGACGAGAGACTGAAGTTGAAACGCTATTGCAAGCCTTTGAAAGAGTCAGCCAAGGCGCAACAGAAATGATGCTAGTCGCTGGCTTTTCCGGGATTGGAAAAACCGCAGTTGTCAACGAAGTTCACAAACCTATTATCAGGCAACGCGGTTATTTTATCAAAGGGAAATTCGACCAATTTCAACGTAATATTCCCTTCTCTGCTTTTGTACAAGCATTCCGAGATTTAATGGGTCAATTGCTTACAGAAAGTGATGCACAAATTCAGCAATGGAAAAACAAAATATTAGAAGCAGTTGGGGAGAACGGACAAGTAATTATTGAAGTTATACCCGAACTAGAAAGAATTATCGGGGAACAACCACCTGTAGTAGAATTATCGGGAACAGCAGCTCAAAATCGCTTTAATCTATTGTTTCAAAAATTTACCCAAGTCTTTACCAGTGCAGAACATCCCTTAGTGATGTTTTTAGATGATTTGCAATGGGCAGATTCAGCATCAGTGAATTTAATGCAGCTTTTAATGACTGATACAAGTCATCTTTTCATTATTGGTGCATATCGCGATAACGAAGTCAATCCAGCACATCCATTGATGTTGACTCTGAGTGAAATCCAGAAAAATCAAGCAACGATTAATACAATTACTTTAGAACCACTCAATCAAATAAGCGTCAATCAGTTAGTTGCTGAGACGCTGAAATGTTCGTTGAGTTTGACATCCTCTCTGTCTAGATTGATAGTTCAAAAGACTCAAGGAAATCCGTTTTTTGCCACCCAGTTTCTCAAAGCATTGCATCAAGAAGAACTGATTCAATTTGATGTGGAGTTAGGCTGTTGGCAATGTGACATAGTAAAAGTGACGACTCAAGCAGTTACAGATGACGTTGTAGCTTTTATGAGCTTGCAACTCCGAAAACTCCCGCGCTCAACTCAAGAATTATTGCAGTTAGCTGCTTGTATTGGCAACTCTTTTGAGTTAGCAACTTTAGCTCTTGTTTCGGAACAATCAGAAATAGAGACGGCATCTGCTTTGTGGAAAGCATTGCAAGAAGGATTGATTTTACCGATCGGAGATGTTTATAAGTTTTATGTCGGGCAAGAGATTCTTGCAGTGACTCAAGAAAATCAAAAGGCTGTTACCTACAAATTTTTACACGACCGAGTACAACAAGCCGCTTATTCTTTAATTCCCGATGACCAAAAACAAACGACTCATTACCAAATCGGACAACTACTTCTGCAACAGATTTCCACACCAGCAACAGAAGAGCGAATTTTTGAAATCGTCAATCAATTAAATTATGGAACTACTTTAATTACCGAACAAATACAAAGAGATGAACTAGCGCAACTTAATCTGATTGCCTGTCGCAAAGCCAAAAATTCAACCGCCTATCAAGTAGCTGGTGAATATGCGGCAATCGGATTGTCCCTGTTGGGAGAAAAGGCTTGGCAACGGCAGTACGAAATGACCCTCGCCTTCCATGAATTAGCGGCAGAAGTAGCAATGCTAGGCGGTAATTTTGAGCGGATGGAGCAGTTCATTAATGTTGTCATCGAACAGGCTCATTCTTTACCTGAACAGGCAAATGTTTACTGCATGAAAATTTTAGTAAATACCAGCCAGAATAAACTGACCGTAGCTATTGAAATCGGACAGAAACTCCTGCAAAAGTTGGGTGTAAAAATTCCAGAAACACCGACCTCAGAAGATATTCAACAGTTAATGCAAGAAATTAGCGAATTAGTTGGAGCGCGGAAAATTGAAGATTTTGTTCATCTTCCTGTAATGACCGATGCAAACAAGATTGCCATTATCCAGATTGCCAGTAGCATTATGACACCAGCTTACATTTCTGGCTCTCCTTTGTTCCCATTCCTGACTTCTCTATCAGTCAAATTATCCATACAGTATGGAAACATCTCGACTTCAGCTTATTACTATGTTTGCTACAGCATTCTTGTCTGTAATTTCTTGCAAGATGTGGATTTAGCCTTACAGTTTGGTCAGTTGGCATGGAATGTGGCTTTAAAACTTGATGCTAAAGCGACTAAACCTGAAATATTAGAGATACTGGGAGTATTTATCTTTCACCGCAAATCTCACATCAAAGAAACGTTTCCACTCTTGAGGGAAAGCTACGCGACTGCTTTAGAAGTCGGAAATCTGGCATACGCCGGATATAGTGGCCATTGTTTCTGTCTGAATTCTTTTTGGTGCGGTCAGCCCCTTAGAATTCTGGAGCAGGATATACGCACCTACTACAATGGTTTAGTACAAATTAACCAATTGATAACAGCTAATTACTGCCGGATCTATTGGCAATCTATTCTAAATTTACTGGGTTTTGCGGAGCATCCCACCCTTTTGTCTGGGTCAGCCCTGCAAGAAACGGAACTTCTGCCCCTACTGCGGTCTGCTAATGATTTATCTGGGTTGTATTACTTCTATTTGTATAAGCTGGCTCTTTGCTTTTTGTTTGGAGAAGTTGAACAAGCTAACAATTATGCACTCTTAGACAAAAACTATTTAATAGCTGGTGTTGGAACAGTCTGCGAACCTGCATTTTATTTCTATGATTCTTTGATTGCTCTGGCACAATTGAGTCAATCTTCAGGCGAGGAATCAACCGCATTAGAGCGGGTGGCAGAAAATCAAACTAAGTTACAGCATTGGGCACACTATGCTCCTATGAATTACCAGCATAAGGTCGATCTCGTAGAAGCGGAAAAATTTCGAGTGTTAGGACAAAAATCCGAAGCAATTGAGCTATACGATAAGGCAATTTTGGGAGCTAAAGTTAACGAATATATCCAAGAAGAAGGGTTAGCAAATGAACTAGCAGCTAAATTTTATCTCAACTGGGGTAAAGAAAAAATCGCCCAAATATATATGCAAGAAGCATACTACTGCTACGCTCGTTGGGGTGCAAAAGCCAAAGTAGCCGACTTGGAAAGACGCTATCCCCAATTACTCGCCCCTATATTACAACAAACCCATTCTCCCCTCTCAACTAATGAAACCATCTTCGCTTTGGGAACTATCACCTCCACTACATCCGCTACTTCTAGTAGTGCTTCTGTAGCTTTAGATTTAGCTGCCATTCTCAAAGCTTCCCAAACTATCTCGAGTGAAATCGAACTGTCCAAGCTGCTTTCATCGCTGCTATCGATTGTCATCAAAAATGCGGGAGCCGATAAATGTGTGTTAATGCTGTTGCGAGAGGGACAACTGCTAATTAAAGGCTCGATTACTCTGGGGACAGAACCAGTTGTATTGCAGCGTCTTCCCATTGAACAGAGCTTGGATATTCCCCTGAGACTAATTTACAAAGTCAAGCACAACAGTCAGACTGTTGTGCTGCTTGATGCAAGTGCTGAACCAACCTTAGCCAATGACCCCTATATCATTCGTCAGCAGCCCAAAAGTATCTTATGCAGCCCAATTTTGCATCAAGGTAAATTGATGGGCATTTTATATCTAGAGAATAATTTAGCGACAGGGGCGTTTACTAGCGATCGCGTCGAACTCTTGAATCTACTTTGCTCTCAAGCTGCTATTTCTATAGAAAATGCCCAACTTTATGAACGAGAACAGGAAAAATCTAAATCATTACAAGCATCACTAGAAAAATTAAAACAAACTGAAGCATCTCTAGCTAAGGAACGAGAGTTTTTGAATGCCATTATCCACACTATTACCGATGGAATTGTTGTCTGCGATGCTACTGGGACTTTAACTCTATTTAATAAAGCAACTTGTGAATTTCATGGCTTACCAGTGGAATCATTACCGCCAGAACAATGGGCAGAATATTCTTTACTCTATCAACCTGATGGTCAAACACCCTTATCAAAAACAGAAATTCCTCTGTTTCGTGCCTTGCAAGGAGAAATCGTCAAAAATGTCGAAATGGTAATTGCGCCGAAGCAGGGTTCTCGGAGAAGTTTGTTAGCTAGCGGACAAGCAATCTTCGATGCTTGGGGTAACAAAGTTGGTGCAGTAGTTGCGATGCGTGATATTAGCGATCGCAAAAAAGCTGAACTTGCCTTGCAACAAAAATCCCTTGACTTACAACAAGCATTACTTGACCTGCAAAACGCTCAATTACAAATCGTCCAAAGTGAGAAAATGTCTGCTTTGGGTAACTTGGTTGCTGGTGTGGCTCACGAAATGAATAA
Source organism: Tolypothrix bouteillei VB521301 (assembly GCF_000760695.4). Taxonomy (GTDB): domain Bacteria; phylum Cyanobacteriota; class Cyanobacteriia; order Cyanobacteriales; family Nostocaceae; genus Scytonema; species Scytonema bouteillei_A. Next base: position 3,087,584 of record NZ_JHEG04000001.1, on the reverse strand, counting down.
TCCTCTCGGCTTTATTTCTGCCAGTATTAAACAAGCTAAACCCACAATTTCTGATATTCTTGAACACCTGAAACTCTATCAACAAACTTTCCCCTCTAAGAGTGAAGAAATCCTCGACCACGAGTCAGAAATTGATTTGGAATATAGCTTAGAAGATTTACCCAAAATGCTTGATTCCATGACTATGGCATGTGACCGACTCAAAAATATTAGCACTTCACTCCGCACTTTCTCCCGTGCTGACAAAGACTACAAAGTATCGTTTAATATTCACGAAGGCATTGATAGCACCATTCTTATTCTCAAACATCGTCTCAAAGCTAACGAACAACGTCCGGCGATTGAAGTTGTCACTAACTACGGTAATTTACCACAAATTGAATGCTTCCCAGGTCAATTAAATCAGGTATTTATGAATATTTTAGCAAATGCTATTGATGCCTTAGAAGAATCCAATCACGGACAGAAACTTGAGGAAATTAAACATCAAACCAACCTAATTACAATTACAACTTCAGTAGAAAATAATCTAGCTAAAATTGCTATTTTAGATAATGGTAAGGGGATGAGTGAAGATATTAAACAAAAGATATTTGACCATTTATTTACGACAAAAGCTGTCGGAAAAGGTACGGGGTTAGGATTAGCTATCGCCCGTCAAATTGTGGAAGAAACCCATGGTGGAAAATTGAGGTGCAACTCTGTTTTGGGTGAAGGCACTGAATTGATTATTGAAATTCCAGTGTAATTTTCCACTTGGCATTTTACTCAGCAATTTGCCATATAGCAAAAAGACGCAAATAAAATCTTTGCGTCTTTAGAACGCTACTAGTAATGAGTTCATTTCCCGATATCCTCAATAAATTAAGGTTCTCGAACCATTGTAGAGTTATTCGTAGGACTTACGCACTGTACAAATTGACCATCCTATGTGTCAACGAATATATCTACAGTTTGAGTCAGTTGGAAAGCCTGGGAAAAGTTAATTTGTTGATTTTGCCTGAATTGGTAAACTAATAATAAATTCAGTTCCGGCTCCTAGTGTAGAGTTAACGGTAATTGTTCCGCCATGTTTTTCAACAATAATAGACCGAGCTATAGCCAATCCCAATCCCGTTCCTTTCCCCACAGCTTTTGTAGTAAACAAGTGGTCAAATATTTTTTGTTGAATTTCTTCAGTCATGCCTTTCCCATTATCAGCAATGGTAATCCTGACAAGATGGTCTGCTAGGTTAGTAGTAATTGTAATTCGATGGGGATGAGCTTGAATCTCTGCCAAAGTCAGCCCAATATTTGACTCTTCTATTGCATCAATAGCATTAGCAATAAGATTCATAAATACTTGATTTAATTGTCCGGGAAAGCATTCAATTTGAGGGAAATTCTTGTAGTTGGTGACAACTTCAATCGCCGGACGTTGTTCGTTGGCTTTCAGGCGATGCTTGAGAATGAGAAGGGTACTGTCAATGCCTTCGTGAATATTAAACGGCACTTTGCAATCGCGATCGGCACGAGAGAAAGTGCGGAGACTAGTGCTGATATTTTTGAGTCTGTCGCACGCCAAAATCATGGAATCCAGTATTTTTGGGAAATCTTCTAAGCTATATTCCAAGTCAACTGACTCTGCATGGTCAAGGATTTCTTCAGTCCGATTGGGGAAAGTTTTTTGATAAAGTTTTAAGTGTTCTGCAATATCAAAAAAAGTGGGTTGAGCTTGTTTGAGACTAGCAGAAATAAAGCCCAAAGGATTATTCATTTCGTGAGCTACACCCGCAACTAAGTTACCTAAAGCTGACATTTTCTCACTTTGGATGATTTGTAATTGTGCTTGTTGCAGGGCAAATTCAGCTTTTTTGCGATCGCTAATCTCTAAAAACAATCCATCCCAAAATACCGAACCATCGCCACGCTTCTCAATTCGCCCTTCTCCATGAATCCACTTGACGATTCCTGAAGGAGTGATGATCCGCCCTTCCCATTGCCAGGAGGAACAGTTTTGAATGGCATTAGTCCTAGACTGCTGAAAACTGACCGTATCCTCTGGATGCACCAGTTCTGGGAGAAACTCTGCTGTGGCTGCAGCTTGTTCGGGGGTAATTTCAAACACGCTGTGACAGTTAGCACTAATATAGATGAGTGAGATAATGCCATCAGGAGTCATGTGATATTGATAAACCACTCCGGGCACGTTGTCTACTAAATTGTGGAAGCGAGACTGAGCAGCACTCAATTCGGCGAATGACTGTTCTAACTGTTGGGCATATTTCTGGGAACTTTCATACAGTCGGGCATTTTCTAGTGAGATGGCAGCTTGAGCGCAAAGTAAATTCAACAGCTCCATGCGATCGCTAGTGAACGCTCCGGTTGCTAAATTATTCTCTAAATATAATATTCCCATCAACTTGCCTTGATGCAAAATCGGACTGCACAAGATACTGTGAGGCTGTTGGCGAACAATATAAGGATCGTTGGCTAAGGTGGGATCTGCTTTCGCGTCCAGCAAGACAACAGTCTGTTTGCTGTGTTTGACTTTGTAAATTAGCTTTTGGGGAACATCCTGGCTGTCTTCAATGGGAAGGCGCTGCAACACGACGGGCTGTGTTCCCTGAGAGATTAATCCTTTTACTAGCAGGCGATCGTCTCGCAACAGCATGAGCACGCATTTATCAGCCCCAGCATTTTCGATGACAATTTTGAGTAACGATGACAGCAGTTTTTCCAGTTCGATTTCGCCTGAGATAGTTTGAGAAGCTTTGAGAATAGCTTTTAAATCTAGGATATCTGAAATACTGCTGTTAGAAGTAACTCCACTGGTGGAGGTGAGAGTCCCCAAGGCGAAGATGGTTTCATCAGTTGAGAGAGTCGAACGAGTTGGCTGTAATATAGGGGCAAGTAGTTGGGGATAGCGTTTTTCTAGATCGACAACTTTAGCTTTGGCTCCCCATTTCGCATAGCAATAGTAAGCTTCCTGCATATATCCGGCAGCTACTTTTTCTTTTTTCCATTCCAGGTAGAATTTAGCTGCCAGTTCGTTTGCTAAGGCTTCTTCTTGGAGGTATCCGTTGACTTTAGCAAGAGAAATAGCGCGATCGTAATAATCCCCTGCTGCGTAATTGTTGCCTAAAACCCGATATTTTTCTGCCTCTACCAAATCCACCTTGTGCTGGTAATTCATGGGTGCATGATGCGCCCATTGCTGTAACCGGGTTTGGTTTTCTGTTACACTCTGCAATGCTGCCGATGTTTCTTCTAACTGTGGATTCAATTGTGCCAAAGTCATTAGAGAATCATATAGATAAAATACTGGTTCGCTGACTAATCCCGCACCTGCTACAAAATAGCGCCTGACTTCAATAGCATGATTTTTCGCTGGCTCAATTTCTCCAAACAAGAAGCAAAGCATGAGTTTATACACATGGAAAATATACAATCCATATCCATCATCGGCAGATTGTAGTTGTAGGAGAAATTCTGTTTCTTCAAGGGCTTTTCCAGACAAAAGGGTGGTATGTTCTGCAAAACCTAGGAGATTTAAAACTGGTTGCCAATAGATTCTGCAATAATTTGCGCTTGTCAATTGATTTAATTGCATTAAACTATGGCAGTAAGCGCAAATATCCTGCTCTAAGGTAGCCAGGGGTTTACTGCACCAAAAAGAATTGAGACAAAAACTGTGGCCATTGTAACCAGCAAGTACTAGGTTGCCAAATTCTAGGGCACTAGTGTAACCTTCTTGCAACATGGGTAGTGTTTCTTGAATGTGAGAGTTGCGGTGTACAATAAACAACCCCGAGAGCATCAAAACATCTGTTTTACTGGCTTTGGCATCGAGTTTTGGGATAATCTGGAGTGCCAGGGAACCAAACTGCGTTCCTGTATCCACGACTTGGAAGAAATTGCAGAGAATATTGCCATAATTCGCATAGCCGTAAGTAGACGTCGATGTGTTACCGTACTGAATCGAGACTTTAACGGACAAAGTATTCAGCAATGGGAACAAGGCTGAACCAGTGAGGTAAGCTGCTGGGCTGATGATACTGGCAATCTTGAGAGTAGCGAGTTTTTCTGCATCCCGCATCTCAGGTAAGTTAACTAAATCGGCAATTGAGCGATCGCCAATAAGTTTCTCAATCTCTTGGATTTCCCGTTGAAGATCTGATGGTGTGGGTGTTTCAGGAAAGGTTACACCAAGCTGTTGTAAGATTGTTTGGGCGATCGCGATCGCTGAAGTTAATTTACTTTGGAAAATCTGAGATTGAATTCTAATGCAGTAAACATTCACCTTTTCTAATAAAGAATGTGCTTGTTGAATGACAGTATCAATAAACTGTTCCATCGCCTCAAAACTACCATTTAGCAGTGCTACTTCCGCCGCTAATTCATGCAAGGCGAGGGTCATTTCATACTGCTGCTGCCAAGTATTTTTTCCTAACAAAGATAATCCTACCGTGACATATTCACGCGCTGCTTGATAGGCGGTGGAATTTTTGGCTTTGCGAGATGCAATTAGATTAAGTTGTGCTAGTTCATCTCGTTGAGTTTGTTCTCTGATTAGAGAAGTTCCATAATTTAATTGATGGACAATTTCAAAAATACGGTCTTCTCTTGCTTGTGCGGAAATCTGTTGCAGTAGCAGTTGTCCGATTTGGTAGTGAGTTGTTTGTTTTTCACTGTCAGGAATTAGGGAATAAGCGGCTTGCTGTACTCGGTCATGTAAAAATTTATATGTAACAGTCTGTTGCTTTTCTGATGTACCTGCAAGGATTTCTTGCCCAATATAAAACTTATAAATCTCCCCAATTGGTAAAATCAATCCTTCTTGTAAAGCCTTCCACAAAGCTGCAGCCGTCTCAAGTTCCGATTGTTCGGAAACAATTGCTAAAGTTGCTAAATCAAACTGATTGCCAATACAAGCTGCTAATTGTAATATGTCTTGGGTATATTGTGGTAGTTTTCGCAATTGACAACCCATAAAGGTTACAACATCATCTGTAACTGCTTGAATTGTCACTTGGGTCATGTCACATTGCCAACAACTCAAATCAAAATTAAATTCAATGAATCCATCTTGATGTAATGCTTTGAGAAATTGAGTAGCAAAAAATGGGTTTCCTTTGGTTTTTTGATGGATTAATTGAGAAATATTATATGCCAAATCTTCTGTGCATTTAAGAGTATCAGCTACTAACTTATTGACTTGTACTTGATTCAGTGGTGCTAAATTAATTGTACTAATTTTTGCTTGTTTTTTTTGAATTTCATTCAAAGTCAACATTAGTGGATGTGCTAGATTAACCTCGTTATCACGGTACGCACCAATAATGAAAAGATGACCTGCATCAGCCATTAACAGCTGCATTAAATTCAATGATGCCGAATCTGCCCATTGCAAATCATCTAAAAATATGACTAATGGATGTTCTGCACAAGTAAAGACGTGAATAAATTTTTGGAAGAGTAAATTAAATCTATTTTGTGCCTCGGTTCCTGATAACTCTATTGCTAGTGGTTGTTCGTCAATAATTCTTTCTAGTTCGGGAATAACTTCAATAAGGACTTGACCATTTTCGCCAACTACATCTAAAATTTTCTTTTTCCACTGCTCTAGTTGGACATCACTTTCCGCAAGCAATTGTCCCATTAAATCTCGAAATGCTTGCACAAATGCACTAAAAGGAATGTTGCGTTGAAATTGGTCATATTTACCTTTGACAAAATAACCGCGTTGGCGAACAATGGGTTTATGCACTTCGTTGACCACAGCGGTTTTTCCAATTCCAGAAAATCCAGCAACGAGCATTATTTCTGTTGCACCTTGACAGACTCTATCAAAGGCTTGAAGCAGGGTTGAGATTTCAGCTTCTCTCCCATAAAGTCGATCGGGAATGATGAAGCGATCGCACACATCCCTACGCGCAATTTCAAAATCAGATATGACACTAGTTTCTACGAGTTGTTGCAAACATTTTTCCAAATCAAACTTCAAGCCTAAAGCACTTTGATATCTGTCTTCAGAATTTTTTGCCATTAATTTGCAGATAATTCTGGAAACGATCGGAGGAATTTCAACATTCGTTTCGTGGACTAATGGTGCTGTTTGAGCTAGATGACAATGCACTAATTCTATTGAATCGTTAGACGCAAAAGGTAATTCTCCTGTTAGTAATTCATAGAAAGTTACACCGAGTGAATAGAAGTCAGTGCGATAATCAATTCCTCGATTCATTCTCCCTGTTTGTTCGGGAGAAATGTAAGCGAGTGTCCCTTCTAAAACATTAGGACTGATAAGCGTTTGTGTTTCTCTTGGCAATAAAGATGCAATACTAAAGTCAATTAATTTAACTTGTTTGGTTTCGGGGTTAATTAATATATTACTGGGTTTAATATCTTTATGAATAATGCGTTCTTGATAGAGACAATATAAGATATTGCACAAAGCGATCGCTATTTGCAGAAATTCTTGTAGAGATGTTGTGTGTAAACTCTGTAGATGAGCAAAATAATCTTTTAGAGAAATTCCCCCAAAATCTTCCATGACCAACGCATAGCCGTTTTGGAAAGGTTCGAGGCTATAGGTTTGGACAATTCCGGAATAGTTGAGGTTTTTGGCAATGGTATATTGATTGCGAAATTGTACGAGTTCGCTGAAGCTAGGATAAGGAGTCTTCAGCAGTTTAATCGCCACTGGTAATGAGTCCGCTTCGCGATACCCACGATAAACCAGTGTTCTCGAACCATTGTAGAGTTCTTCCGTTATATGATATCCAGAAATACTAAAAAGAGTGCCAACCATAACTGCGCTCATCTTGAAAATTGCTGGATTTAGTATTCCCAGATCTATGGAGTCATTTATATCAGCACCAAAATTTGTATTGGAATTCCTTAGAATTCCAATCTTAGCAAGGAGGTTAACGCCATGCTTCCTTCATGAAAACCATAATCGCATAAGTCAGAGGAAGCGATTGCTAGAAAATACCAATTCCACGTGCAAATGCATAGAACAGCAATAAATAAAGCTCATTCTAGATAAGGATTTGACAGATAGGAGTTCTGTGCAATTTCACAAAGAATTGGTATTAACACCTTTGCGTCTTTAGGTGAAGCAATTATTTATTCCAAGGTCCCCAGATAGCGAAAGTGATACCAGGAGTTTGAATATTCACAAACAAAGTTTGATTGTCTGGTGAGAAGCAAGCACCAGCAAATTCATTGTCATTAAGAGCGTTGCGAGCAAACTGATAAAGCCCACCTTCAGGAGTTACCCCAACAACAAATTGCTCGTCATCACCATCTTCACAAAGGATTAGGTCTCCAAAGGGAGCTACGACAATATTATCTGGCATATCTAGTATGCTCTTATCGTTTGGCTCTACAAATAGTTCAATTGTACCGCCCTCTTTAGCAGTTCTACCAGGGATGTAACGCCATACCTGACCACCACTGTTAGCACCACCACTCGTGCAGCAGAAGTAAAATTCTCCGTTGCCATACCATATACCTTCACCACGAGCAAATTGTGCGGCTCCCTTAGCAAAACCTTCTTTCCGCACGGTGTCCGCATAAGGATCGTAATCTTCAATACGAACCCATTCAGCTTGATACTTCTTCCCTACAGGGAAACCAGTTTTGGTATTTTCTTGAAATAAACCGACGATCGCAAGAGCTTCTAAAACACCGCCTTCTTGCAAGTAGCCCGGTTTGTTAGGAATAAAGCGATAGAAGAGGCTATCTCCTGCATCTTCTGTCTGATATACAATTCCGGTTCTGGGATCTACAGCTACAGCTTCGTGGTTGAATCGACCCATTTCTATTAAAGGTACGGGGTCTACAGTACCTTTTTTGGGCTTCCAAAGTGCTGGAACTTCAAAGTTGTACCCGTGGCGTTTAGTCACTCTGTTTGGATTGGGTACAAAAATACCAGAATTAGCGGGTTGTTCTATGGTGCTTGGGGTTGTTTCTGGAGTGGAAGTATTTTCTTCACAACTAATCCACGATCCCCAAGGAGTCAGACCTCCAGCACAGTTGCGGTAGGTTCCTGCTAGTGATGCATAGTCTCTGACAAGCTCGCGTGCTGGATTAACAACTAATGTTGTTGTACCGCCTTTACAAAGCTCGTCATACTTGTTGCCTTTTACCTCAGTTGAAGAATTTGGGCTAAGTTCGTGGTTGCGAACTAAGATTACTGAGCGATTTGGTCCAGCAAAAGCTGCCATTCCATCATGACCTCCGGGTACGGGGTTACCATCGCTCATGAGATCGCCTGTGCGGGAAAAGGCTTTATACTGAAATCCAGCAGGTAAGTCTAACAAGCCATTGGGGTCTTTGATGAGGGGACCATAACCATATGTTGTTGACGATGCTCCTTGTGCTCTTGCGTAAAGACCTTTTAAGTTCTCTCCAACAACTAAAGTTGCAGCAGTTGTACCTGCTAGGGCAAAAAATTTTCTTCTTGAGAAAGCCATAGTCTCCTCTCTATATCTGCATCTAAAATATGAGTAGATTGCATGTAATACTTAGACCAAAGATTGAGCATGTTTGTAAATTTTCTGTATTCAGACCAATAGCTTAAGTATGGCTGTCAAAATTCACCTATGTCTCAACTTTTAAAATAAGATCCGTTATTAGCACATCTACTCACTTAGCTCTTCCAAAAATGAGAATAGACTTATAAAGTTAAGGTGAGTTAATGACATTGTTAATTGTCTCTATCAATCAACAAGTTCTTGAATTAATGTAAATTTATATTTCTTGCTTGGTAAATAATAATAGTAAGGTGGACTCTACCCACCAAAAGCTTTTTGTGGTGGGCTGCTTACCCTAAAGTACTTACAAGTTTTTATAAATTATTTATATGCTTGATAAAAAATAATGAGCATTATTTTTTATATAAAATTTTGTAAAATATCTTTTATAAAAAGAAAATTATGATTTGTAGTTGCGCTTGAGCAGACATTCGCAACTACAAAGCAATTAGAAACGGCTACGACTCCGGTAACTGATATTGCTCAACAATACACTTGGCAAATTGTGGAATATGTGCTTCTAATTTCTCTGGATGATTCCGCTTAACATATAAATAATTGCGGGTAAAGTGGGAGTCTATGGAAAAACGGGCGTATTCTAAACCTTTAGGACCGATTTTTTCAATAAAAACACCCATTAATTGTGCTGCCCACATGGGAAGGGTGACGCCTTTATCGTAGGCTGGTATACTTTGTTGGACGGCAGCTTTGCGATCGCCTTTGGACATGACTGGTTGAGTTTCGAGTTGCTCGTTTACCAAGTCGAGCATTTGTTGACCTTGGTCATTTCTCACAACAATCCATTGCCAACCAAAAGGTGCTCCCATATATCCCACAACTAAATCGGCAAGAGAATTAACATAGTCAAAGCAACTCATACAGGAAGGGGCAAAAACATCTTTAAGTTTGTTCGTTTTCAGCCCAAAAAACGGTACTTTTTCAATCGAGCCATCTTCGTGTTTAAAATGAACTCGAAAGTCTTGCATAAATTCATAATGAACCACAGTATCGGGCGATTTACTAGTGGTTTCTAAAAATTTTTGCAGCCCTTCACGGCTGACATTATCGACACAAGGTGTCCCCAAAACGTAAAGTTTTTCTAAGCCCAATTGTTTTTCAACAGCCCGTAATGCTTGAATTTGACAACCAACACCAATGACTAACAGTCGCTTTAGCCCGGATTTTTCTACTTGTTCGAGAATAGAAAGGTTGGGTGAAAGAGTTGGTTTGTTAACCTTTGCTGCTAGTACTTCCTCTGGGGTACGAGCGATGACAGGCATTGGACCAAAGCGATCTTCTTTGGTATTTTGGACGCAAACAACACCTTCAACAATACCGCGATTGAGCATTTCAATTGCGATGGTACTGACAATACCAGTCCATTGAGCACCAGGAACGGGCTCCTTTTTCCGCGCCGCCATCATATCTTGGTGGACGCCAAAGTAGAGTTCATCAGGTTTTTCTAGGTTACGCGATCGCGAGTGAGTTTGTTGTTCGAGAGTCTCTATTTGCTGATTGATGAACGCGCAAGCTTCCTTGACATAATGAATATAGTATGTATCGCACAGCCCGCATTCACTACATAGTTCCTTTGCAGGACGGCGGCTACCGGGTTTGAGAGCTTTGGCTTTCTTATGCTTGCTAGAATCCACAGAAGTCATAATAAATTGCTTGTCTTATCAAGGAGTAGCTTTTATGGCGTTGCTGAATTAAAGTATGAATTGCCTATCACCCCAACTCAACTCGGTTAAGGGAGAAGGGAGCTTCTTATATAGGACTTACGCACAGCCCCCTTTTTAAGGCTTACGCACAGCCCCCCTTTTTAAGGGGGGTTGGGGGGATCTACAAAAATCATTCTTTTATTCAGCAATACTGCTTTTATTAACAATACCTTTATCAGCCATAAACTTCATGACGGATACGGCTAAAGTGCTACGATTGGGCTGTTCTGAAAAGCTCTTTACAAAATCAATTAACTAAGGTAGGTATTCCAGTGGACCGTCGTGAATTTATGAGTTGGGTTGGTGTAGCAGGCGTTGCTAGTTCTTTACCGGGAGTTATCAGTGCTTGTTCTTCTCAAAACACTCAGCCACCAGCAAGCCCTCCCCGTGCTGACGGATTTCAGGCTGTTGGCACAGTAGCAGATTTAGACAAAAATGGTCAAATTCTCAATGAAAAATTTGCTACTAGCAAAGTGTTGGTCGTTCGAGATCCAAACAACACGAGTCAAGTCCTAGCTGTCAATCCCGTTTGCACTCATGCGGGTTGTGATGTTGGATGGAAAAAAGATGAAAATTCTTTTGTTTGTCCCTGTCATGGTTCTAAATTTGCTGCTGATGGTAAGGTTCTCAACGGTCCTGCTGACAAGCCCATACCTACGTATACAGCAAAGGTTGAAGGGAATGAGGTTTTGGTAAAAGCAGGTTAGGTCTCCACGCCCTACAAGATCTTAGACGGTGTTTTCAAAGTATTGGGCGAATATAATTCGTTACTACACAAACAAAGTCCGCCTACGCGGACTTACAAAAAAATCAAGTTTTTTGTCTTAAGTGCTGTAGACCATTAAAACAGTACTACCTATAAAAGAGAATCGCTGTTGAACTTCAGGGGGCATATCTTTCCATGGAATTTTCCGAAAGCTAAGGCGAGTGTAGAATCTAACACTAAGAAAACTGCTTTCTAAGTAAATAGGCTTTTGAGATTGCGAGATCAAAGTTCTCATTAATGCAGAACCAATGCCTTTTCTTCTCCATTTAGAATGTACTTGTAGCCATTCCAAAATCCTAAAATGGTTGTATGGACGCAAGACAGCATAAGCAACGAAACCCCCTTGGTGCTCCACTACCCAGCAGCAGTTAAGCCAGTCATGGCGATGAGTTAGGGCAAAGAAGATGCAAATTTCTAAGAGAATTAACCAAGCCGCCCATATCCACAACCAATTAATTGGTATATTGAGTCCTCCAGCAAACAAAATCAGCAAATAAAGTAAACTGCTAGGTAGGATAGCTGAAACTATACCCTCTCCAATTTTGTAAAGAGTTAGTATCATCTTTGTAGATGCCCAAGACGGTAAACGACGCGGATCGTTAGGCATCATCTTAAGTGATAGGACATCGATATCTGTCAGTTGAATTGGGCGAATAATTACACCTGAAGGTAACTCAGGTGAGGCATGAGTCATGGTATTTCATTTTGAAATTATTTCTTGGTTATTCTTCCCAAATAGGCGTAGGCGAGATTTCGCCATACACAAAAGTTTACAGATCATTTATTAAATGTGAGAAGAAAGAGATCGAGAATTGATAGCAAGTTGGTTTTCTAATCAAGAAAAATCATGGATATACAACAGATTTGTAAAGATTCGGAAAATTCATAGCTAAAAAAGGGAGGCTATGTGTAAGCCGTATCATTATTAAAATGGGTTGACAACAGTGAGACCCAACAAAAAAATGGTTTACAGGAACTATAACAAGTGAAACAAAACTCCCCAACAGGTGCAGCATTTATTGTAGGAGGAAACTTAGCAGGTGCTGGTGTTTCGACAACTGTCGGCGGAATGGGTCTGGCTGGAGGATTTGGAGCAGTTGGACTGGGAACAGTTCCTATAGTTGGTGCTGGTGGTGTTGTTGGTGCTGCTGCTTATGGTGCTTTTAAGGCAATAAGTGAAGGAGACGCAGCTGCTTTCTGTGCAATGGGAATTGGCTCAATAGGTGGTGCTGGCATTTCTAGTGTTGTCGGTGGGATGGGATTAGTTGCTCCTAAAATAGGTTTAGCCGTTGGTATCGGTACAGTACCGATGGCTGGAGTTGTTGCAGTGGTAGGACTCGCTGCGTATGGTATTGCTAAGTTGCTGGACGAAACTGGAACACGGGAAACACCAGCACAAGTTTTTGAGCGGATGGAAGAAAAAGTTTTACAGATGGAAGCTTATTCCGCAGCAGTGACGGAGTTAGAAGTATTTTTATATGGGGAGAATTTAAATCAAAAATTTGCTGCTTTGGAAGTTGAGGATGAAACGCAAGTACTCAAGGCAGAATTCCAGCAAAAAACAGAAACTTGTGTCTCTTCGTCTGTGAAGTTTGAAACCGCAAACCCTAAAGTTGAAACAGAAACGAATTCTCTCAAATCCCGATCGCTTGAAACTTGGAAATGCGTAAATATTATTAAGGGTCACTCTGCAGGAGTCAATACGATCGCATTTACTCCTGATGGTCAAAGTTTTGTCAGTGGAAGTGATGACAAATCGGTTCATTTGTGGGATTTGAAAACTGGAAAATGGCTCTACACTTTTGCGGGGCAAGCAGAGGCAGTATTATCTGTTGCCATTAGCCCTGATGGTCAAATAATTGCAAGTGGCTGTGTAGATAGGAAGATTACTAGCTGGAAACTAGATACCAAAAAATATTGCCATACTTTTTTATACTTAGATTTCCCTTACAGCCATACTGGCTTTATACATTCAATTGTTTTTAGCCCTAATGGAAGTATTCTTGCTAGCTGTAGTGATGACAAGACAATAAGACTTTGGGGACGTTATACCGGAGAATTAAAACGTACTTTAAATGGACATACAGAAGCAGTTTTATCTATTGCGATCGGTTCTTATGCAAAAGTTTTAGCCAGTGGTAGTGCCGATCGCACCATAAGATTTTGGGATTTAAACACCGGAAAGCAGTTACGCATGCTTACCGGACATTTGGCAGCAATTAACACCATCGTTATCAGTCCTGATGGTCATACTCTAATCAGTGGAAGTACTGATGCTACTATCAAGTTATGGAATTTTCATACTGGTGAATTACTTGAAACTTTAACCGGACACTCAAGCGCAGTTGTGTCTGTTGCGATCGCTCCTGACGGACAAACCCTTGCAAGTACCAGCAGAGACGGTATCATTCATCTTTGGAATTTGCGCTTGGGAAAAATTCTACAAACTCTTTCTGGAAGCAGCCCTGTTGCTTTTAGTCCTGATGGAAAGACATTAGTCAGTGGAGGAAAAGGTGCCACTCTCAAGATTTGGACTCAAAGATTTGGTAGTGACGATTCAGTACTAGAAAATATATTACTGGGGAATGAGGAATGGTGGGAAGTTTTGGCAGTTGATAAGTTTGCTTCTCCAAAAGCTGTAAAGTTTGCGTATGTAAGATTAGCAAGACTGTATCATCCTGATATCAATGGTTCTGCTTGTGCAAAATCCAAAATGCAAGCTATTAATCGAGCCTACAAAGAATTTCGTCAGCAATTAAATATGGACAACTTAGGGAATTCAGTTAAGTAGGTACAAATAATCATTACTAGTATGTAGTTGCAATGCATAGGCTGAAGCGTTACTTCGAGCCAAATACAAAGATTTTACTTTTTGTTACATAGTTTGGTTTTTTCTCACTAACTTAGTGATAAAGCATAAAGTGTTTGCCAGTAGATTGGTGCTATTTACTCTGTTATCAAGACTGCGTATGATATTCATTATAATTACAATTGAGCAAGTGTCCCATGTCCACCGTTGCGATTGTCTACTTTTCTGGTTCAGGTCATACTCATCTAATGGCACAAGCAGTTGCTGAAGGTGCTGGTAAAATTGAAGGCACAACTGTCGAAGTGTTACGGATTGTCGGGGAGCAAATTGTAAATGGTCGTTGGAAAGACGATGCAATAATAGAAAAGCTGAATCAGTCTGATGCCATCGTATTTGGTTCACCAACCTATATGGGTGGGGTTGCAGCTCAATTCAAGGCGTTTATCGATGCAGCCAGTACAATTTGGTTCCATCATGGATGGAAAGATAAACTTGCTGCTGGTTTCACTCACTCTAGCTCGCCAAGTGGTGATAAACAAGGAACACTCTTATATTTGGTCACTAATGCCGCTCAACACGGTATGATTTGGGTAAATTTGGGGGACTTGCAAAGCTTTTTACTTGGTAAAGACGATGGAGTCAATAGACTTGGAGGATTTCTTGGCGCAATGGGTCAAAGTCAGATAGATATGAGTGGTAAAGAAGCTGTACTTGACCCTGGCGATCGCTTAACAGCAGAACGATTTGGACAACGTATTGCTGAAGTCACTAAACGCTGGCTCAAGTAGTTTTATCAATTAACCGGGACGAGTATTCGTCCCCAATCCATCCTTACAATTCTGAAACAGTTTCTAGTGCTACCGGACAAAGCAAACGCTGACGTTCCTCAAAAAATATTTGCTGCATTGCTTGAATGTAAGGTTTTAATAAATCTCTCTGTTCTGACTGAATACGGGTGGCAATTTCTTCTCCTAGAATTTGGCACCATTGCTTTGTCAACTCCCATGGAATGTCTACACCTTGGACAACCATAACGCATAAAGGAAGGAGTTCCTGTTCGAGCGGAGCAACACTTTTTTCTAACAAACACAGCCAAAGGTAAGCTTGGAACATATTCAAGTCGCGAAGACAGGAGTGAGTAATTCCTGGATCTCCCAACCCACCCCTACGACTTTGATGGTTGGGCAATAATTCAGTGAGTCGGCGATAAACACTTTGAGCGATGTTTTCAGATTCAGGTAGCATTTGTTCAACAAGTGCTATCATCGGAGAGCCTTGCTCGTGCTTGGCTGCAGAGTGACAAACTCTTTGCCAAGGCATTGCAACTTGTTCTTCAACAAACTTAAGGTAAGGTGTCAGGAGCACTTTTTCCGCTGGTGCAAGTTTTTTTAAAATTAACTGGTTGCTGAAGTTCAACTGCGAAGTCATAAAACCAAGCGCACGCCAGTCTTTAGATATTACGTGTTGTTCCTGAAAAACCATCAATGTTGGTTCTAGTTCGTATAACAACTGTTCAAGTTCTGCTATACCCCATATAGGTAGAGAGGTTTTTTCTTCTGTTGCGTGTACAGTCTCTTCTATAAAATGTTGTTGATAAACTTCTAGCAATTTCCGGTATACGCGAAAAGCAAATTGAGTTATTCGCCTCGCTTCGTTTAAATCAAAAATGTTAGGAATATAACCATAAAGATCTTTTGTTTGAATCCATGCCATTTGACAATTAATATCTAAGACTGTATCCTTTAGTTTTGCAACTGTAAGTGTTCTACCTTGTGATGAGTTAGCTTTTAATAAATCCTCATAAGATAGATGCTTGTCTATGGATAGAGAAATTGTATTAATTGTAAAACGCTGCAACCACAGTTTAAGCAAATTTTCAACAGAGTAAGTTTTTCTAGCCTGGGAAGTTTTTAACATAAATTTGACCTTTGCAATCTTTTTGTGAATCTGACAAATCGAAGTGCTATGGCTTTAGATTTTAGGGCTTTTTAAGTAAGTGACTGGATGAATATAATTTTTACCAGTTTTTAACTAATTTTTAACGTTATGGATAAACTCCAAAAAAAGTAGGAAAATCCTACCCTTTTCCTGGAAAATTTGAAAGCTTAAAGATAGAAATGTAAATTAAACTCCTTCTTGTTTAAGAAAAATTATTATTATAATGATTGTATTATATAAAGATATAAAAAAACAAATCAAACTTTAAATTTTCTATGCTTTTGCATAAAAATTATCCATATATACTATTACTCATGTCAATAATATATGCTGTCATTTTCCAAACTTTTAAGCTTGTTAATTGTCAGAGATTTATTATGCTTTTAATATGTCAAGCGAGAACTCTTTTCACACTTATTTCAAGAACAAGAGGAAGAATTGACGGTCAAACAGACTTCTCAATCTTCCAGATTGTATAGATATAAAAAATCCGATATTATGAATTACAGAAACTTTAACAGGAATCCGGAAAAATTTCCGAAGTATTACTGAGGTATAGCGACAAGTACCAACTATAATAAATGTATAAAATTTACAATTACCTTACTGAGGATGATGAAAAATTTATATTGTTGATATAGTTCAACAGGTATATCTGGTGTAAAATCTGTGTAGCTGGCTACAGTTTATATTCCCGATTCCCAAAATGTTACACAGCTACAGCCGATAGAATACTTGTACTATCTACATCCAAACAGTGGTTATGTAGCACAGTTCACGATTTAGATGTCGGTTTCTTTGTGACATTTTGTATTTAAGAGAAGCTGTACAATAGGCTTCTTCTATCCTTTGGTAAAAGAGAATAGCTCTTATAGCAACATCTTTAAAAAGAAAGCCGAACATATTCATCTGCTATCGATCTTTGCGGGTAACATCTACACTCAAAACCGTGTTACTTAGTTTGACTTCCATCAAGTGTTGTCATTGTGGCATTTTTGCCCGCCGATTGGTATTGGTGGGTTTTGTAGTTGTAGCTGAAAAAACCTCAAAATTAACAGTGATGCTGGAGTAGCGCGAAATTATCCACTGTTAGCAATTAACTTTTGACAAAAAAATTAACTGTTAACAAATGTTTTTCAATTATGAGAGAAGTTGTTAGGCAAAAATAAACAGAACTATGTTAGTTCCTAAATCAATATATTTGAGGTAGAATATGTATTTTTTTAAGCAGTAAGAGTTATGAACTTCAAAAACCATATTGCATCCAACAAAAATTCGTTATAAATTCTTATCTATAGGCATGGAAATATTATTTCATTATGTACTCTCAGTAAACTTTATCCTTTTAAGTAAAAATACTTAAAATAAAGTCACTAATTCCTTGAAAGATTGCATAGTATTTAAAGTATGTTTTTGTTAAGTAAAAAATGTTTCTAACGTTTGAACGTAACAACATATCATGGATAACTAAAGTTTATGCGATCGTTTGATATGAAAAAAACAGCTTTAACTAACAGGAAGCCTATTTACAAAAGCAAATAACTATCAATTATGCCGCCAAAAGAGCGGTAATTGAAGCTGTTGCTGCTGTTGTTAATCCCCAGCAGATTGTTGTATTTGCTATTGAACAAATCATCATTGTTATGATCTAAATAGCAGTAGATACCACAATACCTCTCACTACCCATTTACCAAACCATTGGAGTTGTTCTGACAATGTATTTAGATGATTTTGTTCCAAGTGAAAACATAGAGAGTGAGGCTTGGAAAGCATTAGAAAATTCCATTCTTTACTATAAAGGGCGTCCTGTAGGAACAGTAGCCGCTTATGATAGCTCAGTAGAAGCATTAAATTATGACCAATGCTTTGTTCGTGATTTCGTATCCTCAGCTCTAATTTTTCTGACTAAAGGAAGAACAGATATTGTTCGTAATTTTCTAGAGGAAACCTTAAAGTTACAGCCAAAGGAAAGGCAGTTAAATGCTTACAAGCCAGGTCGGGGTCTGATGCCAGCTAGCTTCAAGGTTGTCTCAGAGGGTGGAGAAGAATATCTAGAACCCGATTTTGGCGAACACGCTATTGCTCGAGTCACGCCAGTCGATTCTTGCCTTTGGTGGGTGATTTTATTACGTGCTTATGTAGTAGCTACAAAAGATTTTTCTTTAGCCTATCAACCTGAATTTCAACATGGTATCCGGTTAATTATGGAACTGTGCTTGGCGACAAGGTTTGATATGTATCCAACCTTATTGGTGCCAGATGGTGCTTGTATGATCGATCGTCGTATGGGTATCTACGGGCATCCTTTAGAAATTCAGGCTTTATTTTTTGCTGCATTACGTTCAGCAAGAGAACTCCTAATTTGCCAAGGTAACGAAGATATTGTGGAAGCTATTGATAATCGCTTACCACTCTTACGCGTTCACATCCGCCAGCATTATTGGATGGATTTGAATTGCTTGAACAAAATTTATCGCTTCAAGAGTGAAGAGTACGGCAAAGCAGCAGTCAACCTCTTCAATATATATGCTGATTCTTTACCATACTATGAATTGGACAAGTGGTTGCCAAGAAAAGGCGGTTATCTAGTAGGTAATGTTGGACCGTCTCAGCTAGATACTCGCTTCTTTACTTTAGGAAATTTAGTGGCCGTTATCTCAGATCTTGCAAGTGAAGAACAATCGCAAGCCATTATGAATCTTTTCGACGAACGTTGGGAAGACCTAGTGGGAGATATGCCAGTGAAAATTTGTTTCCCCGCTTTAAAAGACGAAGAGTATAAAATTGTTACTGGATGTGACCCCAAAAACATTCCCTGGTCTTATCATAATGGCGGCAGTTGGCCTGTTTTATTGTGGTTATTATCAGCAGCTGCTGTGAAAACAAATAGACCGGAACTGGCAAATAGAGCGCTTGAAATTGCACAGGCTAGGCTCCATTATGATGAGTGGCCGGAGTATTACGACGGTAAGAAAGGTCGGTTAATTGGCAAACAAGCTAGGAAATATCAAACTTGGACAATTGCTGGATTCTTGCTTGCAAAAGAATTATTGCAAAATCCCACACTTTTACCACTTGTAACTTTTGAACCATTTTCTGTAGAACAGACTTCTAGAGCTTGTGAGTTTGAACTCGCTCATGCTGATACTATGATTCTTGGTTAGGGTTTGAAGCTGTTACTTAATTTCGGATAAAGCTACTCATAACTTACTGTTTGTCCATATCTTTGAGAATTTCATCAACAAATTCTCGCAGCCGTTCCTACCAGTTAGGAACGGCTTTAAGCCGATCTCTCAACCCCAAGCGACCTTTAAAACAGATTGGTTAAGTATCTAATTCTTCCTTAAGAAATTTTTTTGCCTATTTAAAATCCTGCTGAAGTATTTGCTACCCTAAAGAACAATCGGAAATTTTAAAATTTACATACATTTGACAATGATTTCTTCCCGTCAATTAGCTTTTACTGCACTGCGAGATATTCATAAAGGGGCTTATGTTGATATTGCCCTCGATCGCGTACTGCAAAAAGTTAATTTACCTGATATGGATCGTCGTCTTGTGACGGAATTGGTATACGGATGCACCAGAAGACAGCGTACCCTCGATGCCATTATAGACCAACTTGGTAAAAAGAAATCTCACCAACAGCCAAAAGACCTCCGCACTATTATCCATTTGGGTTTGTACCAATTACAATATCAAGAACGGATTCCTGTTAGTGCAGCTGTCAACACCACAGTTCAGTTAGCCAAAGAAAATGGTTTTTCTGGTTTAACTGGTGTTGTTAACGGTTTACTGCGTCAGTATATCAGAATGACTGAGGGGAAAGAGGAGAGGGAGAAAGACAGAGGGGGGGAAGGGGGAGAAGATTTCCCAATTCAAAATCCAAAATCCAAAATCCCCTTGCAATTGCCAGAAAACCCGATCGCACGCTTGGGTATTTTACACAGCTTTCCCGATTGGATTGTTCAAGTGTGGGTAGAGCAATTTGGTTTAGCTGAAACAGAACAATTATGTATGTGGATGAACAAAACTCCAGCGATTGATTTGCGGGTTAATTTGTTGCGGGTTGCGGTGGAAGAAGTGGAGGCGGAGTTACAATCGGCGGGTGTTTCGTTTCAAAGGGTTCATCAGTTACCTCAAGCTTTACGATTGATGAGTAACGCTGGTCCCATTCAAAATTTACCCGGTTATAACCAAGGTTGGTGGACTGTACAAGATAGTAGCGCTCAACTCGTCAGTCATTTACTGGACCCTCAACCAGATGAGACTATTATTGATGTTTGTGCTGCACCTGGTGGTAAAACAACCCACATTGCAGAATTAATGGCAGATAGGGGAAAAATTTGCGCTTGCGATAAGCCGGGTACAGGCGCTAAGAGCGAGCGCGAAGCCGCACTTTTGGTACATCGCACTCCATCGCGTGTGAAAAAACTTCAAGAAAATATTCAACGGCTTTCCCTACAATCCATACAAATATATCTCGGTGATAGCACCCGTGACTTTACCGAGTTTCAAAATACCGCCGATCGAGTACTCTTAGATGCGCCCTGTTCTGGCTTGGGAACACTCCACCGTCATGCTGATGCGCGTTGGCGGCAAAAACCAGAAACTGTCGAAGAGCTTTCCGTGCTACAAAAACAACTTATTGCACATTCCTCTACTTTTGTCAAGTTAAATGGTGTACTTGTTTACTCAACCTGTACGCTGCATCCCAAAGAAAATGAAAATGTCATTGAGTCATTTCTCGCAGATTATCCAAACTGGGAAATTGAAACCCCCAGAATTGATTCACTAGCCCATCCTTACTGCACTCGAGAAGGTTGGATTAAAGTTTTACCCCACCAACAAGATATGGATGGCTTTTTTATGGTGCGCTTAAGAAAAATCAGGAATTGAGGGAGAATAGGTAAATTGAACTACCGGAGGATTTACCTTATGGTTGGTAATTCTAGTAGCGTGAAAAACTTGGTCAAAATCCTGATTGGGGCGGCTTGGATTGATGGCAGAATTCAACCAGAAGAGAGGCAATATCTTCGCAAAGTGGCTCAAGAGAAGGGAGTTGCTGACGAGCCAGAAATTCAACCTTGGTTGTACGAGTTAGTCTCCGTGCAACCAGAACAGTTTTATGATTGGTTGAAGGAGTATTTGGGGGAACGCCCCACTCAAGAAGAATGCCAAAACTTGATCGAGGCGATCGGCGGATTGATTTACAGTGATGGTGAAGTTGCAACAGAAGAAGCAAAACTGTTGACAAAATTACAACAAATATCGGATACCAACGATTCAACCCAACATGGGCATCATAATGTTCTCAGACAAATTCAAAAACTTTACCGCCGTTGGGTTGACGTTCAAAATTGAATTTGCTAATTGCTAATTGCTAATTGCTAATTGTTATTTGTTAGTTGCTTAGCCATTAGCTACTAGCCATTAGCCATTAGCCATTAGCAATGACTACACACCTGGTGTTGGATCTTTATCTACCTTAGGTACAAAGTCTGGGCGCTCCTTGCTTTCCCAACCAACAGGACGCTTGGAGTTATACCAAGCGATTGAACCAATTGTCACAGCAGCAATAAAGCCGATTACGTAGACTGCTGTAAAAGCCCAAGGAAATTGATATGGGTCTTTTGCTTCTGCTGCTGCTTGCGCTGCTGTTTCTAATAAAAAGTACATGGGTAGACCCTCCTTATGTAGGCAACACTACTTATTACTACCTTATATGAAGAGAGTATCATTAACGCCTACTCTGTAGAACTCATCCAAAGTCGTACATTCCGATAATTGGGAGGGGGAGAGGGGGGATGGGGTAGAGATGGTAGACAAGGAAGAGGGGGAAGATAAAGGAGAAAATTCCCCTTGTCCCCCTTATCTCCCTTGTTCTTTAAGGTACTGTCTCCGAAGCAGGAGGTGTTGTCGGTCTGAGCCGTTCTCTCCAAGAGCGTTTTGGAGATGTAGACTCTGAGGAATTACCTGTATCGGGCGTGTACCGTCGGCGAATTCTTGGCGATGAATCAGAATTGCTTCCCCTGTATCTTCTTTGCGAACTTGACTCGCCAGATTCCGATTGCTCTACACGGTAGCGACGGCGATAGCGCCTTCTGGAGGTGCTGCTTTCCTCGTCGTCTTGTTGATAGTTACGCCTGCTGCGTCTTGAAGTATACTCTTGCGGTTGTTGCTGCTCCTCTTGGTCGTAACGTCTCCTATATCTGCGTCTTCTATAGGTACGCTCTTGAGAGCCATCATCTGAGGTATTTTCTCGATCGCGCCTGTAAGATTTACGAGAATTATCATCATCATCGTTGTTGTAGAAACCTGCAGAACGATTTACTATTCGTCTGGGTTTAACAGCCTGTGCTTTGATAGTACCTTTTCGACCTGCTAGCTTGGGTATTTCAGGAAACTTCTCAACGGGTATTTTACTGACCACCTGTTCCATAAATTCATGCCAAGTGTAAGCAGCGCTTCCACTGCTACCCCAGGTCGGTTTGTTATCGTCATTACCCAACCAAACACCTGTCACAAGTTGCGGAATATAACCAATAAACCACAGATCGCGAGCTTCATCTGTGGTGCCGGTCTTTCCTGCAACAGGTCTACCCAGTTGGGCGGCTCGACCGGTACCATTTTCCACAACATTACGCAGCATCCATGTCATAATAGCTGCACTCTCAGTATCTAAAGCCCGTTCTGGTTTAAAGTTTGGAGACCAAATGACTTTTCCTTTACGGTCGAGAATGCGGGTAATACCGTGGGGTTCTACGTGCAGACCTTTGGTAGCAAAAGTTCCATAAGCACTCGTCAATTCTAAAAGATTCACTTCTGAAGAGCCAAGTGCTAATGAATACATTGGCTTGAGATCCGATTTAATCCCCATTTTGTGAGCCATTCTGATAGTTGGCTCAAATCCCACTTTCATCATGACTCTCACCGCAACAATATTCACTGATTTGGTGAGAGCATCTTTCATGCTAATCCAACCTCGATAACCTTCATCGAAGTTTTTGGGTTCGTAACCGTCTATTATTAAAGGTGAATCTAAGTAACCATCGGTGGGATTGAAACCTGCTGCGATCGCAGTGGCATACACAAACCCTTTAAAAGTAGAACCGGGTTGGCGCTGTGCTTGAGTAACGCGGTTAAATTGGTTTTTGTTAAAATCTTTTCCCCCAACCATTGCTTTAATTTGACCATTGCGGGGGTCAATGGCAACTAAGGCTGCTTGTTTAAAATTTTCCCAACGCCCTTGATTTCTCAAAGTTTTAGCCACAGCTTTTTCCGCCGCATCCTGCCATTTTAGGTCCAGGCTGGTTTCTACTGTTAAGCCACCTGCTTTCAGAACTTCAGGGGAAACATATTTGGGTATCTCTTTTTGTACATAGCTGATAAAGTAGGGAGATTCTACTTCCCATCGCCTTGGGGCGCTTGCTTTTAGGTTGATTGGTTCTGCAGTTGCTGCTTGTTGTTCGGCGGCTGTAATAAATCCTTCTTCTCGCATCCGTTGCAGCACTATATTCCGTCGTTGTTGTGCTGCTTGACGATTGACTATCGGCGAGAAGTTATTTGGGGCGGGCGGTAATGCTGCGATTGTTGCCATCTCCCCTAGGGTAAGTTTGCTTACAGGTTTGCTATAGTAAACCCAAGCTGCATCTGCTACACCGTAGGCTCCGGACCCCAAATAAACTAAGTTCAGGTACCGTTCTAAAATGGCGTCTTTTGTCAATTCTTCTTCCATTTTTTGAGCCAGACGCGCTTCTTTAAGCTTGCGCCAAACTGTACGCTCTTGTTTGAGAAAAAGAATTCTGGCAAGTTGCTGCGTGATGGTACTACCACCTTCTACCACGTTTTGCGATCGCAGGTTATTTAGTATGGCTCTTGCTATTCCCTGAGTATCGACCCCATTATGCTGGCTAAACCGTCGATCTTCTGAAGCAATGAAAGCTTGTTGCAGCTTATCCGGTATTTCCTCTAGCGTTAACTGTTCTCTGGTTGCTTCTCCTTGTTGTTGTAAAATTGACCCGTTAGCAGCTTTAATAGTGAGTGTCTGTTCTCTGACAACTGCGTTCAGTTCAGCTTTGTCAGGTAGAGAACGGTCTATTGCCGATACACCATAACTAGCAGCAATAATTCCACCACTCAGACCCAAGCCCGCCCAAAACCAGTAGCGACGATAAATAGGTTTGTGACCTCCAGGTAATTTGGCACTTATCCCATTCAGTGATTTCCTCACATTTGCCAAGAAGCTTTGTGATTTTTTATCCTGAGTAGATTCCGCGTTTTCGTCCTGATGATTTGGCTGCGGTGACTGTTTCTCTCTATCAGATTCACTCGACTTAATTTGTTTGTCTTTGAACCAGGAGGTAAACTTTACCACGTTAATCCCTCACTTCAAGCAGTTGCAATGCGATCGTCATGAAAAACTTTTTCTGATTTTTGAGCCACAACCGTGTTAGTATAACATCCGCCAAATAATAAACTGTATCCCTATAGGGCAAACTTTATCGATAATTTTTACTTATTATTTTTCCATTGGCAAGTTGCTCATGAAAAGTAGTGCGATCGCGTTGGGTAGCAACATTGGTGATTCCCTAGCAATCTTAGAAGCCGCCATAGAAGCTCTAGCCCAGACACCGGGGGTTGTTTTACAGGCAAAATCCAGTTGGTACAGAACCAAAGCTGTCGGACCACCACAACCAGATTACATCAACGGTACAGCTATTTTACAAATAGAGATGGTACCAGAACAACTGCTCGAAACTTTACTAAATATTGAAAATCAATTTGGACGAGTGCGGCGAGAACGATGGGAACCACGCACCTTAGATTTGGATTTGTTGTTATACGATAACTTGATTTTAGAGACGCCAAAACTCCAAGTTCCCCACCCTCGAATGCAGCAACGAGCATTTGTGTTAGTTCCACTAGCAGAAATCGCTCCAGATTGGGTAGAACCAATTTCCGGACGCAGGATTAAAGAGCTTGTTAAAGATGTAGACTGTACAGAAGTGCAACTATTGGTGGGCTATTAATTTTACAACTATAAGCGCAGAAAACGCTAGTTTCACATCCACCGAAAGTACTAGTCTGTGTGCTTTTTAACTATAAAACAGAGTATGCCATTAGGTAGAGAATTACCCCAACTGTTAAAGCAACGCTTGTTCTATAAGGGACGCAAGTTCGATTTTGAAGTCAATCGCTTGCGTTTACCCAACAACTCTGAAGGAGAATGGGAGTGCATCCGTCACCCAGGTGGAGCTTTAGTAATACCTGTGACTTCAGAAGGTAAACTTTTACTCGTGCGCCAGTATCGATTTGCAGCACAAGGAAGGTTATTTGAGTTTCCTGCGGGAACTGTAGAGTACGGTGAAGACCCCCTAGCAACCATTCAGCGTGAAATTCAGGAAGAAACAGGTTTTCGCGCTCATAAGTGGCAAAAATTAGGTGAGTTTTTCCTAGCCCCTGGTTATTCTAGCGAGATTATTTATGCTTTCCTCGCCCAAGATTTAGAAAAGCTAGACGAACCGCCACCACAAGATGAAGACGAAGATATGGAGACAGTTTTCTTTACTCCTCAAGAGTTAGAGAAAGCGATTCTTGATGGCGAACAGGTAGACGCTAAATCAATTACTAGCTTTTTTCTCGCCCGTCCTTTCTTAAATCAATGAAAGGTTATCAATTATTCATTTAGCTATAGTCCACAGTCCCCTTGTTTAAGGGGACTAAAGCGTGTTTTCAAAGTGTTAGATGTCCCGCTTAAAAAGAAGTGAGTCCAATGAAGCCAAAACAGACCTCACCCCGAACCCCTACAAGGAGAGCAGGGTGAAGTCTGTCGAAATCCAGTTAAATATAATACATTGGATTTAACAACTGCCTTGCTTGTTGTTTCTCATACAACCCTCTTAAGGTATAACTTCCAAAAACTGTCAATGCCGCTTTCGTCGCTTCATGCCACACTTCTTTAATAATCATATTTTCCATACTGAGTGGCTCCCCCAGTTCCCCGTATTCTTGAGTTGCTGCACCTTCAAGACAAGTCAGCACTTCAAGCAATGTAATTTCTTCAGGAGGTTTGCTGAGTTGATAACCCCCTTTAACTCCTCGCTGACTGCAAACCAAACCGCATCGTCGCAAACTCATCAAGAGTTGTCCTAAATACCGATCTGGTATTTGCTGAGAAACTGCGATTTGTTCAATTTGTAAAAATTCTTCTTGCTCGTAGTATCGAGTCAGCTCTAGCAGTGCTAGTAGAGTATATTTAATTTTCGAGGATATTTCCATCATCAAAAAAATCAACTAAAGGATGAAGTATAAAGTATGAGGGAATAAAATAGACCTCACACTAAACATTTAAGGGCTTGACAAAAAAGTTTTTACGCTACCATATTTTCCCGTAGATAAAGATAGGATATGGTATCCATTTAATAGATGAATGTCCGGTATAAAGTTTGTATCCTTTTTCATCTATGTTGGGTATGGGTTTTATACATTGTTTGCCGCAACACGCAGTTATAAAATATGTCAAACTGTGAGTACGGCAATTCTACCAATATACCGTACTTTTTAAAAGCAGAAATAACTCAGTAAAAAATTAATTTTTGTCAAAATACACGATCGCATCCCAAATTGTTTATCCACAAGCAATACTCATCCTGCTCTGGAGACGCAAAGCAACAGTCAAACTTGTTACAGATACTTTACATTCGTTAGCAATTATGAAAAAAAGTAAAGCATTTAACAATGCCGGTAAACTGACAGCACTTCTAGTTCTCATCACTTTGTTCTTGACTCCCTTTGCGATCGTTAATGCAGGAGAACGAGGTGTATTGATGGAATTTGGTAAAGTTCAAGACAGAGTCCTTGGAGAAGGTATTCACATCATCGTACCAGTAGTAAACACAGTAAAGAGATTGAGCGTGCAAGTGCAGAAACAAAACATTTCTGCTGAGGCTTCTACTAAAGATTTACAGAATATCTCCGCAGAGGTGGCTCTAAACTGGCATATTATTCCAGAGAAAGCCAATACTATTTTCCAGAAAATTGGAGATGAAAAAAATGTTGTCGATCGCATTATCAATCCAGCACTTGAAGAAGTCCTCAAGGCGATTGTTGCAAAATATACTGCCGAAGAAATTATTCTCAAGCGAGAAGAAATGAAAGCAGGAGTAGACGAAACTTTAACAAATAGATTGGCTAACTATCACATTGCAGTAGACGACGTTTCTCTGCTCCACATTCACTTCTCGCAAAAGTTTAATGAAGCTGTAGAATCAAAACAAGTGGCTGCACAAGAAGCCAAACGTGCGGAATTCATCGCTTTAAAAGCATCAAAAGAAGCAGAAGCGAGAGTGAACTTGGCAAAAGGTGAAGCGGAAGCACACAAGATTATCCGCGAAAACTTAACACCAGAGATTCTGGAAAAGCAAGCCTTAGAAAAATGGGATGGTAAGCTTCCCGTAATTGTTGGTCAAGGAGAACAAAAGTTATTAAATTTGACAGATTTTTTGAAATCGTATTAGCTAATGGCTAATGGCTAATGGCTAATGGCCAAATGTCTATTAGCCCTCCCTTGTATCTCAGGAGCACAGACGCTATGTGCAAGGCACACGCTCCGCGTTGCCGCAGGCTATTGCCCGTAAGGGCTATACGCGATACGAAGCTATGTCCGAAGGGCTGTACGCCAGTCACCTGCGGCATGGGAAACCCGCCTACTTTCTCTGGACTCACTATTAGCAATTAGCAATTAGCAATTAGCAATTAGCAATTAGCAATTAGTAATTAGCCATTAACCATTAGCTATTTGGAAACAAATCCGGAGTCTCAATAACTTTTAACTGGATTAAAGTTAAAATAACGACTGTAAAAATAGTTGAGGTTACGAGACCTGTAACCAACTCTTTTCTTGGATTGCGTTCTGTTGGTTGGTTTTGAAACACATCCAAAGCGCCTCTTTGCATCAAAAGAATCCCAACAACGTTAGAAAGCCAATAGCCTGCTATTGAGCAAGGGATAAGTAGTTTTGGCGAGAATAAACTGCAAACATAGCCAAAACCGTAAGCGATCGGCAGATTGAAAATTAAGTCATTCCACCAACATAGAGGTGATAGTAAATATCCAAGGGCAAAAAACAATCCCCCTCTGATTTTTTTGAAAATTCCTTGCTTCAAACCCACAGGAGCATCTGACTGCGACTGCTCAAGGGCTGTGTCCGCTGCTAAGTTCGACTCATGAGGCATTTGTGGGGCTTGTTGCATAATGTAAATTGCATAAAGTCTATTCACTTACCGTAGTATAACGAAAAATAAATCAAAAGTCTAGTGGTTAGCAGTGCTAGCTCCCCAACGCCTTTAAAGAAGTTAGGGTTTAGCACCTGAATTTCTTACTTTATGGGTAAGCAGTTAAGTAAAAATCACGGTTATAATCGAAGACAGGAAATTTTTGAAAAATATGAGTGCTTTACCTTTAACTAATATTTTTTTAATCCTAGGAATAGTTTTTCTGACTATTTCAGTTATAGGACAATCGCGACTGGGTTTTATGGAAATTAACCCCGGTTTTTTTGGAAGGTTTCTAGCTTTGATTGTTGGTTTGTTTAGCTTGGGTTCTGCTGCTGCATTGGGATTATTCTCAACGGAAATGATTGATTTGTTGAGAACTTCTATATCGGAGTTTATTCAACAAAATTTAGGATTAATAAATCGCTTTGTTTCCTAAAATTTTTATTTTAAAAAAATTTTCATCTAGAGACGCTCAATAGTTGGTCTAAAAGGGAGCATCGCAATTTTAAAAGAAGACCGGAAAAAGTAATATTTTTTCGCGCTCGCTGTTAGCGAAAAGTCAAAGATTCCCACAAAGTTCAGGCAGACTGAAGCGCAAACATTGTCGGGCTGAGTCTGGGTAATTGCGTTCGTGCCACATGATTTTGAAAAAAGCCTGCCTGGGCAGGCTTTGTTTGTATAACCCGAGAATTCCATTCTTGCAGGCTTTGGCACTCTTTGGCTTACTTCCGCTAAAAAGCACCTAAAAAGCTGCACAATAAAGCACTCAGGACAATCGACGTAATGAGAGCGTAAGTATATTCTCTGTGTCGTAGAAATACGAATAGGGAGATAATAACGCGTAATATAGGAGTTGCAACTAGTAGCAGTAATCCAAGTTGAATAATTCCACGATAGCTACCTGCTCGAATAACATCTATAACACCTATGGGAGAGCGAAACTCAAATGATTCTTCTTTAAAAATGTGATAGTTAGCTGGTTCAGCACCGTGGCGAATTAAGTAGAGTAAGCCGCCTATGAAAATGACAGCACTAGCAATGAGTACGCCATATTTTAATAAGTTGCTCAGTAATGGCTCGAGTTGTAAATCGCTTACCGTCTTAGTACCGTCTTTGCTAGCATCAAGCTCGGAGTTATGAGCCACTAGTGGGGCGGTTTTGTTGTTCTGCTGAATTAAGTTGCGATGAGCCTCCGGCTTAACGGTTGTAGCAGTATCGCCAAATTGCTGTAACTGGAGTTGAGTGGGTTCACTTTCTGAAAGTGTAGGCGAACCCCGCCAAAAACTAAAAATTGTTTTTTCCATATTACGCTGCCCCTGATGTTAAGCTGTTAAATACCATTTTGCAAGCCATAAGAACTAGCACAAGACTAAAGACAATTCTTAAAGTTTGAGTTTTAACTCCTATAAGAACTCGCGCACCTAAAAAAGCACCGGGTAAAACGCCTAACATAACTGGCATTGACAATGCAGGATCGATGTAACCGCGTGCTAAGTAAACTCCTGTAGATGCGGCGGCTGTCACCCCAATCATAAAATTGCTTGTGGTTGTAGAAACTTTGAACGGGACACGCATGATTTGATCCATTGCCAGTACTTTAAACGCGCCCGAACCAATACCCAATAAACCAGAAATCACACCAGCAACAAGCATCACGCTAAATCCAGCAGGGACGGAGTGAACTTGATAAGATACTACTCCTTCAGGTGCGGGATAACTGCCGTTAAGTTGTAAATAATTGCCCAAAGGATCGGGCGACTCGCTTTCCGGATTATCAAGTTTAGGTTGTTGTGAAAGGTAAGCTGAATAAAGTAGAACAACAGCCAGCACAATAGTTAAAGCTTTCACAGAAATATACGTAGCAATTAACGCTCCAATTAAAGCTCCAATCGTTGTTGCGACTTCTAAAAACATTCCCAACCGCAAATTTGTGTAGCCTTTCTTTATATATGTAGATGCTGCACCTAAGGAAGTGGCGATGACAGAGACTAAAGAAGCACCAACTGCATATCTGATGTCAACTCCAAAAACCGACGCTAACAACGGGACAATCACAACGCCACCTCCCAAACCAGTTAATGCCCCTAGAAATCCTGCAGTAAACGACCCTATCCAAACTAATAATGAAAATTCTAAAATAGTCAATTTTATTCCTCAAATTTATAAATTTATACTAAAATATCCAGTAATATGTTTGTATATTCTGTAACCAAACTTGTTAATGACTG
The DNA here is from genome assembly GCF_000760695.4 of Tolypothrix bouteillei VB521301. Taxonomy (GTDB): domain Bacteria; phylum Cyanobacteriota; class Cyanobacteriia; order Cyanobacteriales; family Nostocaceae; genus Scytonema; species Scytonema bouteillei_A. The sequence continues at coordinate 3,057,321 of NZ_JHEG04000001.1, read as the reverse complement.
GTGGTTAGTAGTTTGTCTTTATTGGGTTGGGACAGGCGTCTCGCCTTTCATCGTTAGTGGTAAGTAGTTATTTACAACTAATAAACAACTACTAACAACTAACCATTAACTATCTATAACAAAAGAAAGTAGAGGAGTTAAAACACCACTTTCTATTAAAATTAAAGCACCCAATCCCATCAATACAAATGGGACAAAATTATTACCATGACAAGAAAGCATTTCAGCTACGGTTCTCTGATTGGTTAATTGATATGCTGCAAAGCACAAAGCTCCCACAAGTAGAAAAAAGACTGCTATGATAACAACCAAGCTGTCTAAAGTGCTGCTAGCAAATAAAGGAATATAAATACTAATATTATCGCTGCCATTGGCAAATGTCACAGCAGCAACACTATAAACTTGTACGTTAAAAAATTTGGCAAAAAAAGAGTTTTGGCTCTGTTCTGACTCTTCCTCAGCGTTTTCTGAATCTTCTTCATCTTTGTTCATTAAGTACCTAATACCAATTAGGATTGGTACTAAGCCAAAAAGTCCAATCCACGGTTTCGGTACAATTAAACCTCCAAAAAAGCCGGGAAGACTCGCAAGAACCAGTATTGTAAACCCTAAATACTGACCCAAGATAATATGCCAACGGCGAAATGTTTCATTAACTTGTGAAAAAAAGATTGTCAGGATAACAATATCATCAATGTTGGTAGCACCAAAAGCAGCTGCCCCTGTACTAATTGCAGTTACTAATCCACTCATGTCAATTTGGGATTTTGGATTAAGGAATGTTGAATTTTGAATTGTACTTTCTCGCTCGACGTTCATCTGCTAGAACCTGTAGTTCTATATAAATTGAAATTAAAGCCCATCGCGATCGCTAAATCGAGCATGAATTTCTTCAACTCCTTGGCGCATTTCCATAACAATGTTGGGCGATCGCAATCGCTGCAACACAAACGTGCCACAAGTGAGCGCTAAATACGTCAAGAATAAGTAGGGGAAAACATCATAAGGAGCTTCTGGAACTGGAAACATTGTACTGCCTGGAATTCCGACACTTCCCAATACAGGAATCATCATAAATGCAACCGCTAGCACAGAGAAAACGACATGATGGAAGCGGAGTTTACCGATTTGATAGAGATAAACTGGTGCTGCAATAGAAATGAGGATATAAACTGTGAGAAATCCATAGCTACAGATAGCTCCTAAGTAACCCATACTTTCAAACAACTGAATGTTAAATAAGGACATCACTGCAGGAACTAAGAAAATAGCAAACGAGCACATCGTCACCGCAATATGGGGAGTTCGATTAAAAGAATGTGCAGTCCCTAGCTTGGAGTAGAATAATCCGTGACGTGCCATCATAAAGAAAATTCTAGCGGCAGGATTAATACAGCCCAAAACGCAAGCAAAAAAGCTAAATAATGCGCCAAAAGCAATTAACTCTCCCAAAAATCCCATACCGACTTGTTGGGATAAAAACTTTAAAGGTTCTTCAGTTTTGGTAATCGACACACCAGTACCGCTAAAACCCAAGACTTCAATATATGTCGTTGATATATAAAACAGACCTGCTAGAATAACACTCCCAATCACCGATCTGGGAATGGTTTTTAACGGTTTCTTTGCTTCATCACCCAACGACGTAGCACTTTCAAAGCCAGAAAAAGCAAACATGACCAATACTAATCCCGTTGCAACTTTGCCAGGAGTGACATCAGAAAGTGTTAGTTGTGACATATCTAAAGCAAAACCTTTATTTGCCCAAACGATCGCGCACAACACTGCAATCAAAGCCAGCGAGATTCCTTCGAGCCAGAGCATTGCCATAGCAGAAAGCTGAATATCTTTATAGGCTGCATACCAAGCTATTCCCGCACCTAAAGCCAACAACGTAATACTAGAGGGATGAATACCCAATTGACCGATTAAATTTCCACTGAAGTTGGCAAAACCACACAATACGGACATTCCCGTGAACAAATATGCCAGTACCAAACACCAACCACAAATCACACCCGCTGTTGGACCTAAGCCTTTGACAATATAAGAGTATAGGGAACCGGGAGAAGCCGAACGACTGGCAAACTGATTGATGTTGATACTGACTAAAACGAGTCCAATTAAACCGATGAGAAAACTTAACCAGGCTCCTTTCCCCGAAAGCGCCACTATCAAACCAATATTAGATGCAGGAATTGTGGTAGGTGCAATAACAGCAAAGGATTGAGCTAGAACTTCCCCAAATGAGAGACACGCGGGTTTTAAACCATGCGTACTTTTACTGTGGGATAATATTTTAGGTTTCATCTTGCAAGTTTTTTTACCCTGAGATAGCCAATATTTTTGGTGAGTTTTGAGAAATTAGCTAATAGCTAATGGCTGATAGCTAATTGCTTTTCGATCGTTAGCTATTAGCAGTCTTCACTCTTATTTTTATATTTCATTTATGACTGCTATATTCCTTTGCACGAGCAGGATATATACAAAATATTAATGATTGCAATACATTTTTCTCTTGGTTAATTGAATTTGGGCTGCGAAGTAAATCATAGCTTATATAATTTCGGCAATCAAGTCTTTAAAAAATACTAAATCAGTGTTTTTTAATAAATTCTAATTCTACGCCAAGTTCATCGGAATAGTAGCAAAAAATTGCTACCAACAAAATAACAAGTATTTGAATATACAAAATAAAAGTTTTATTTAATACACGCAAAAGTTTACCGGAAAAGTTGCCATGACTCCTTGAGAAAGCTAAAGGAGTTGATAGGATTGAGAGATAGCAATTAAAAGCGCTCGAAGATATGCTATCTCTCCGTATAAAATTAATTGTTTTTTAAGATTTAATAACTGACGGCTAGATGATAATGTAACTTCTGAATAGATAAGATAGATGTTTATCAGCAATAGCTCAAAACAAAGCACGAACATCTTTCTTACCCAACCCTTAACTCCCATTCTCTAGACTCTATTTTTTGTCTTTGCAGTTGCTACAATGTGGATAATGTGTTGCCTGCAAACCATAGGTTTCAAGTTTCGGATTTTGTTATTTGGTTTGGAAAAAAACATGAAAGCTTTCAAATATCTTTTGATGGTGCTGCTACTACTAGCAAACTTTTTGTTTGCTCAACCTTCCTTTGCAGATGCACCAAAAATTACGAAAAGCCCTGAATACAAAGCATTGACTAAAGAGATTAACAAGTTGCAAAGCGTCCAAGAATCTCAATCAGATATCGAGGGTTATACACCAGAAGAAATAGAAAGCAAGCTCGCAGAGTTGGAGTTGCTCAAATACGCTTATGAGTCAGGCGTCAATTGGGGTCAGTGCGAAAACAAAACTGGCAAAACTCTAGCTATTTATGGGCCAATACCAGCAAACGTGGAACAAGAAGATTTTCCATATGATGCTGGGCTTTACTTTCTAGCTGATGGTCAAACAACCCAAAATGACTGGGATTGTCAGGGAATTTACATACCCAGTGATGTCACTGCTGTATCCTCAACTTCTAGCGGAAAAAATCAAGAAATTAGTGGCGGTGTCGTTGTTAAAGTCCCCAAAGGGACTAAGTTAGCGATCGCTAGCAATCAAAATACTGGAGCACTGGAATTTAATATGCCGGTTGCTCAAGTGTCCAAATCTAGTAAAATCAACTGGTTTGTTCCTAAAGTCTCTCAAGCATTCTTAGATACAAGAGCTACCAACGCGCCCACGAACGAGACTCCACAAATCAGTCTTGGGGATTAAGGATACTATCACTACTTGTGATGTGGGGTATATTGCCTGTCTGTATATTAATAAAGGACGGGCAAAATCCCCGTCCCACAAAGACTTAATTGGGTATTTCTATCTGAAAGTTCCGAGCAATCAACGATCTGTTTTCTCTTGCAAAACCTGCTTTTCTTCAGGAAGTAATGTAGTTTCTTCTGCCGTTGGCGCTTCGGTGACGGCAGTTGTTTTAGTAAAATGCGGTCTTATAATTAGGCTGACGCCAATTACCCAGGCTATTGAAACCATCCAACCTGCCAAAATATCGCTAGGAAAGTGAACTCCTAAATAAAGTCTCGTCCAGCCAATGGCTATGACAAAAAAACTTCCAGCAATTAGCACAGCCCATGACCAGAGCGTACCCCAAGTTAAAACAACCAAGGTTGCTACTAGTGTCATGGTCATCATCGAATGACCGCTAGGAAATGAAAAATCTAATTCAGGTGCAAGTGAATCCCACAAATGGGGGCGGATTCTGTGCATGAACTCTTTCGCTGTACGGTTGATAATGGCGCTTCCTATAGTTGTTGTGAGCAAGAAAGTGAGCGATCGCCACCGTTGTAGCAGCAAAAGAAGCAGCCCAAGAAAACCGATTGCGGGAAACATAAATTTTGAAGAACCGAATTGGGTCAGTACCACCGCGATCGCATCAAGTTGTGCTGTTGCTGTAGAATGAACTGCTATGAGAATGGGTACATCCCAAGGAAAGGGGAAACCGCCTTTGCTTTCCCAAACGGCTATTGCCAGAAGCCCAAAGATTTGTAAAGGTAAGTAGATACCTATAAGTAGCAATAGCAGCGACTGCCAACGAGCAGCTAATAATGCTTTGAAAAAATTGAAAAAAGACTGGTTGGGTTTGTTGAACTCAGTTTGAGACATTTCTATAACACTAAAACGGTGAAAGGATACAGGGTAAAGGAAACAAGATAAACCCGACGGGGTAGCTCATTCCCATCAACTAACCCTGGAACAAACCTAGGATATACCTTCATACCCCATACCTTATCCTTCATCCTTGCCCGATCCCCCTGGAACTTACGTGGGATATATTTTATCCTTCATACTTTCCCTAGGTCAGGGAAATTTGGGAATTGAAAGGCTAAATTGTATTTTTTTGCTGTCAGATTATATTCTTTTAAAAAATTTACACAGCCTCGATGCCTTGCTATATAAGGCTTTTGCATCTGATTCTTCTCTTTTAAGAACTGTAATAAATAATTTAATTGCGTATGTGCGAATACGCTAGACGTTTGACCGCGATCTAAGTTAAAGTACGGTAAGTATATCGACTTTTGTCTTTTTTGAAAAAAAAAGGGTTTACATCTACCAATCTGACTTCCACAGGAAGTTTGGGCAAAATAATAACCCTATATGCGAGCCGTCGTATGCATTATCTTTTATTACCCCTCTTTAGTTTTTGTGTTGGTATAGTCGTTGGTTTAACCGGAATTGGTGGAGCATCCCTCATAACACCAATGCTGATCTTTATCTTTCAAGTTCCACCTTCCGTTGCGGTCAGTTCTGACGTAGTAGCGGCGACGTTAATGAAATTTGTAGGCGGCTTTAAGCATTGGCAGCAAAAAACTATTGACTTGCAAGTGGTAAAATGGCTGGCTTTTGGCAGCGTTCCCGGTTCCTTGTTTGGTGTGGGAATTCTACACTTTATCAAGCACAGTGGAGAGTACAATCTCAATCACGTTTTGCTGCACTTGGTTGGGCTAATGATTTTGGTTGTTACGCTATCAGCCCTGATACAACTGCTGCTCATCACATTTTTCCCAAATTTGAAGTTTCCCGATCTGCCGAAGTTCGATCTAGATACTGGGTTGGGTCGCGTGTTGGCAATGAGTGTAGGAGCTATTTTAGGCTGTTTGGTTGGTTTAACGAGTGTCTCTTCCGGTTCAATGTTCGCGTTGGTGCTAATTTCCTTTTTCCGCTTGGATGCTCGTAAATTAGTGGGTACAGATATTTCGCAAGCAGCTATCTTGTTATTATTTACTTCTATTGGGCATTTGAGCTTGGGAACAGTTGATTGGAGTTTGGTATTACCTATATGGTTTGGATCTGTACCTGGGGTCCTCCTTGGTGCCAAACTTTGCGAGATTGCACCCCAACGTCCATTGCGTTTTGTCATCTACACGCTTTTGCTAATGGTGAGTTACAAATTAGTTTCTCCAGTATGAGTAAAGCCATGGAATGGTACCTCTTTCGTACATAATAAATAAACCCAAACAAATCAAAATAAAAGGAACAGCCGCTCTACCATATCGGCTTAAAATATGAGCGATCGCCTCTTGACGGGCTAAGAAGTTAGCAATTGCACACCAGACTCCAACCATAACTAAGAAGACAATCAAAATTACACCCATACTGGCATAGCTATTTCCAGCAAATAACGGTATGTAAATGCTGATATTATCGCCCCCATTTGCAAGAGTGACTGCGGCTACTTTATAAGTTGGAGGGTGCAAAAGACTAACTAAAAAAGACCTCGGAGAATTGTTTGATGAAATCGGCTGAAAATCGCTGGTTACAGCCTGAACTTCTGTAGATTCTTCTCGACTCAACAGCTTTTTTATGCCAATTGCTATAGGTAACAATCCGAGCAGCCCAATGACTTCGTGCGGTACTACCAAACCACCAAAAAATCCTGGTAGGCTGGCGATGATGATAGCTGAAAAACCAAGGTATTGACCAACAATGATATGGCGCTTGCGAAAATTAGCATCTACTTGTGAGAAAAAAAGTAGAAGGATTAAGATATCATCAATATTGGTTGCTGCAAAAGCAATTATACCTTCTGTGAAAGCCGCCCAAAACATATTCATGGTTGCTTTTATAAGAGAGTGTTACTTTAGAAAAAACGAGTGCGTCTTTGCTTGCAATTAAACAATAAAGACAATATGGGTGAATCGATCGCTGCAATTAGCACGGGAATCCTTGCCTTTACTGCTACTAATATCGATGACCTTCTCATCCTTTTATTGTTTTTTTCCCAAGTAAATGCCACCTTCACTTACAAGCATATTATTACAGGTCAGTATTTGGGGTTTTGTATACTGATTTTTACCAGTCTTTCTGGTCTGTTTGGAGGGTTATTGTTATCGGGACGCTGGATTGGATTGCTTGGTTTCATGCCAATTGCTATGGGTCTTAGCAGTTTGGTGAATGGGGAAGAAAATCCTACCGGGGAAAGTGAATTTGAGACAGAAGATTCTGAAGAATCTATTCTTTTGAATTTGGTGTCTCCTCAAACTTATAGTGTTGCATCTGTGACCATCGCTAACGGTAGCGATAATATCAGTGTCTACGTGCCATTATTTGCTAGCAGCAATTTAGCAAGCTTTTTGATAGTTGTCTCTATCTTCTTTCTATTGCTAGGAGTTTGGTGTTATGTAGCTTACCAATTAACTCGTCAAAAAGAAATAGCCGAGACGATCGCGCGATATGGTAATTACTTTATTCCTTTTATCTTGATAGGATTGGGAATTTTTATTATTTTAAAAAGTGATGCATTAAGTATAACAAAGCTAATTGCTAGTTGTTTTTGTATAACAATTCTAGTGAAGAAAGATGATAAGCGATCGTGAGAGTTTTAACGCGATCGCTTGGTGTTTTTCAAGATACAGACAAATAGGGAGCATTCCAATTAGAAAAAACAAATGGCGATTAAAATCGCGTCTATACAAACAAAGGGCGATTAAAATCCAAATGGCGATTAAAATTGCGTCTATACAAACAAAGTCCCTTCGGGTTCGCCCTCCGGGTTCGCCAGTCGCCTACGGCGGGAAACCCTCCTGCAGCGCTGGACTCACCAGTCGCCTACGGCGGGAAACCCGCCTACTTTCTCTGGACTCACCACCTACGTGGACTTTTTATTAGTCCGCGAAGGCATAATTTATATATAGTACATTAGTTCCATTTGCTGCTTGGAAATTCGCTTTTCGCAAAGATCTTGAAGTGTATGTTTCTGTAAAACGTCGTAAGCAGCTTGACGAACTTCTTGCCAAACATCACGAATAACTTCAGTTTCTACCGTTTTGATATTGGAAGGCTTACCGGGTTCATCGTCTGACCCCTCTATACAACGTAAAGCTTCCAAAACTGTTATTTTTTGAGGTTCCCTGGCTAAAACGTAACCTCCTTTCACCCCACGTATGCTCTTAATCAAACCTCCACGCCTTAGAGTTGCTAGAAGTTCTTCTAAATAGCGGTTGGGAATGTTTTGACGTGCTGCTATCTCTCGGATTTGCAATGATTCACCGTCAGCATAGCATTTTGCCAGTGCCAGCAAAGAGAGAATTGCATACTCTGTTTTATTTGAAAGTTCCATAAATTAAGAGAGATGAGACACCTAAAAGGTACTTCATCACCTAACAGGGCGATTCAGCATAACCCGATTGAATCAGGTTAAAGTGTTATTTGGTGTTTTGGCGAGCTTCTACGCTCGCATGTTGACATCAATATACAAGGATACTGTCAATAAAAGCAAGTATTTTTTTTTCTTAATTCAATAAAAAAAAGTAATTGATTGGTACGAAGGGATTGGGGATTGAGGACAAGGAAGGCAATTTTACCTTATCCCCAATCCCCAATTCCCCTACACTGAGAGCGAACATTGACTGAGAATCTGTTCAAAAGCGCTTGCTACTCTGGTTTGAAAGCGTTGTAGGTGCTTCAGTTTCCATACGGGTTGGACAATTTCTAACTTTGTGTTAGTATCTCGACCGATAACACGGACTGCGTGCAGTGTGGATAGCTGTAATTCTTTTTTCACCATCAATTCTGGAATGGCTGCTGCACCTACACCGCTTTCAACGACTGCTTTTACCATCTCGCTGCTACTAAGAACGAGAACAACTTCCAGTTCGGTCGGCTCGATTCCCCATTTTTGCAGGGCTTGCTCAAACATTTGTTGCGCCCCAGACCCTGACTCTCTCATCACCCAAGTTGTTGTAAGGAGTTCTGCGGGGGAAATTTCTCTTCTGCCAAACCAAGGGTGAGATTTGCCTACAACTATCTGCAAGCGATCGCTTCCCACAACTTCTTTTTCTAAATAGTTTCTCAGGGAGACTTTCACGTCACCTGTCACTAACCCGAAATCAAACAACCCCGTCGCGGTTCCTTCACAGATTTCTTCAGCGTTACCCAAAGTGCAATTTATATGGATACCGGGATAGTGACGATTGAACTGGCTAATTTTTTCAGGTAACCAGTAATTACCAATAGTCAGACTTGACCCCAGTTTTAACTCCCCCCGTTGCATATTGTTTAACTCTCGCAAGCCCCTTTGAGTTAAAGAAACTTGATCGAGAATCTTTTGTGCTTCTACTTGGAGCAACTTCCCAGCATCAGTGATTTCGATATGACGACCAATTCTATGAAATAATTTGACCCCGTATTCTGTTTCCAGACTCTGAATGGCTGCACTCACAGCAGGCTGGGTAATATATAGCGATTCTGCTGCACGGGTAAAGTGCATTAGTTCTGCTACGGCAAGAAAAATTCGTAACTGCTCAAACGTCATATAGGCTCTTTCAAGCATCCCTGACCAAGTATTTTCACTCCAACAAGCTTATCAAAAGTATAGTCCTATACGGTAAATAGGGCAAGTTACCGTAGTCGGTAAGCGATATGAAAACTTTTACAGCAATAAATTTTACAAATCTTTTTTAAATATCACTTCAGTATAGCAATAAAAACGATTTTTTTTTTGTAAAAAACAATACATTGAGAGGTTTTCGAGTCATTTGGCTCAGTTTTAAATACAACTTAAAAAATTCCCTATTAAAAAAAATTGCTTGTTTGGAGGTTGAGAAACAATAGATTTTCAAAACCAAAAGCGCATTGTAAATTATTTTATGTTGTTTTTAATACTTTTAAATATTTAATAAGTTATATTTATCAATACAGCAAGAATCGATAATTGCTTTTATTGCTAGAGTGCAATACAGTGCCAACAGTACTCGATTAAGACACGTTAAAAAGCAATTAGCCATTAGCAGTCTTCACTCTTATTTTTATATTTCATTTAGGGCCGCTATAGTACGCAAGATAAAACATTTTCACATACATTTCTATTCAAAAGTCAACAGTCATATTTTCTGCTATAGCAATCTTAAATCATTTGTCAATAATTTGGATTGCTAATAGCTAATTGCTTTTTGACCATTAGCTATTAGCCATCAGCCATTAGCGGTCTTCACTCTTTTTGTAATTTATCAATTCTTAATTACGAATTATTTTGTCACCTGTCACTGTTAATAGTATGAATATTTATGAGTCTAATTTGAAAGACTGCTAAAAAAATTCGTTCATGCAATTCCCATTAAATTTATGACAATAGATGCAGAAAAACCAGAAAAACCAGAAAAACCAAAAAGCCCCAGTGCTGACCGAGTTCGAGAACATTTAGCCAACGAGCGCACCTATTTAGCATGGATGAGAAGTGGGATAGCGCTCATGGGTTTTGGTGTTCTCATTGTCCGGCTTCGCATACTCCGCCCTCCCCTTGCACCTCAAGGTCCGGGTAATGGCTGGAAGTTAGGCTTGGCTTTTTCACTAGTAGGATTGCTAACGGTCATGCTTTCAACCCAGCACTACCTTGTCGTTCGTCGAGATATTGACGAGGATGCTTATGAACCAGCAGACCGTTGGGTTATTCTTTCTAGCCTTGCTGTGATTCTCCTGGGAATTGGAGTTGTCTATTATGTTTTCACCATTCCGCTTGACTCATTAAATTCCGTAATAGTTGAGTAAAAAAACATATACGAGTGACTCCTTTGTCTAAATGTAATACATTGGACCTTGCTGTATTCGAGCTTCCCTTTCCTGGTACAAATCTTGGAGAGTATAGCGACGTAAAACTTCAGTAGCGGCTGTATTGGCTCGATCCCACACTTCATGAACTAAGTTCTTTTCTAAAGTGGGAGGAAGAGAAGATTCTCTGTCCTTCCGCTCACCTTCAACAACGGTCACAATTTCCAATAAGGTAATTTGCCAAGGTTCTCGAACTAAAACGAATCCGCCTCTTGAGCCACGATGACTTTGTACCAGACCTGCTCGCCGCAGACTAGTGAGGATTTGTTCTAAATAGCGTTCCGGTATGGGTTGTCTGGCGGTAATCTCGCTCATGGTAAGTGGATCTCTTTTTCCTTTGTTGCTTGCTAGTTCTAAAAGAGCCAGCAGTGCATACTCTACTTTGGAAGACAGATCCAAAAGAGTATAATTTTGGCTATTCAAGTCTTTACTCAGTATACTACTGTTCATTGATGTGATTATAGTAATTTTATGCGAAACAAGTTCTCATGACAGAGCCGAATGTGGTAGTGTGCCAACTGCGAATCTAAAAAGCATTATTTTTCATCGACTTACCGTAGATTATCTAACAAAATTCTCAAAATAAAAAATCATTCAAAAACTTCTTGTGGTGCGGGCGTCGCGCCCATGGGGAAATAGAGGATGGGCAAGATGCCAGTCTCACAAAATGGGCCGTTTGTCAAAAATTTTTCAGGGGGAAGGAGGTACGGGGGCTTTCTGTTCCCCGTTCCTTTTTTTTGTAATTCTTGAAATTGTAATGATGAATTCTGGAATGAGGTAGTATCATTAACTGCATTCTCAACGAATACACCTTACATACCTAGTTGAAACTGTGAATTTACGCCGCCTGATTCCATTCTTCGATGACTCGGTGTCCAGTTGGGCACTTGAGGCACGTTTATTGCGTTGGTTGACATTGATATGGCTGTTTGTGGGATTAATCGTGCTGTTTTCTGCATCTTATGCCGTTGCCGACGATCGCCACAATGATGGGCTGTATTACTTCAAGCGTCAAGTCCTGTGGGTGTTCGTAGCGTTAATAATATTCAATATCATAGTCAACCTGCCCTTACGCAGGATCGTAAATATATCCCATTGGTTTGTAATCTTGCTATTGGGGCTGATTTTCCTAACTTTGATACCGGGATTGGGAAAAAAGGCATTTGATGCGTCTCGCTGGATAGCCATAGGACCGATCCCAATTCAACCCTCTGAACTCATTAAACCCTTTTTAGTATTGCAAAGTGCGCGACTTTTTGGTCAATGGGAAAGGTTAAGTTGGCGAGTGCGCTTTGTTTGGCTGGGTATCTTTTGTCTGATTATTTTGGGAATTTTAATACAGCCTAACTTAAGTACAACTGCATTATGTGGAATGACAATTTGGCTGATTGCCCTTGCTGCAGGATTACCGTATAAGTATTTGGGAGGAACAGCAGTTGGAGGTGTAGCCCTGGCAGTACTGAGTATTAGTATCAAAGAATATCAGCGCAAACGAGTGCTTTCTTTTCTAAATCCATGGGCAGATCCAACTGGAGATGGTTATCAACTCGTACAAAGTTTGCTGGCTGTTGGTTCTGGTAGACAATGGGGGGCGGGGTTTGGGCTTTCCCAACAAAAGTTGTTTTATTTGCCAATTCAAGACACCGATTTTATTTTTGCTGTTTTTGCTGAAGAATTTGGTTTTGTTGGCAGTACGGTGCTGTTAGTACTGCTCGCTTTATACGCCACTTTAGGATTAATTATAGCTCTTAAGACCAAACATTCGGTCTATCGACTTGTAGCAATTGGGGTAACTGTTTTGATGGTAGGACAATCATTACTTCATGTTGGTGTTACCACTGGTGCTTTGCCAACAACTGGATTGCCATTACCCATGTTTAGTTATGGTGGAAATTCGATGATTGCTAGTTTGCTATCTGCTGCTTTGCTGATTCGCGTAGCACGCGAAAGCAGTGAAGCTGACGTAGTACCGTTGCGAGAAGAATCAGAGAACAGGCGAAGACGGCGGCTTTTCCAAAGAAATCATCTCACTTGAGATTGTGAAAATTGGGGAACTCGAAACCTCTTCCTGGGTATAACAAAGGCAATGGGACATTGAGGTTTGAGCGTGGGGAAAGATATACTTTCCTTTCTTTAAATTTCTGGTTGTTTATTAAGAAGTAACCAGTATTTGTTAATACTGTTAACCATTTCCTGTAGGTTATCAATCCCTATTGGTTTTGTTAAATATGAGTTAGCACCTAGTTCATAGGCTAGGTTGATATCTCTGTCTTGGTCTGAAGAAGTCAGCATAATGACGAGCAAGCGTTTCAAGTGAGGTTGGCGGCGTATCCATTCGAGAACCTCAAGACCCGAACGGCGTGGTAGTTTGATATCTAAGAGTATGAGTGTTGGCAAAGGATAGAGTTCCCGGTCAGCGTATTCATCAATGCCACATAGATAATTTATAACCGCATCTCCATCTTCTAGAACTTTAAGGGTGTGAACCAGTTGAGTCTTTTGAAAAGCCCTTTGAATAAAGAAGGCGTCATTAGGATCGTCTTCCGCCACTAAAATTGTAAATTTGGTCATGTTATCTAATCGCGCTAAAACGAAGTAAATTTTGGTCAATCGTAGCAAAACTGCATTCATAGCCATCGGCACAATGAATAAGCTGAACGTATTGTCGATCGATTGCAATACGATACCCGTTAATTAGGACTTCTACTCCTTTAGGCGTTGGCGTTTTGACTCTAGCACGATAAATTCCCGCCTTAATGTGTTTGCGATCTTTGAGCAAATTACAAATCACATAATCACCAGCTCTAGCGTGAGTATATTTCTCATTTTTACTGACTAAATTGACTTCTTTTTTACCAGTAATGGGATTCTTTTTGATGCTGGCTATGGCGGGAAAACCACTGGCATTCACTCTTTGTACTTGTCTTGTGCCATGACCAGTACAAGTAACGCGCAATGATTGGTATATTCGTAATTTAACAATTTGGTCGGTTCCGACACAAGCACTATCAATCCAATGCTGTTTGGGCAATTCGCTTTTAATCCGAATCATTTTAGTAGATGCACCATCACCACTAATTACTCTTAATCCGAATTGCTGTGCCATCTCAAATATAGCTTTTCGGGTAGAGTTGACAGCAGATGCATCACTTAAAGACTTTTTTTGGTGTGCTTTAATTTTTTGGAGAATTTCTGGTTTCCCCTTGAGAAATTGTTCTACTGGCTTATTTCCCTTTTTCTGATTGCATTTTTCACATGATAAAGTCAGGTTTGAGAATCGGTCACTACCTCCTTTAGTTCGTGCATGAATGTGTTCTATTTGTAAGGGAACGTCTGTCTTACCGCAATATACACATTCTCTACCCCAATGTTCTAGAAGTGCTTCGCGTAAGGTGTAGCCGAACAAAGTACCTTGCTGATATTCAATCCCCTCTATATCTGGTGTCTCCATTTTTTGGAAATCGAATTTCACCGATTCAATTGCAATTGATTTAATCGGAGCTAATCTCAGCAACCGTTTGATCCAAGTCTGGGTAGTTAACAATCTATGCCGTAAACTTGGTGCTAACCATCCATCTGGCTTTTTGCGGTCAAATCTCTTTTGGCGATAGCGCAGTCTTCTGGATCTTCTAGAACGTCTTGTAGCTGCACGTTTAATTAATTCCATTTTAATCCGAGCGCCCCGGTGTTCTAATTCCATTGCCCAGATGACTTCATTCTTATTTAAATCTACTAAGGAAATGCCCGTAAATTTTGAACCGGGGTCAATTCTTAGTTCTAAATATGGCTCTATATTTTCATCAACATCCTTATCTAGAATTAAAGTAAATGGGAATAATTTCAGCTTTTTCCCTTTGCCAATAGATTGTAAAATCCTGGCTCTTGCTGGTGTTGTTGGTTTTAGTATTAAGCCATTCTTACTTAAAACAAATACAGAATTAGTCATCATCATTTGATGAATCTCCCGATTGGGGTATGGTGTGCCTCGACACTGCTTTTAAACTTCAACCAAAAGGTTCGGTGTTGCACTAGCACAAAGCAGCCATGTTCCTCCCTCGACGCTTGAGACTGGCTAATCTCATTAAGTCATCATTTAAAAGCGGACTTAAACTCTTGCGAGTAACGTAGAATAAACAGTTCTACGCTGAGTCATGGTGAAGTCAGTTAACCGAATTACTTCGTTTTAGTAAACTAAGCCGCTCCGTCACCAGAGCGACTCGTCTTCAAAACCGGACGTGAATTTTTCAATTCATCCGGCTCCTCGGTAATTTGGTGCTTGTCCAAGTGCATACCTCCAGCCAATTTGTCATTGGCTGTTTTTATGTCGTGGCAGTGTCTATGTAATAACTGGAGATTTTTATATTCGTCTTTACCTCCTTGAGTTGGAGGTATTTTGTGGTCAATTTCCAGTACATCTTCCTCTCGGAAGTACAATTCGCAGTGAGCACATTTTCCTTTTTGTTGCTTTAAGAGTTTTGTTACTCTTTTTGGCACTTCAGGGTGTGCGCCCATTCTTGAACTCCAATAAATTAGGTTGCCATCGTATGGACTGGCATCGCCTTTCACTTTTACGTGCCGAACAATGGGTATTTCTGCGTGTTTTAGTAATCGCATCGAATTTTTTTCCCCTTTGTTTGGAGTGGCGAAGACCCAATTATCACCGCCAATGGTGCGCCAGTATTTCTTGGTTACCCATTCTCCTGATTTATTTGGGTGACGGCGTTTTGCCCAAGTTTTTAGCTTAGAATACATAAGATTGTCTAATGTGGAGTAAGTTTCTTTACTTACTACCGTTGAATAGTAGTTAGACCATCCCCTGATTATTGGATTTAATCGGTTGATAATTGCCTCTTGTGGAGCTGGGATGTGGTCATTGATGACACTAGCTATTCGTTCGTAGTGTATCCTCTGCTTTTCTTTGCTTGGGGTGATGATTGTTTTGAAACCTTGTTTTGAGTGGTATTTACTCACTCGAAACTGCCTAATATTAAAACCAAGGAAGTTAAACCCCGGTTCTTCATTTTCATACCTATTTAAAGTATGAGTTAGGCGTGTTTTTGATGGCTTCAATTCCAAACCCATGTCTTTTAACCACTCAGATATAATTGTTTGACATCTTTGAACAACGGCTAGATTTTCGTGTAAAATTACGAAATCATCGGCGTAACGAGTTAACGATATACTAAATCGATTGACCCGTTTTGTACCAGGTAATGTTTCAGCGTATTGTTTAATTCGTTCTTCCATACCGTGGAGGGCAATGTTTGCTAAAAGCGGCGAAATGACTCCGCCTTGGGGAGTACCCTCAGATGTCTCTTGGAACTGCTGATTATCCATCACTCCCGCTTTTAACCAAGCACGTATTTGACGGCGAATGGTGGGGAATGTATTTAATTTTCTTAGCAGTGCCGTGTGGTCGATTTTATCGAAGCACTTTGATATGTCAGCATCCAGAACAAATTTTGGTTTTGTTTTGATACTATTAAAAATAGCTTCGATAGCATCGTGACATGAGCGTCCTGGTCTAAACCCATATGAGTTAGGTTCAAACTTAGCTTCCCATTCTGGCTCAAGTGCCATTTTTACGAGAGCTTGCAATGCGCGGTCATACATTGTCGGGATACCCAAAGGTCTTTTTTCATCTTTCCCAGGCTTTGGAATCCATACACGTCTGGTAGACGATACCTTTGAGCCTAATTTTAATTTGGCAACTAAGGTGAGACGTTGCTTTGGAGTTAGTGATTTCACACCGTCCACACCCGCCGTCTTCTTACCTTGGTTGTCTTGTGTAACCCGTCTAACCGCAAGACACTTTGCACTCCAGGACTTCATCAGCGTCTTTTGGAGTTTGCGAGTTGCTTTGACATTACCACGCTGTGAGGCTTTGTAGATTCTTTTTTGCAACTTGTAGACACGTTTTTCTAGCTTACGCCAGTCAGTGTGCCTCCATTCCACCATCGATTTATCATTCACAGTTTCATGATTTCGCAATTCCTTCAAGGGTTGGATCGCTTCCTCATTTGATTCCGTTGTGACTCTTCGTGTTTTAGACATATTTATTGCTACTGTGACTCTACATTCCAAATCACCGTAAGTCTGTCAGCATATCCTCGTTATTACACAAGGCATTCGCTTTTGACTCAATCTCTCTTAACGCCACATACGGTTAGCACCTACTCAGTATCGACCTCCTGAGAGTGGACATTAAGTTACTTCGTTCCAGATAACCATTGTTTGAAACCTTTAGAGCGATGCTTATCCGCCGGGTTTATTGGGAGTGCTTGCTGGTCATCGTAGTAAATGCCAGTCCCTTATCCGTTGCCTTTTTTTTTTGGCTCCAGCGCGTTCAGCCTTATTTCGCTGGTTAGTAATAACGACGGTTACGCATCTTCGCTTGCGCTGCTCGTAGGTTTATGCTCGAAGGGAACCAGTTTAGGCTACCAGTTTTACCTCCTTCTCACCCCGCTTTAGGGATTGATGGCTAGTCGCTACCCTAGGGGTGATGCTGTCACCGTTGCACCTACGGGGAGGGACTTCTCTTATGTACTCTAGGATTTCCTCGGAGTCACCCTCATGGTCATCTAGTTGTCAAAGGTTCTGTTCCGATTACTCGGTTCTTATTCCCTGCCACTCATCCCTGAATAATTTATTACTCATTTCGAGTGAACGAATCGCACACTACGAATTACTTCGTTTTGTGTACTTCTCAGAGACATACATAAAGTTTATGTAGAGTTTAGTCTAGTAGCTTAACATAAATTCTTATCGTTAAAAGTCCATCAAAGTGAAAAAAACATTCTTGAGGTAGATATATTTTTATCTCAATCCTAGTAAGAGGTATAGAGGCGCTCCCAAGAAGACGCCTCTAGAGAGATTCTTAAGATGACCCAGTTAGATTTGTATGCAATCAGCTCTTAGTATAGTTATCAATTATCTGTGCTAAGTCCGGTATTGCTTCCTCTACGTTCTTCTTAGCGGAGTTGCGGAGTTTGTTGTACACACTCCGTACAGTTGTATTTTTGGTTTTCTCACTCCTAGCATCGGTGACACTTAACAATGCATCTGCTGTACGAGATTGGTTTTGGATGAGGTGTTTGGCGGGATCGCCTGTCTGTACGCCTTCACTCCAAATAGGATCGAGTGCCGAGAAAAATTCTGGCAGAAGACGCTCCACAGCTTCAGCGCAATAATTGGGCGCGATCTTCCTAATGGCAGTGTAGCCTGCTTTTAAGGCAATACCAGAAACTCCCCCGGTTGACGCAACTTGCGTGTCCATCAACTTTAGGCAGTCTGAGACAACCATATTCTTTTTATTTGGATCTGCGAGACCATCACTCAGTCCCATTATCTTCTCCTTTAACTAAATAAGTCGGCATATTAAAGTTAACTTGTTAAGCAGATCGATGCCATGGCAAGTTTAAGCAAAAGACCTCAGCTCCTCCTTAAGCTTGGCAAATTCAATTTCTTCGGGTCCTGCAATACCCAGGTGGCGAAGATTAACCGTACCATTGACTTTTTCTTGTTCGCCAACTACCGCAATTAGAGGAACTTTTTTTGCTGAGAGTTCTCGAATTTTTTTAGAAATCGTGCGCTCGCCAACATAAAGTTCCGTCCTAATTCCCATTGACTCGATCTCTGCAGCAATGGATTCTGCCCAGTCTGCAGATTTTTCAGAAATTGAAGCAACAGCAATTTGAACTGGGGCTAACCAAAGAGGCAATGCACCTTCTTGATTTTCCAACAAAATTCCAATCCAGCGTTCAAGAGAACCTAAAACCGCTTGGTGTAACATGACCGGTTGTTCGAGCTGCCCATCTTTATTGACAAAAGAAAGCTCAAAAATTTGAGGAAGGTTAAAGTCAACTTGAATTGTACCGCACTGCCAAGATCTTCCAAGATGGTCTTCCAAACTCACTTCAATTTTGGGACCGTAAAAAGCTCCTTCTCCCGGTAACATCTCGTAGGCATACCCTAAAGCTTGACACGCTCCTATCAAAGCAGCCTCCGCTTTGTCCCAAAGCGTGTCAGAGCCCAAGCGCTGTTCTGGTCTCGTAGAAATCCGGATAGCAAAATTTTTGTAACCAAATGCTGAATAAACTTCACTGACCATCTTGAGAAAGCTATTAATCTCGTTCCTCAAATCCCTTTCTTGACAGAAAATATGAGCGTCATCCTGTACAAACTGACGCAAACGCATGCAACCCGATAAAGAACCAGAAGGTTCATTGCGATGAACAATACCAAACTCCATAAGCCGCATGGGAATTTCTCGATAACTCCGCTTGCGTGACTTATAAATAGCAATGTGAGCCGGACAAGACATTGGTTTTAAAGCATAATTCACAGCTTCTAATTCTGGATTGTCAATCTTGGAGTGCTTATCGTGGCTCATACTGCCTACAAAAAACATATTGTTGCCAAATTTTTCCCAGTGACCGGATTGTTCCCACAGCGAACGGCTCAATGCGAGAGGCGAGCGCACTTCCTCAAACCCGTGAGACTGATAAACTCGCCGCATATAGTCTTCGATAACCCTGAAGAGCCTCAAACCCATGGGATGCCAGAAGACCATACCCGGACTGTGTTCTTCAAAGTGAAATAAATCCATATTTTTAGCAAGAACTCGATGGTCGTACATTGGTGTCAATCTCCTAAGTATTGTTTACAAATAAAAATCCCCTCCTGGTTTACCAGGAGGGGAGAATCTTGCTTGCTACGCAACAAATCACTTCACGTCGTCCCTCCAGGCGCGATCTCGGTGGTAGTGGTAGTGGTTGTTATAAAGTCAGCGAAAAAAAACATTTGTTTGCCTACTTTGATAGTTAAATTCTTATTGTTTGCTATGTCTGCAAACGATCTTCCGTAAAAACCAAAAACCCCCCAAGCAGTTACTGGGAGGGTTTCACAGTCTTATGATTTGTGAGTCAATATCCTCGCCTCACAACCCTCCCATACTGGTAGTCTGGGTAGTTCGTGTTCGGGTTGTCAGAGGCATCTGAAGTTGCATGATTAAAAATTTTGTTTTTGCTCAATAGAATATGCGGTGCATATTTTATGTTGTAACCGAACCTAGATAATTTGTCAACTTCAGAGCGCTCCACCAAAAACAGCCTTACGATTATCAAGGGGATGAAACACCGCAAGAGCGGAGGAGTTACGAACCACTCTCCCTTGTCTCCCTTGTCCCCCTTGTCCCTTAGTAGGAAAGATTGGTGCTATTTTGTTGTTCCAACCAATCCTTACCCAAAACAATAGTCACAGGCGAGTCAATGGTAATATTTGAGTCAAAGCTGCCTTCATCTTGCACGCGCACTTCTCCAAATCCCAAAGCAGCGCGAAGTGCGTCGGCAGTGTCGCGATTTCCATTTCTGACAATAATGTAAGTTGTATCTAAAGGTTCGCGCCAAGGTTCAGGTACGTAAACACCAGAGTAACCGACGAGTTCTAACGAACGCATTAAATTTTGCAGGCTTTCGCTATCGCTAGCCGTGCTGTCTTTAATGACAACTTGTCGTAGAGTTGAGTCGGAGGTTTGCGGTAGGTTCATGACCTGCAGATTAAAGTAGTCGATCGCCATTTTTTCAATCTGCTTGGCATTTGGTATCCAATAACTGGTTTTATACTCATGATGCGTGCTGGCTCTACCTGGAAGCGTTAGCGTTTCCATATTCGAGTTACCTGTTTGCACTCCAAAATTAACAAGGGTCAATATTTCCTCAATTGTCAAATTGGTGTCAAGATGAGACCGGACAACATTAAGAATTTTGGGAAATCGTGCTAACAAAGCGGGATTGAGGGTTTGCTCTGCTAGCGATCGCATCACTATGTGCTGTCGCTCAACTCGACCAATATCGCCACGTCCATCATTACGGAAACGCAACATTTGTAGGGTTTTGTCACCGTTAAGATGTTGTTTTCCTTTCTTTAAGTTGATATATAAGTGTTGAGAATCATCTCTATACTTCATATCATAGGGAACATCAACTGTGACGCCTCCCAAAGCATCAATTAACTTGTTAACGCCTAAAACGTTAATTCTGATATAGCGGTCAATTTCTACTCCACCTAATAGTTCGCTGACTGTTTTGGCACTTAAAGCTGGTCCACCTACAACGTTAGCTGCATTGATTTTAACAACACCATGTCCTTCTAAAGAGACACGAGTATCTCTAGGAACAGAAAGAATAACTATTTTTTTTTCCTCTGGGTTAAGTCTTACTAACAGCATGACGTCGGTAAGACCGCTAAAGGAGTTAACTTGGGGTAAGTAACCGCGATTTTTCACTCCCGCTGGTGGGTTTTGAACATCTGTTGGCAGTACACTCATCCCCATAACTAAAATGTTGACAGGACGAGTTAACTCTGAAAATTTTAGCCCTTCTCCAGTCAGGCGATCGCTCTCAAAAACTTCCGCTTCCTTTGGGGTCAGCTTTGTCTGCATCAAAGGTGTGCTCGTCATAGAAACTGCAAGCAGCCCCCCTAATGTTGCGGAAATCAGTGCGATCGCACCCATCCCCAACCACAGCCACTTCCAACGTGTTTTGTTAGATGTTTCAACACCATCATTTTCTGCCACTAAAGATTTTTTACTGGTCACTAGCTGCCTCGCACTTACTTCTGAAGGTTGGGGAATTTGCAGACTAAATAAAACTTATTAAGTTGGATATAATTATCTTAGCTTTATTTATATTTCTACTATTAGCAGCTTTTTTGCTGTTTCTTCAAAGTAATCCTTCACTAGCAGGCATTTCTAGGATGTTTTTAAAGTGGAGGGGTATTCTAAAAAAGCTCACAAAGCACAGAGAATGTTTTCAAAGAAGTCTCTAAGGTATCAAAACTTTAGACCTCCTAAATCCCCCCGAACAAGGAGAATTTAGGAGGTTATTCCCCCCTTTTTTACATGGATTTACGAGGTAGCTACATTAATAGGACTTACGCAACCTCAACGCCATTTTGGGTATTTTACATGTTGTCGCTCCCCCCCAACTCCTTAAAAAGCTACGGTGGTGTACAGATCTTTAGAAAAGAGATGAAACATCGTAAAAAGGGAGAATTGGAATGAAGTTCCCCCTTTTTTTAAGGGGGGTTAGGGGGGATCGAAACCGTAAGAATGCACTATATAAGACTTGTGTGTATACCGTAACCTTAAAAAGGGGGGCTATGCGTAATGTCATAATTAAGTGCAGCCCAAGTTGCGATCGAGAAGCAAGAAATTTTGTCTCTAGAGCAAGCCGCTCCGTGAAGAAATGCTTCTTACTGGTTCTTATTGTCCGGGAAGTTGACCGGGGGATGAATAGTTATACTGAGGAATAGATTGTTGCAAGCTCGAACTTCCATAGTTGGGAACGGAAGAATTGGGAGAAGTGATAACGGTACCTTGATTTGGAATGGAGTTATAGTAAGGTACGGGAGCAGAAACCGATGGGACAGATGGTGTTTGCGATGACACTGCGGGCAATGACGGACTGCTGTTAACACTGCTATTATAGCCACTCCTACGTCTTGTTAAATCGACAAAGTCAACCAAACGGCGATCGTCACGATTTGTATAAAAATTTTGGGGTTGGTACAATTGCGTTGGCTGTACGGAAGAACTTGGTAGCTGATTTATTTGTGGTTGGTTTGTTACACCTGGTTGCACGTAACCTGTAGACGGAATAGTATTTTGCAGTTGATTGACGGGTAATGGCTGCGTATAATTAGTCCCCAGCGTGGGATTTTGTGGCAAAAGCCCCGTCTGTCCTTGCTGGGTGTAATTTGTGCCAAAGTTAATATATTGCGGTTGAACACCTATTCCCGGTTGTGTGTTGTAACCACTGCCATAGTTAAGATTTGACAGCTGATTTATGCTTTGTTGTGTATAGCCCGTTGTTCCATATACGGAAGTTTGCTGCTGATTTGTAAATGGTGGTTGAGTAGATCCCAATCCAGAAGATGAAACATTGTTGCTTCCAACTCCAATCAACCCATTGCTAGAATTGGGATTTTGAACGGGTGTACGACTTATTGGTGATGTTAGAGAATTGAAAGGGTTAAGTTGAGTTGAGGTGGTATTAACCTGACTAATCTGATTTTGACTTGTTGATTTATTAAGTGCTGTTTGTAACGGGCTTTCTTGGGTTGTATTTTGCTTGACTTCAGTTCCATTGTTCAACCCAATACCTAAACTCGAAGAAGTTTGTCCTACCGCAGTTTGAGAAGATGTTGGCTGAGTTGTATCTTGCGAGTTACTAAACTTTAGCAAAGTTTCTGCTTGTGCCAAAAAAGGATTTTCTATCTTATTACTTGATGCAGAGTTACCCGCTCTGCTCTCCGCGCTTGATGTATTATTATTACTTGCAGAACTCTGAGTTTGAGTGTTGAGTCTCTCCAATAAAGTTTTGTTCTTATTTGCTTGATTTTTGTTGGGATTTTTTACTTTTGGTACGTTTGCTGGTACAGACTCATTAACCAATAAGGGCAAATTATCTATGTCAGCAGCAATGGCTTTGTCTTCTGGTGTCAGAGAAGTGTTAGTAGATTTGTTGGCATTAACCAGATTTTCTTGTCTGTCTGTCAAATCTGATTGTACCCAATACTCCTTAACAACCAGTCCTACAACAGATAAAAAAATGGCTGTTCCCCAAAAACCAGGTCTTGCTAAGTTCCATAACCGGGCTTTGAAATAGCGTAAAGAAGCGGGAGGGTAGTGACGTTGTGGCATGAGCGGTAGTATTGAAATTAACTCTTAATCTTGTCAAGCCCAACCCTGGAAGCAATCTCTCAACCGAAGTAGAGCTATACTTCTATCCTACTCGCTTCAAGATAACAATTCATTATAATACTGAGGAGTTTTGATTTTATTTTACCTTTGGGCTACCCGTGATAAGAGATTTAAACCTATTACCAAGCCAATGAAATTTGACAACCAAGCAGCCATAAACGGCGAAAGAACACCGGCTTCCCCCATCGCACCACTAATAAACCACAGCAAATAGTAAGTGAAAATAACGATCACGCTAATACCAAAACTTGTTCCTCTACCAGTTCGTTGTGGTATCGTTCCCATTGCTGCACCAACCAAACCAAAAACAACACAGACAAAAGGTAAGGAGATTTTCTGTTGAATCCGAACTTGGAGTTTGCGAATTTTTTGCTCATCACCGCCCAAACGCTCAATTTCCAGTTGTTCTAATGCTTGGGCTATATTCATTTCGCCATAATCTCGGCTTTTCTGTGCTAAGTCCAACGCTGTACGCGGTAATTTTAGTTGTTGGCGTTCAAATCGTACAATATTGCGGTATGAGCTATCTGAAGCAACTAGATAAATAGTACCGTTGTAAAAATCCCAAACATTTTGACCGGGATTCCATTCCCCTGATTCTGCAACAACAATTTGATTCACCCCCTCTTGGGAACGGTCTAAAATGGTCAAGCCTTTCATCTGTTTTCCATCAAATTCGTCCGCGTAGAACAAGCGTGTCAAAACTTTTTTCTTAACTCCTTCCTCCTGCTTGACCTTTTGGTACTCCGGGTAAAAGAGATTTTGTCGCTTCACGATCGCAGGTTGATCTGACTTTAATGCCTTGTCTAAAATTTGAGATGCTTGATAATTTGCTGCGGGTACAAGTTGCTCGTTAAACAAAAATGATAATCCCGTAACGACAAGACTCAACATGACTGCCGTTAGTACCATGCGGTAAACACTCACCCCACATCCACGTAAGGCAATAAGTTCGCTTTCGCTAGAAAGACGACTGTAGGTCATCAACGTCGCTAAAAGTGTGGACATGGGAAAAGCATAGACGATGAAACCTGACATTTTCAGGAAGAAAACTTGAATGGCAATGGTTAAAGGTAAACCGGATTCAACTATTTTTCTGATTAATTCAAAGACAACATCAATTGAAACACCGATTGATGTAAATGCTCCTACGCCAAACAAAAATGGTGGGACTAATTCGCTGACGAGGTAACGATCCATGAGCGAAAAGGGCAACAGAGAATTTAAAGTGTAGAAAGACTTAGTTTGTGTCATTTGTCATTGGTTCTTTAAAGTTAACAATGGCACCTTCGACTTGAGATTTCTGATTTATAAGAATCTCAAGAATGAGTAATCAAGATAAATAGTTAAAAAATAAAAAATATTAATAAAATAATTTATTGAAAATTTAAATCTTGAAGCCCTCGACTATACCTGAAAATTATCTCCTAAGTAGTACTGACGTACCAAAGGATTTTTGTAAAGTTCATCGGATGTGCCAGAAGCCAGAATTTGCCCTTCACGCATAATATAACCGCGATCGGTAATGGCAAGAGTTTCGCGAACGTTATGGTCTGTAATTAGGATACCCATATTGCGATCGCTCAATTGAGCCACAATTTCCTGAATTTCTGAGACAGCAATGGGATCGACTCCAGCAAAGGGTTCATCCAAAAGCAAAAATTTTGGTCCATCTTTTCCTGCAGCCAAAGCCCGTGCTAATTCCGTTCGGCGTCGTTCGCCGCCAGAAAGTTGAATTCCTTTGCTTTTAGCGACTTTTTCCAAACGAAACTCTTGCAGTAACATATCCAGTCTCCGCGACCATTCCGAACGAGGGACATTGGTTTGTTCCAGTACTAACAAAATATTTTCCCGTACAGTCAGCTGACGAAAAATACTGGCTTCCTGTGCAAGA
This sequence comes from Tolypothrix bouteillei VB521301, assembly GCF_000760695.4. Classification (GTDB taxonomy): domain Bacteria; phylum Cyanobacteriota; class Cyanobacteriia; order Cyanobacteriales; family Nostocaceae; genus Scytonema; species Scytonema bouteillei_A. The sequence continues at coordinate 3,032,076 of NZ_JHEG04000001.1, read as the reverse complement.
TATCCAATGCCCAGCCTTGCTCGTTTGTGCATTGGCAGTGGCGTCACATCCATTTTATCCAACCAAACAGTTCCCCGATCTGGCTTTTCCAAACCCGTAGCTATGTAAAAAGTTGTAGTTTTACCTGCGCCATTAGGACCGAGTAAACCAACGATTTCTCCCTGGCCAACCGAAATGTTGACGCGATTGACAATGACGCGCTTGCCATAGGATTTATGAACATTCTCTAAGACAATTTTCACTCTAAGGTTAGGGGTTAGGGACAAGGAGACATGGGAGACAAGTGAGAGGTATTCATAACCAACGCCCGCTTCCCAATTGCCAATTTTAACTAATTAGGTTTCTTTAAAGGTGGTGTTGCAGGAGCAGGTGCAGCCGTTGGGTTGTTGTTATCGTTAACGATATAAATGGATTCTACCTGACGACCTTGCTTGGGTGTAGCAACAAATCGTCCTTCGTCAATCAAATAAGTTACCGTTTCAGCTTTAATACTATTGCGTCCCTCTTGCAATACGTAGACGTTGCCACTGAGAATAATCTGACGTTCGCGAGTGAAGTATTGTGCTTGTGCTGCGGTTGCTTGAATACCTCGGGCTGGATAGACGAGTTCTACATCGCCGCGAACAGTTGCCACTTGTGTTTTCGAGTTATATTCTTGGACTTTGCCACGGATGTACAGAGGACGGTTTTGCTGTGCAGAAGTTTGAGGCGTTTGTGCGGTAGCTGTTTGTACTTGGCTGGGTAATGCGATCGCACTTGTGAGTGCAGCACCGAGCAGCAAGGCTAATCCAAAATAGCGCGTTTTAATTTGAGGGAATTGGTATTGGGGCTTCATATAAGTTGGCAATTAAGAACTCGCCTGTTATTTTAATTCTCGCAAGTACTTCTCCTTTGAGATACAATACACAATTTGAATTATCTAAGGAGCGCTACTAGCTAAAGTTTTAGACGCTTTCTTGACTCGTTAGGTTTCATTACAAGATTTTACAAATAGAGAATAGTCGTAAAAAAGCTGATAATATATCTAGTTTTAGATTTTCGATCTACTTCTGTACGGGCGCAATCCCTTGCGCCCCCAATCCCTCACCCCTAGCGATCGATTCGTACAATCTTGGGTAGAAGCGAGGCTTCCTCTCGATTCAAGTTAAAAGTAGCAAGCTTTTCTAGCTCTGCTTGTTGTAATGTTGTCAGCAGTGTCGCACTCCGATCTAATAATTCATCCACATCAATACCTCCGTAATCCGATGGGTAACGTCGCAGGCGATTGCTGCCTTCTCCAAGCAAAATCGCTGCTCCCCGTAAGTTGTTGTTACCCAAATGATAGAGCGCTACCGCAATTTGCAGAATGCCTTGATAAAAAGTTTTTTCTGGCTCTGTGGCTTCAATCCACAAAGCCTCTAAAGTGTCATGGCAGTCATAATACTGCCCGGTATTAAACTGCTCTACACCTTGCCAAAACTCTTCTGGCATTCTTTCGTTCATGCCATGGTCTCTCTAATTTCTTTAATTGTGTCTAAAGAGATTTCTTGTTTGTCCCCAGCGAATTCATTTTCTGGAGTCAAAAATAGCATACAATGGCATTCTTTCCGCTCTCGCATTGGAACGCAGGGGCAATTCCAAAAAGTGGCTTTGACTTCTGCTTCTTTGTCTTCATAATGGCGACAGGGACACAAGGGCGCTCCTAGTTCGTCTTTGTGCTTGGCTAGCCCTTCAATCACAACTGCAGTTACGGAAGGTTCAGAACAAAAGTAAGTTCCCGTGCGCTTTGCGTATTGTTCGGAAAAATGCCTCATTGCCTCCAAGCTATGCTCGCTGGATTTTGTGTTAACTTCTGGTGAAATCATCGGCTGGGCTACTCATAATTTAAACATTTCTTTGCATTGTACCGCAGCCAATGTAAGGTATTGCTGGGGGTTATCCCCCGTCTTTGATGGAATTGCAAAGAAGCCCTTTCAAAGCAGATGATTGCAGACGGTTTTAACATCTATGACAGTTGTGAATGTACGGGATTGAGCTATCTAATGCATTTTTGCAACTGGGTTTGGAGTGATTGTTCGGTGTCTATCTGTATACCTGGGTAATCTTTATTAACAATAACTTGTTCTTGTTCTGTAGAAACATCTTGCCACAGTACCCATCGGCTGCCGTTGGGTAGTGAAGAAAGCGTTAAAGGATTTTGTGTTAACCATATCAGAGGAGAGTGGGGAGGTTTTGTCGTGCCATCTTCTTGGAATGCGATCGCCGCTAAGGCTTCCTGAACGACTCGTTTACCTCTGATTATCCCTGTTGATGCTGTCCACAGTGCTACCTGTGTTTGCTGGCGATGTGCGTAAAAATACAGTGATGCTGCTGCAATGACGGCTTGTTCAAAATTCTCTTCGTTCCAATTACCCGCACTGTCAATAGCAATAATAATTTCTTGCCCACCTGTAATAACTTCTAACTCTCGTACCCGTAACTCTCCGTAACGCGCACTCGTGCGCCAATGAATCAAGCGAATCGGGTCTCCTATATGGTAAGGACGAAGACAGCGAGTTAATCCTTGGGTTGCTGTTTGTAAGGGTCTACCACGGGGATCGCCTCTTTGAGAGTCTTCATCTCCCATTTCATCTATCAGGGGACAAGTGGTTAGGGGTAAGACTTTGGGATACACAACTGCCATAACAGCAGCGTCTCGCAAACGCCGACACCAAAATAGCCCCAAGGGAGCACCAGTTCCCAATTCGACTGTTTGCCAGCGAAAAATTCCCCGGCGTTCTGTTGGTTGATGATAAACCCAGCGATAGGACTTGCCATGAGAAATTCTTTCAATCGATTTCTGTATGGGTTTTCCCAACACAAAAGGTAGCATATCCTGGACTTGCAGCAAGCTTGTAGGTTGACGTGCTTGATTGAAAATCTCTAATTCAACTGTGAGATCGTCACCTGCTGTCACTGGTTCAATAGGAAGACGCTTGACAACTAAACCCAAAAGCGATCGCGGTGGTAGGATGACTGCCAAGCCCAACAGAGCAAAACTAACACCACTGATAACATAAAGCCAGCCCGCCATCGTATTGATCCCAGCCCCAAAAAAACAAATAGCAATACCCATTAAAATCCAACCACCGTATGCAGGAGCACAAGCGCGGGTTTCTAACCAGTTCGTGATGTCTTTAATAATTTTCATAGCTGTTGGGTTAGCCGTTGTTTTTTACAAAAATGTCAAGATCGGGGCTTCCATTTATTATTCCCAACCACTATTGCTTAACGAACAGGTTTTAGTTACATCTCTTCAAGCAAATACAAATGTTACTTCACAAACAGTATTTAGTATGACTGCTATAACTACTATCATTTGCGTATCTTCAATCATCTAAATCTTCAAAAGATTTTCTAAAATAAATGACACATTTACAGAAAATCATTTGAAAATTAACAAATTTTTCACGTTCGAGGTAAAAAATTTAATAATTTTTCCCTAATTGTCTAAACTTTGAGTTACCTTATTGAAAGTTTCATGTTTTACAATTTACTGCGTTAATTACAGGACTTACAATTCAAGTATATTCACGGTTTACTTAAGTACACTGGTTTAAGAATTCGTACTCTTTTAACCAAGTGTCATCGCTTCTGTATATTCCACATCTACCGAAGGAAACTCCAATGGATGACAATTTAACGTCACAGTTTAAAAACCCAAAACTTACGCATTTACCTCCACCACCACCAAATCACCCGCTTTTACAAAAAGCCAATCAAGTGCAAAGAAATGCCATTTCAATTCAACAACTAGTACGTGATGCTTATGCTCAGCATGCTTCTGATATTCATATTCGTGTAGGAGAAGTTCCCCGCTTTCGGATTCGGGGTGAGATGGTCTCTTATGAAAGAGCGGAGAAAGTTTCACCAAAAGTTTTTGAAGGGTATTTAGACGAAATTCTTTCTCAAAATGCAAGACAACTGTTTGCAGAAACCAAAGAATTGGACACAGCCGTTTTTTATCCTGGGTTCTTGCGCTGTCGTGTCAATTGTTTTGAAACCTTAAGTGGCGGTGCAATGGTACTGCGATTAATTACATTGCAAGTCCCTTCTATTGATAGTTTGGGTTTACCACAAATCCTTAAATACATTATCAGCCACAAGCAAGGGCTTATCTTAGCGACAGGACCAACAGGTTCTGGAAAGTCTACGACTTTAGCCGCTATGATTCAACATCTCAATGAGACAGCGCAAAAACACATTATCACCATAGAAGATCCTATTGAGTACGTTCACACTTCTCAAAAATCCCTAATCAGTCAGCGAGAAGTGGGCTTACATACCAATGAATTTCATCATGCTTTAAGGTCAGTATTGCGGGAAGATCCCGATGTCATTTTGATTGGAGAAATGCGCGATCGCATGACTGTTGACACCGCATTAAAAGCCGCACAAACAGGTCACTTGGTTTTAGGAACTCTTCATACCAAAAACGCTATTGGGTCAATCAATCGCTTGCTAAATATTTATAACCCAGAAGAGCAAGCAGCTATGCGCGTGCAAATTGTTGACTCATTGGTTGCGATCGTATCCCAACAGTTACTTCCTACAACTGATGGTCGTCGCGTAGCAGCACTAGAAATTTTGATGAATACACCAACTATGCAAGATTACTTGCTCAAGGGTGAAGAGATAGAGGCGTTCCAACTTATGGAAAGCAGTACTAGCGAAGGAATGCAAGTGATGAATCACGCTTTGTGCGACTTAATGCTGACCGGTCAAATAAGTATTGAGGATGCGATCGGTGCTTCTCCCGATTTTGGTGACTTGCGCCGTCGCGCCCGCAATGGCGGTTTAGACCCAGCGCAATCTACAAATCGTAATTTTGAGTTGAGTTACAGTTATAAACCGAGATGAGAAGGGTTAGTTAGTGGTTAGTTGTTCTACTAACCACTAAACCATTAGCGTTTTGCCAACTTCTTAGCCATCTTTCTCAGGCGGATGGATTGGGGTGTGACTTCCACCAATTCATCTGGTCCAATGTATTCCAACGCACGCTCTAGGCTCATGTCTACAGGTGCTTGTAACTGAACCAATTCATCACCACCCGCTGCGCGGTGGTTGGTGAGCTGTTTGGTCTTACAAACATTTAGTTCTAAGTCTTGTGGACGATTGTGTTCTCCGACAATCATACCTTTGTAGACTTTAGTACCTGGGGTGATAAAGAATGAACCTCTATCTTCAGCGTTCTTCATCGCGTAGAAGGTAGCAACGCCTTCTTCAAAGGAGATCAATACGCCTTTGTTACGAGCTTCAATATCTCCACTGATGGGACGGTAGTCTAAGAAACTGTGGTTCATGATCCCCTCACCACGAGTCATCCTCATGAATTCACCACGGAAACCAATTAATCCACGAGCGGGAATGACAAACTCTAGCTGGGTACGTCCGTTACCACCAACTTGCATATCTTGCATTTCGCCTTTGCGTTGTCCCAAACGTTCGATACAGCTACCAACTGCATCTTCAGGAATGTCTAACACTAAAAGTTCAAATGGTTCGCAAGGTTGTCCGTTGACTTCACGGTAAATAACCTGTGGCTGGGAAACCTGAAACTCGTAACCTTCCCGACGCATGGTTTCGATTAAGATACCCAAGTGCAGTTCTCCCCGACCGGAAACGAGGAATTTATCGGGAGAATCGGTTTCTTCTACGCGCAAAGCAACGTTAGTTTCGAGTTCGCGGATCAAGCGATCGCGGACTTGTCGTGATGTTACTAATTTGCCTTCCTGACCTGCAAAGGGAGAATCGTTTACCCAGAAGGTCATCTGTAAAGTCGGTTCATCGACTTTAATCAGTGGTAGTGCTTGAGGTTCGTTGGGATCGGTAATTGTTTCTCCAATATTGGCATCAGCAAAACCCGCGACTGCGACGATGTGACCTGCAGATGCTTCTGGAATTTCAATCCGTTTCAGCCCTTCAAAGCCCAGCAATTTGCTGATTTTTGCTTTGACAACTTCACCGTTTTCTTTAACTAATGCAGCTTGCTGTCCCATGCGGATGGTACCATTGTGAATTCTACCAATGACAATCCGCCCCAGATATTCAGAGTAATCTAGAGTTGTAACTTGCAGTTGTATGGGTTTGTTCACATCCCCAACTGGTGGTGGTACGTGGCGCAGGATAGCTTCAAACAGGGGTTGCATATCCTTAGATTCGTCTTCGAGTTCGTCTTTAGCGTAGCCACTCAAACCTGAGGCGAACAGGTAGGGGAAATCGCACTGGTCGTCATCTGCTCCTAATTCCAAGAACAGATCTAAAACTTTATCGATCGCACCGTGAGGATCTGCTTGAGGACGGTCAATTTTATTGACTACGACAATGGGGCGCAGCCCTTTTTCCAATGCTTTTTTCAGTACAAAGCGAGTTTGAGGCATTGGACCTTCATTAGCATCCACAATCAGGATACAACCGTCTACCATACCCAGAACGCGTTCTACTTCACCGCCAAAGTCAGCGTGTCCGGGGGTATCAACAATATTAATGAGAGTTTCTTTGTATTTAACCGCCGTATTTTTGGCAAGAATTGTGATTCCTCTCTCTCGTTCTAGATCGTTAGAGTCCATGACGCAATCCGGAACGTCTTCTCCTTCTCGAAAGATACCGGATTGTTTGAGGAGAGCATCAACAAGGGTTGTTTTGCCGTGGTCTACGTGGGCAATAATTGCGACGTTACGGATTGGGAGCGTCATAAGTGTTTAATCAACTAAGAAGAGGATTTTAGAATTCATATCTAGGTGGTCTGTCTGTGTAACAGAATTTGGGTAAATATAGAAATTCTGTAAACAAGCCTTAATAATTCTATCTTAACTGTTATACTTCGTTTGTTTTTCGATAACAACCAGAAAATTTCTGGAAAACTCTGCGCCCAGTTAAAATCGTTTACACTCAAGGATTTCAGGCTTTAAGGACAAGAGAGCCGAAACACGATCGCTTGACTTATATCTATACTTTAAGAGTTTCTGCAAGCGGCTGTAGTTTCTGTAGCTGTCGGATAACCGTCTGTTATCAAAGACTGAATAAAGCGTCTTGCTTGTAGATACTGGTTCCGTAAGAACGAGAGAGTTGTTTGACAAAAGGCATTTTTCATAGCTCTCACCAAAACTCCCCATTTATGGAGTTCAACAACAGAATTCGCGTTCTGAAACTTCCGTCTGTAAAATTCTTGCCAAAAATCAGGAGCTTGCTTTGTTTCATGTTTTCGCCAGCGCTTGCGCCACAGAATAAAATCTTGTTTTTTGGGTGGTTCGGCTTCTACTATCGGTGGCAAATCGGCGTAGCTTACAAACCTTGTTAATCCTTGTGCAACAACAAGAATGACCTTAGGCCACAAACGAATCTCTTTAATGTGCTCAATTTTTATCTTTAAAAGGAGCGATATTGCTTCTGGAGTGACAAATCTCGCTAGTGGATGAACAGATTTGGATTCAGATTGTGGTGTTATCATATTATATAGATTCCTGTAAGGCGATCCCCTTCAAGTGATTTCCCTTCAAGTGATTCCTTTAAAGCGATTCTTTCAAGGTGATTCCTTTGAGGTGATTCCGATAAGTTGGTATCTCTTTATGGGATTGTTATTGGATGTGCGATCGCTCTTGTCTTGCAAACTTAGGCGGTCGCTTTATAATATTATTTTAGCTATTAAAGACTAAATTTCGTCTTGTGTCAAGTATGGGAATGGTAAGGTTAAGAATTAAAGAGTTTGCGGACAACGAGGGCTGGACGATTAAAGAAGTGTCCGAGCGATCGGGAGTACCATACAGCACAATTAAAACTTACGTGCGCCTTCCACAAAGAGCAACGGTTGATTTAGTAGCCCTAAAAAAGTTAGCTCGGACGTTTGATGTCTTGCTTGAAGATTTGTTTGAAATAGTAGAAGAGAGATCCGAACTTCGCTAACATAACGAGATCTGCGCTCGCACCATACTAATTTCGGTTTAGGCTATGCTATAGCAGCAGCGCCCGTGTTTTGGTATCGAAGAGCAATGGTTTTGGCAATTGGACATGGTAAGCATTTGAAGTTAAAAGCCGCAATCGCCGATTCTTGCATAGATGTTGATTTCCCGAGTAGGAATTATTAATGTACTATCCTCAATCTTGGGAGAACCAAAATAGGCAGAATTCCAAAATTCCAATTCATCAAAATACCCATCAATTATTGTCATTATAAATTTTCAAAAACAACTGTTACTAGGTATGAAATGCTGATACGATCGCATCATTCTATTGTGCTTTATAAGCCTTATACTACAATTATTTAGCTCTTTCCGTTCTTTATTGAAGAAAACGTTACTTGAAAAAGTTTTGATGGTCAATCAAAAATGCTAGTAACGATGGTTAATATCAGGTGACAAAAAGGATAATACAAATCGGGAGCATCCCAAAGAGTGCCAAAAGCCTGCAAGAATAGAATTTTCTGGCTACACAAACGCTTGTCCACCTAGGTGGACATAGCTTGTATAGTCGCGATTTCAATCACAAATGTATTTTTTCCAAATTGGGATGCTCCCTACAAATCGGTCATGTAGACATCTAAAGTGACTTGACAAGCCATCTGTAAAATTCATAAAAACTTTATACATCTAAATCTTGATTGAATAACCGTATTCATAGTAATGTTTTACAGTATGTCGTAATTAGAACCTTTTCAAATAGATCGAAGCCTAGATGAAAAATATCTAGGTGATGTCTTCGTTGTGGAAAAAACTTTTTCCAATACAGTCTAATGGGTTATGAGGCTTTGTACAGCTAAAGCCATGTATTTGAATGAGGAAAAATAAAGATGAAGAAATTCTTCCTTCCGTTCCTATTTTTCGTTGGGATTGTCTGGGTTATATTTACCCAAGTCCCTCTACCACTTGGTAGCAATTTTTCTCTATCAGCCTCAGCTAAACAACCAAAGAATCCATCAATCTATGAAGTATGGGCTATTGACCAAGCTGATTCCTTTGATGGTACTTCTTTGGGAGGGAATCTCTATGTTCTTTCAGGTAACGACCAAGACTTTTTAAGAGGTCATGCAAAAGTTGAGCAAGTGAACTTAGCTGCTAGCGCTAAGAGAAACGGACTTGCAGCAGGTCAAAAACCTCACTGGATTGCTTTTAACAAAGGAGCTACACACGCAATTGTAGGACACGCTACCACGGCTCAGATTTACGCAATTGACGCCGATAAACGTGAAGTTGTCGATTCGATTCTTCCGCCAGGATTACCGAACTCGAACTCCCACGCTGTTTACGTCTCAAAAGATAACAACTATGTATTTGTTGCAGATACTCCCGGTCAACGAATTCATAAGATTTCCACAAATTATGAGACAAGAAGCAAAATTTTTGGTGAAGTAAAAACCTTAGACTTTAACATTCCAGATACCAAGACAGCCTTAGGAACTGCAACTGCTCGACCAGTGGTAGCTGTAGTCGATGATACAGGTCAATTCGTTTATGTCACATTTGCTGATGGGGGCGTGGCGATCGTTAATGCAGACACGCTAACAATAGCACACATATATAGTAAAGAAGAAGTCACTTTCAATGGATTGGTAGCCTCTCAGGTTAACGATCTCTTTATTACTAATGCAGGCAATGCCGATCCCCAAATAGCTGACTTTGTCTATGTTTATAACAACAAATCTCTACTAGAAAATCCCTCAAAGCGTCCAGATTTCATTAAAGTTCCTCAATCCGGTAATGATGTTCATGGTGTAGTAGTTGTTGGCGATCGCTATTTATGGCAGCTTAATCGTGCATCAAACACCATTACAATACATGAGATCCAACCTGACCTTTTCGACCAAAATATTGACAGTTCAAACAAAGTTCGGGCAATAAATCTTGTAAATCTGACAGACACAGCTTTAGGTTCAGATCCCGCACCAGACTTAATAGAAACGTCACCATCCCAAGAAGTTGCTTTTATTTCACAGCGTGGACCAAATCCCATCTCAGGAAACGATCCAGCATTTTTTAACAGTGTAGGTGCTACTCCCGGAGTAGGCGTCGTGCAAATTGAAAACGATGGCAAGAACGCTAAACCTATCTATCTATATAAATTCGATAACATTGTAAATGGAGTTAATATTAGTGATTTTCATGCCTTAACTGTTCGTAAGTAAAAGTTATTGCGGTTTGCTGAGGGGGAGAAGGGGGGAGTAGGAGAGAGGGGAGGAAAACCCTCCTGCTTTCTCTGGTCTCACCATTAGCCATTAACCATTAAGACTCCCTTTCTGCCAATTCTAACCACCGCTCAGTTGCTGTATCAATTGCTTGCTTTAAAGTTTCTACCTGTTCGTAGAGTTTCTGCACCTGGCTGTAGTTACCTGGAGGAACTTTTGTCAGCGCTTTTTCTGCTTCTGTTTTTTCAGTTTCTAGCTGAGCAATTTTTCCTTCCAATTGTTCAAATTCGCGCTTCTCCCAATTGGAGAGCCCTCGCTTTTTCTTGGTTCCATTGTCTTGAGATTGAGATGTTTTATTAATGGTCTCTACATTATTTTTTTGTTTTTCTTTGGTAGGAGTGCTTTGTTGCAGCTTTTCTTCCTCTGCTTTCTTATAATCTAAATAAACAGAGTAATTACCCGGATATTGTCGAATGTGTCCACCTTCTTCAAAAGCAAATATGGTGTCTACTGTCCTATCTAGAAAGAAGCGATCGTGAGAAACGGCGATCGCACAACCGGAAAAATCCTCTAAATAATCCTCTAGCACTGCCAAAGTCTGAACGTCTAAATCGTTAGTTGGTTCGTCTAATATTAAGACATTGGGCGCACTCATCAAAATACGTAGCAGAAACAGCCGTCGTTTTTCTCCCCCAGAAAGTTTGTGAATGGGGGCGTACTGTTGGTTCCCTGGAAACAAAAATCGCTCTAGCATTTGGGAAGCAGTAATTCTCGTACCATCCGCAATACTGATAAATTCTCCCTCTTCTTTAATGTAGTCAATCACTCGCTGATTTTCGTTCAATGCTGATAGCAATTCTTCAGAGTGTTGATCGAAGTAACCAATGTGAATGGTAGAACCAATGTCTACAAGTCCGGCATCTGGGGTAGTGCGTCCCGTAATGATATTTAGTAAAGTTGATTTACCCGCACCATTCCCACCAATGATACCAACTCTGTCTTCCGGGCTAAATTCATAGGTAAAATCTTTAATTAACGTTCTTTCATTATACGCCTTAGATACATTAGTAATTTCAATAACTTTTTTTCCAATACGACGGCTAACTGTAGAAATATCAACCTTACCTTGAACTTGTTTAAACTCCGTTTCCCTCATGGCTTGAATGCGGTCAATTCTGGCTTTTTGTTTTGTACTGCGGGCTTTTGGTCCCCGTTTTAGCCATTCCAATTCACGCCGCAAGACACCTTGATGTTTTCGTTGAGTGCTAACAGCAGATTCTTCAGCTAATGCTTTCTTTTCTAAGTAGTAAGAGTAGTTCCCGGTGTAAGTATAAATGTCCCCTCGGTCAATCTCAATAATCCGATTGGTGACTTTATCCAAAAAGTAGCGATCGTGAGTTATGAGTAAGAGTGCGCCACGGTAACGATTTAAGTAACTTTGCAACCACTCTACAGAATTGGCATCTAAATGGTTTGTCGGTTCATCCATGAGCAATAAATCGGGTTCAGACAGCAAAGCTGTAGCCAAAGCGATTCGTTTGCGATAGCCACCAGATAAAGTACCAACTAGAGCATTAAAGTCTGCGATCCCTAATTGGGAAAGAATGATTTTCGCATTTGTTTCCAATTCCCAAGCATTAATGGAATCCATCCGTTGCATGACAGAGGATAAACGCGACAGTAGCTGTTTATCTTCTGGTGCGTGGGCTAATTTGTCTGAAAGTTCTTCGTACTCCCGCACTAATGTCATTTGTTCGCCACTGTCAGCGAAAACTTGCTCTAAAACTGTGTGATTCTCATCAACTTCTGGTTGTTGGGGTAAATAAATGATTTTAGCTCCAGAATTAGCTATGATTTGACCGCTATCAATTGGTTCTAACCCCGCAATCATTTTTAATAATGTGGATTTTCCAGATCCATTCGTTCCAATTAATCCGACTTTATCGTTTGCATCTAGGCTAAAACTTGCTTCTTTGAGAATTTCTTTAATACCAAAATCTTTTTTGACTGATTGTAGTGTAATAATACCCATAGTATTTAGTTAGTGGTTGATGGTTAGTAGGGACGCAAGGCATTACGCCCATACAGTGCTTGGTACATTCAGGAGTTTGGGAACCGCACCCTCGACGCTGATGGGTTGTTTCTCTTTTGGATGAGAACTACTGTAAGTACCTGCAGAACGGTTGAGGAGCAACATTTTAGAAGGACAAGTAAAACATTTTTATTTAGAAGTCCCTGCTCCAAACCATATTATTACTAATCTCCGACTCTACTGAAATGATAACACGTATATTTAATAACTTAGAACTTGTCAGAGTAGATCCTAGGTATAGTATACTAAATAGTCACAAATTCCAACCACATAATTCATACCTCTTTTGAAAAAGGTTAAATTATTTTTATTATTAAAAATTGTTTTTAATTTAGTTGATGGCAGTAGAACAATAAAAAATTTCTAATTGGCTTATTCATTAACTTTTCAAAAAATGTTTTTTTGGAAAAAGAAGAAGAAATTATAAAAATTTGCAAATTAATCGCAGTACATCAGAAAAATCTCTATGCTATCGAGGAAATTCTTGCTACCTATGGAGTCGATAGACCCATTCACTTATTAAACAGTCTGACGTTTGAACAGGAAGAAATTAAGAGATTGCAAGCCAGACTGGATGCATGAGAACGTCCTATATTGTTGAAGCACGAGATTCTGACGAGTACGGCTATGCTCTCACTTCTACTTTGCAGCTATCTCTTATTGTCCACAATCCAGAATTAGACCGATTTTGCTTGCTTCCTTTAACTCGCAGGTTTGTACTGACAAAAGCAAAACAAAACAAAATATTTGTGATTTGTTAATCCGACTGCAAAATCAAGCAGAACGATTTGCGACTCAAGATGAAGTCACCCATGCTTTGAATCGCCGTGGAGAAGAGTGGTTTGTTCCGAGCGGTTGAATTTGCGGTGTAGCTAAAATACTGTGCGTTCGCTTATTTTGAGATCCGAAGGGGAATTAAAGCCTTAATCTAAAAGAAAAACGGGGATTTTTACGTAAGGCTTAATTAAATATTGCCGTTAAAAATGAGCGAACGTACAGTTACCAGTCCCAAAAAACAGGCGGGCGGGGATACCTACCACACAAGAGTATTGCAATTTATTGAATTCACATTGCTAAGTGCTAACCACTCACTAAACAAACAAATCCAAAGGTAAATGCCCGAACATTTCGTTGACTCCACCTTGCGAATAAGATTGACAGCTAACAAGCACTCCTCGGTGGTGTCCTGAGTAAGAATCAAGGTAGCACAAGCCATTTTTCCCATTCAATTTGATGTAAACTGGTCCATCCATCATAGGTAAATCGCTTGGTGGTTCGTAACCAAAGGCGTGAGAATAAGTTTTCATTGCTAACATTCCTTCTTCAGCAGTATCGGCACAGATACCTAAAATTTGATAGTCAGCAAGATTGGCAATAAAAATTAACGCTTCCCGAACTCCAGTCTTTTCTGATGACTTGAGAGTGGGGGCAATATCTACGCAGTTAAACTTATTAAGAATTTTTTTAGCTTCTTGAATGTTCAAATTGCTTTGCTTTCGATTAGTCATATATAAATTTATTATCCTTAGGTTGTTACTGATTATTGGTCAATGGTAGTTACTTATTCCTGGTTACTGTTCAATGTATTGCCTAAGTTAAAAAGAAATGGCGGAGTATTCTTAGAATTGCTATCCATTACTAAAACTTTTGGCATTTGAGCACCACCAGTTTTCCAAGCTTCAATAGCTTCTTTCTGCAAAACTAACTGTCCTCCTTGAGCTTTCAAGGTTTCGGCTAAAAGTCTTTGAGCTTCTGCTTTACCTTTAGCGCGATTGATTTCTGCTTGTGCTTCTTGTTCGGCTTCTCGTGCCACATAAACTGCTCTTTGTGCTCTTTGTTCGGCAATTTGTTTTTCTTCTACCGCTCTAGCAAACTCCGGAGAAAATGTTAAATCTACTACACTAGTATCCAACACTATTATTCCATATTTATCTAATCGTTGACCTAAGGCAGTGTCAAAATCTTCTTTTAATTCACTTCTTTTAGTAATTGCTTCTTCTACCGTTCTTCTTGCGGCTGCAATCTTAAAAGATTCCTGCGTTTGTGGGGCAATAATTTTGGTAACAATATTTTCTAGTGTTCCTTGTTTTCTTCTAATTTCAACAACCTGCACCGGGTCGATCCGAAAGTTAATTGCGAATCTTGCTGTTAAAGTTTGCAAATCTTTTGTCGAACTTTCTGCAGGAACTTCAAACTTTTGTACTGTTAAATCGTACACATCCACTACTGAAATAAAAGGTGGGATGAGGTGTATACCTTCTATCAAAGCTCCATCTTTCGCTTTACCCAAGATACTCAATACCCCTGCTTGTCCGGGATTAATAATAATGAAAGAATTTAGGCTTAAAGCCACAAGTATCGCTGATACAATTCCCAAAACTGTGATTCGCCAATTTGCAAACTGCTGATTGTTCAAGTTATTGCTCTCCTTCAATTTTTGGTTGACCGTTTTTGAATTTGGGTTTTGAATTGACAGGCTTTACATTTGAACTGTTTCAACCTTAGCAAACGATACTCTGTAAAGCTATCAGACCGAATGTAAAACACTCAAAACCAGTACAACCTTTCATCATTATTGACCGCTCTCCAATTTCCAATCCCCAATCCCCACTACCTAAGGTGTCACTTAGCCGTTGGCTGTCGTGCTACTATTCAGATCCAAGCATCTACTTACGACAGTGGCTAAGATACTTAGGTCTTATCAAAAATCGAGAAGGCGAGCGTCTTCAACCCATCCCCTTAAGCGATTGCTGAATTACGGACGTCGATATCGCAAACAAATTTGGCTGGCAACAGCTTGTTCGATCCTCAATAAGCTTTTTGACTTAGCACCGCCCGGTTTAATTGGCGTTGCAGTGGATGTGGTAGTAAAGCAGCAAGATTCTATCATTGCTCAGTTGGGTGTGAAAGATATCTTTTGGCAATTCTTAATTCTTTCATTTTTGACTGTCATTGTCTGGATACTGGAATCTGTCTTTGAATACGCTTATGCCAGACTTTGGCGCAATTTAGCGCAGGATATCCAGCACGATCTCCGTCTGGATGCTTACAAACATTTGCAAGAGTTGGAACTGGCATATTTTGAAGAACGCAGTACAGGTGGTTTGATGTCCATACTTAGCGATGATATCAATCAACTGGAACGTTTTTTGGATGTGGGAGCAAATGACATTCTCCAAGTCGCTACTACCGTTGTGATTATTGGTAGTGCTTTCTTTATTTTGGCTCCTAGTGTTGCTTGGATGTCAATGCTACCAATACCGTTTATTCTCTGGGGTTCTTTTGCTTATCAGGATTTGCTTGCTCCTCGTTACGCTGATGTCCGGGAAAAGGTAGGGCTGCTAAATGCTCGTTTGGCAAATAATTTAGGTGGCATCACTACTATTAAAAGTTTTACCTCCGAAGATTACGAAATTGCAAGGTTGGCAGAAGAAAGCGAAGCATACCGCCGCAGTAATAATAAAGCCATCAAGTTATCTGCGGCTTTTATTCCATTGATTCGGATGTTGATTCTAGGTGGGTTCACGGCATTGCTGTTGTTTGGTGGTATTGCTGCTGTCAATGGCAAAATGTCTGTTGGTACTTATAGTGTCCTCGTTTTCTTAATCCAGCGCTTGCTTTGGCCTCTGACAAGATTGGGTGAAACTTTTGACCAGTACCAACGCGCAATGGCTTCCACCAATCGAGTCATGGATTTGTTGGATACTCCTATCGCCATTCCTACAGGAGACATAGCCTTACCTATAGATCGAGTACGTGGTGAGTTGGCATTAAAAGAGGTAACGTTTAGTTATAAAGATAGGTTACCTGTTGTTAAAAATTTGTCTTTGCACATTCCGGCGGGTAAAACAATTGCTATTGTTGGTTCTACTGGATCGGGTAAAAGTACTCTAATTAAACTTTTATTACGCTTGTACGAAGTTCAATCGGGACAAATTACTCTTGATGGCATCAATATCCAAGATTTAAAATTGCGGGATTTACGCTTTTGCATTGGTTTGGTCAGTCAAGATGTCTTCTTATTCCATGGAACAGTTGCAGAAAATATATCTTACGGTCGCTTGAGTGCAAATAATGATGAAATCATCAACGCAGCTAAGGTGGCTGAAGCCCATGATTTTATTATGCAGTTACCTCAAGGTTATGAAACAATTGTCGGCGAACGCGGTCAAAAGTTATCTGGGGGACAAAGACAGCGCATTGCGATCGCACGTGCTGTCTTAAAAAATCCACCCATCCTGATTTTAGACGAGGCTACCTCAGCCGTCGATAATGAGACCGAAGCCGCAATTCAACGATCCTTAGAGCACATCACTGTCAATCGAACAACTATTGCGATCGCACACCGTCTTTCTACCATACGCAACGCCGATTGCATTTATGTCATGGAATACGGACAGTTTGTAGAATCTGGAACTCACGAACAACTCCTCAATCAAAATGGAGTTTACGCAAGTCTTTGGCGCGTACAATCTGGTCTAAAATAGGGATCGTGTAAAGAGCGCTAATATAGTGAGGACTTACGCATAGCTCCCTTTTCAAGGAAGGATTTGGAGTATTTGCAACGCGTGAAATTCCAAATCCCGTTGAGGTTGCGTAAGCCCTGATACTTTGAACCAAGTGCCTCTTTGTGCGAGATTCTTCTTACCCAAAATTCCAAATTCATTATGTTCTTTGGTAATCACCAATCCGAATCAACAGATAACAAGTGGCGGCGTCAGTTGGATAGCTTTGTAAAAGTACACCAACAAGAATTAGCGGCGTTGTCGTGGGGTTTGTGGTTAGAAAATGGTAGCGACCAAGGCACTATAGGTATAGATCTACAACCAAGACCGCATTTTGTTTACTGTCCTAAAGAAGCAGTAGACAAGCTAAATAGTAGCGTTGAAAACAGGCTCCAGGAAGTTATAGGAATTGTAGAGCATTACAATCCTGAAGTCGAAGTTCTGATGATAGGAATTGGCAAAGAGCAAATCAAGTTGATTCATTTTCAACCTGCCATCTCACCACCTATTTGTTACGAACAAGTCGGTAAAGATGTTAATACTTTATTGGAACAGTTGGAAGAAGAGTTAAGTAAAGATCTGGCTGTGTAAAGTGGGTCTTGCCCTATATATTAATCTTTTGATGGGCATTGCCCACTCTACTTGTAAATTTCTAAAGTGCTCTGTGAGAAAATCGGTAGTACAAGAAAATTGCAATAATCGCACCCAAAACAGCAACGAACAAACCAGGAATACTTAATGTTGCAGAAGTCAGAGTGAAAGTTCCTGTTTGCAGTAAATTAACTAATGTTCCACCAATTAAAGCACCAACGATGCCTAAAAGCAAAGTACCTAAAATCCCACCGCTTTGATAACCGGGATAAATAGCTTTTGCAATGGCACCTGCAAGAAGACCTAAAACAATCCAAGCAATTAGATTCATCGTTTTACTTCCTTTTTGTTCTGCACCGAACACTTTCTATTTAACTTTAGAAGATACTTTTATTCATCTTTCATCAGAAACAATACCTACTTTTCTTAAGAAAGAGAATAAGGTGCTATAAGTTACAATTCCTTAGGTCTTGAGAAAGCACAACTCGCTCTTAAGTTATACTCATTGCATTAATTTAAGTAGGGTATTGCTAAGAAATTTATTATCTCTTTTGCAATACGGGTATCTATTTTACTCCTTACTTAATAACATCAATTCAAAAAATGTTTGTGCTTGATATCTCACCCCTGGTGACGCATACGATCGTGCAACTTGCTACAACGAAGGAAACCCTCTTCGGACGGAAATGCTGTACGCATACGGGCTATCCCACAATGGATATACTCCAGTGAGTGAGTTACCTTGGTCGGGCTTAATTCTCTTCAAGTTCTTGGTCTCACCTCTGCTTTCCCCAGACATACTACAGCGCGGTGGTGTCCCGTGTTAGGTCTGACTGGGAGACGAATGTTCAACTGTTGCATTCTTTTTGCAAATTGGTATTACCTTTAGTATGTTTGAGCCACTAAGCAGGAAGGGTATCCGTACCCCCAGAAATTTTGAAGTTTTTTTCAAATTGGAAGTTACTAGTAACTGTTATTATCATTTTTAGTAGTCAAGATAAACATTGTAAAAATGAATTTAGAAACTGACAACTCTCAGGAAATTGCCCAACTGAAATCAGAAGTGATAACCAAACGCAATCAAGGCGAAGTTGTATTTGAAATCAAAAAAATTACATCCAATAACTCGAACGAACGCTCTGCAACTTCTCGCTCCCTTGAAACATCTCGTGAGGTTCTAGAACTCATTGATGCATTTGTAAATCAACAAGGATATCACAATCTAGGAGAGCGTTGGAAAGAAATTAGTCAAGAAGAAGCTGAACAAATTATAAGTTTTATAATGACGAAAGATTTAGCTTATTCTGTAGAGCTAATGTCTGCTCGAGAAGCTCAGCAAATTTCTGCTAAAGTATTAACTCTGTTTACAGGAGATTGCAAATATTTTACAAATGCATCATTTGTGAACAATTTTTCAGGCATGAGTGAATGGGACTCAATCACAGAATCAACCTTTGATACAGGAGTGATTATTGTAAGTGGCGATCGCATTGGTATGCTGTGGGTGCAAGATGAAGATTAAGTAAAAGAAAGTAAACCTCAAACATAAACCATTAAATCCTATGCTAAATAATAATTCATTCACAAATTAAACTATATTTATTATGTCGCAACTCGTTCCACCTTTAAAGGTTATGGGGGGAGCAATATTACTGCTGTCCTTGTTTGTGTTTAAAGCCAGTAGCGCTACAATTTTAGAAGAATTTGAGTCTGGAGAACAAGGAAGTTACGTACCTGCTGAGGTAAAGCTTGGTAGAGGTATTTTGAGTTCAAACAATACTGTAATTAGTCATTCTCATCCTCTTTTGACTGCTGTCCCTTCTGATTCTTTGCCATTCTTTGACAACATTAACAACCCCGTCTCTGGATTAGCAGTAGGAAGCCCAGCCGATGTGACTCCACCACCTCCAACTTTAAATAGTTTTGACAAAGCAGTTAATAATACGTGTGGAGCACCCGGTACAGTCGTCGATCCCTCTCGCTTTCAAGCTATGATGAAGAAAAATTCTGCTGTTTTAGCCAATATTAAGAAATTTGTAGGCGGGTCTCTTGTTTCAGGTCGCACTTCAAACGCAGATTTTCTCAACGATCTAACCGATGTCTGGTTTAAAGCAAAGGCTTTTGACCACATCTTTTGCGGCGAACCGACTTGGGGAAAATCAATTGGTGGATTGCACTTTGTTGGTCGTTATTTAGAGCTTCAGCAAAAAGGTTTGGCAGGACGCTTAGCTAATAATACCTCTAGAGAAGAGGTGCTTCCCAATGCCGTTTATACTATGGGTGTCATTATAAAAGTAGGTGATAAAACTGCTCGCTCTCCTGTAAAAGGATACGGTTACACTCTCAATGCTGAAGAAATTCTATCGATCGCTTCTTTAGCTTACAAGAAAAATCCCAATACCTCTTCAACAAATAAAGCGTGCCAATTAAGTGTTACAGACGATGGCAAAACATTTACGACCGTGTTTGTGACCAAAAATGGTGCTATCCGGACATTCTTTCCCGATGCTAGCCCCGATAACAACAACCCCAAGTGCCTGTAGCAGTCGCTTTACAAGTTGAAAAGACGATTAAAGGCTTTTGGGCGATTGTTACGAGTACAGTCAATGTGTGAAGTGCCACTTTGCACAGTCAATATTAACTCTATTTCGTTAATATGTATGAAGCCGTACCACGATATGGTGTATCTGGAGTCGTGCGCTAGCAACAACAGTCAATAGCTGTGTTGCTTTTTAAGTGTACCTTAGAATATGCCTGCTACATCGATGGAACTTAACGAGCTAGTCCAAGAAGTCCAATACCTTCTCTAATGTGGGGTAGGTAATCTCTAAGGAGGAACTCAACGTGTTCAAGCAACTTCTGACAGGAAGCTGTATTTTTCTATTCTTGCTTGTCGGCAACCTGTCGGTTCAAGCACAACAAAAACCAGTATCCCCATCCTCATCGCCAACGCCTCAAACTCAGCCTCCAGCAACCACCACTACTCCAACCAACACCCAGGTTAGCTCAGAAGAACTTCAAAAATTTGCACGTACAATAAAACAGTTGATAGGCATTGAGCAAAATGCAAATCAGGAAATGTCTCAAGTCATTACTAAGTCTGGTTTAAGTCAAGAACGATTTTTTGCCATTTATAAATCACAGAAAACGCCTTCTACCCCACCAACACCAGCAGTTAGTTCTCAAGAAAAGCAGCAGTTTGAGAAAGCATTCACAAATTTGAGGCAGATTCAACAACAAGCTGAGACTAAAATGAAACAGGTATTGCAGACTGAAGGGCTACAGCCAGAACGCTTTAATCAAATTGAAGCAGTCGTCAGACAAGACCCAGCGCTTCAGAAAAAAGTACGCGAAATGATTAAGGGATAGTCTTTCAAAACTCAGTTATGGGTGCATTCTGACTTTCTCATACACCTTATACAGTAGGGCAATTGCTTTTGGTTTTAGAAACTATAGAACTAAGGCAATTGCCCCTTTTTATCTGGGAAAGGCAGGGGGCAGAGGGCAGAAGGGAGGAATAAGTATTAAAGGTAATAAGTAATACTTTCGGTTCCGTCTGACCTCTGCCAATGGGTTATAAGTACCTGAGCAAAATTAATTTCATACTCCCCATCGCCTGAAATACTTATCTAACGGACATTCTAGGTTTTAAAAATGTGTAATTAATTTTGCATGACTACTTAAAACTGAATTCTTAAATAAATTGTACCGCTTCAAATGTATTAAATTTGACGACTTTTCCAAAGGTACTCTCGGAGATTAATTTTTCCATCAGGAGTAAATTTGATTCCTTCTTCTTCTAGCAGCCATTGCTGCGTGTAATCAGTTCCATTTCGTAAAGGGGAATGAGATATTTCACCTTTGGCATTCACCACACGATGCCAGGGCACATTCGATAAGTTGGTATTAACTCGGTAAAGAGCATATCCAACCAAACGGGCTTTACCATATAGATGAGCTAAGTCTGCCACCTGACCGTAAGTAGCTACCCGACCTCTCGGAATCTGACGTACAATCGCGTAGATCTTTTCGTAAGTAGACATTGATTTTTCCTCTTCGTAGCTAAAGCCAAAATACGACTAACACTCTCCGTGTATTTACATAATTTCTTGTTTAAATTTTTTAATATAACTTGATATAGGCTTTTAACTTTACTACTGATACTTTATCAGACTTTTACAAAATATATGACAAACTTACGTCAGTATATATCAAACAGAAGACACAATCTTTAGCTGTTAAATTTAATATGTATGAATTCTTAATGATTTCTAAAAAATTTTAAATACTGTGGGGTGGGAAATGCTAACCAAAAATTTATGGATTGGGTATTGCCTACTTAATAGTTCTTGGTTACAAGTCTCTATTTGCTATTGAAAAATCTTAAATTTATTCAGGAGGACAATGATGAAATTGGTGAAAAAACTTAGCTCGTTAATAACCAGTTTTCAGGGAGCATTAGATACGGGAATACAGCAAACATCTTCCTTGAAAGCTGTTACAATAAAGTTTTCAGGTCAATTAACAGGTTCTGGACTTGCCATTTTAGGCAATCAATTTTATGGAAAATTGGAGTTGCCTGTAACTTTAGATGAACTTTACAACAAAAGTCAGTTTCACAGTATTATAGAGACTACAAGTATAACTAGCGATCGCGGAATTATTCTACCAGTTGATATTCGACTATCTGTATTTAGATTTAAATCCAATTATCGTTACGGCTTATTTATTTCTAGTGGTTTTACTGGTATTTCTGCTTACTACGATTTAAAACAAGAGAGAGATGTTGTCAAAGATTTCAAAATTCCTTTTTGGGTAGTACAAGAACACAGTTTTTTATGCTCTGGTTTTGATTCTGTCTCAGGAAATTTACAAGAATCAGAAATTAGCTTTCAAGATTTATTAATACAAGTTCAGAAAAAGCCTGCTGTACCAGTTGATAAAAGTCTCAAGATTCAAGACAAAGTAGTAGCTAGCGTATAACTCAGCAGTCATACTAAATCCGCGTCTTCTCTATCTATAAATTGCGAACCTAACTTATTGGAAGCATCGCGTTTTGGCAAGTTGCTTTTAAGTAGAAGAACCGCCTCCTGTACGATCCGTTACGCGAGCTAAAGCCTTGCAGATCTCAATCCCAGGCTGAGCCTGGGAAAGAAAAATGAGAGCGTGTTAAATGAGGGCACCCCCACCGACCAGCTGTATCCTATGAGGGGAGGGGTTTTAAAAGTGCTCTCCGAACATTGCTTCCCTGGAAGAAGAGGGACGGAGAGTGAGGTCTGTCGAACTCACTCGCATTTAAAACAAAGGCATATAATGCTTCTCCGTATGTAAAAAGATCGCTAACTCTAATAAGCATCCATTGGCAGACAAGAACAAACAAAATTCCGATCGCCAAAAGCAGCGTCAATGCGACTGACACTCGGCCAGAATTTGTGTTCCCGAGTCCAAGGTGCGGGGTATGCAGCTTGTTCTCGCGAATAAGGATGGTGCCATTCTCCAGCAATAAGACTCTCTGCCGTATGAGGTGCATTTTTCAAGACATTATCTTGAATATCCATCTTGCCAGATTCAATTTCAGCAATTTCTTGACGAATGGCAATCAGCGCGTCACAGAAACGATCTAACTCTTCTTTAGATTCACTTTCTGTTGGTTCTACCATGATTGTACCCGCTACAGGCCACGAAACAGTAGGTGCGTGAAACCCATAGTCCATCAGACGCTTGGCAATATCATCAATTTCTATGGAAGCCGATTTTTTCAGCGATCGCAAATCCAAAATGCACTCATGAGCAACTAGATTGTTCTTCCCTTTATAAAGAACAGGATAGTAAGCTTCCAGGCGACGAGCAATATAGTTAGCATTAAGAATCGCCACCTTTGTTGCTGCGGTCAAACCTGCCGTACCCATCATAGCAATGTACATCCAAGAAATAACCAGGATGCTAGCACTACCCCAAGGTGCAGCAGAAACAGCACTCGTGAAAGATTGGGGAATTTCCTCCTGATTCCCAATCCCCACATCTCCAGTGCTTAACACGATATGTCCGGGAAGAAAAGGCACTAAATGAGAAGCAACACCAATAGGTCCCATACCGGGACCGCCACCACCGTGAGGAATACAGAAAGTTTTATGCAGGTTAAGGTGACAAACATCCGCGCCGATATCTCCAGGACGGCAAAGCCCTACCTGGGCATTCATATTTGCTCCATCCATGTAGACTTGTCCGCCATTAGCGTGAATCACGGCACAAATTTCTTGGATTTGTTCCTCAAATACGCCATGGGTTGAAGGATATGTCACCATCAAAGCAGAAAGTTCCTTGCTGTGCTTTTCTGCTTTGGCTTTCAAATCATCTAGATCGACATTCCCCTCAGAGTCACAAGCAACAGCAATCACTTTCATCCCGCACATGACCGCACTTGCGGGATTGGTACCGTGTGCAGATTGGGGAATTAAACAAACATTCCGATGCCCTTCCCCACGGCTTTCATGATAGCGACGAATCACTAACAATCCCGCATACTCACCTTGAGAACCAGCATTTGGTTGCAAAGAAATTCCCGCAAAACCAGTAATTTCAGCCAACCATTCCTCAAGCTGCTGAAACAGGATTTGATAACCTCGGGTTTGAGACGGAGGCGCAAAAGGGTGTATCTTATTAAACTCAGCCCATGAGACAGGCATCATCTCAGATGTTGCATTGAGCTTCATCGTACATGAACCCAAAGGAATCATCGACGTTGTTAGTGACAAGTCTTTAGTTTCCAGCCTGTGTAGATAGCGCAGCAACTCAGTTTCTGAGTGATAGCTGTTAAAGATGGGATGAGTCAGGTAGCTAGTGGTGCGGGAGAGGGGAAGAAAGGGAGAGGGGGATGGGGAGAGGGGAAGATGGGGAGAAGCGAATTCTTCAGGTGTGAAAGGTAGGACATTCTTACCTGAAAATATTTTCCAAAGGTCAATTAAATCTTTTTCTGTGGTAGTTTCGTCTAAAGATATACCAACGCTATTGGCATTAAAAATACGTATGTTAATACGTTGTGCTTCACAAGCGGCTTTAATATCCTCTAAACTGCGTTCTCCTAAATTGATATGCAGAGTATCAAAGAAAGACTCGTTTGAAATGCTGTAACCCAACTGCTTCAAACCTTCCGCCAGCATTACAGTCATTTGGTGAACGTTTTCAGCAATTTTTCTTAACCCACTTGCACCGTGATACACGGCATACATACCTGCCATCACCGCAAGCAAAACTTGTGCCGTACAGATATTGCTGGTAGCTTTTTCACGACGGATATGCTGTTCTCTAGTTTGTAAAGCAAGACGCAATGCGGGTTTACCCCGAACATCTTTTGATACACCAACAATTCTTCCCGGTACTTGCCGCTTGAACTCTTCTTTAGTAGCAAAGTATGCAGCATGAGGTCCGCCATAGCCCAGAGGAATACCGAAGCGCTGGGTGCTACCTATAGCAATATCAGCACCAAATTCACCTGGGGGTGTCAGTAAAGTCAAACTCAAGGGATCTGCAGCTACCGTCACCAATGCTCCCTCAGCATGGGCTTTTTCTACAAAAGCGCGGTAATCATAGATAGTACCATCAGTTGCAGGGTATTGAAGGATTGCTCCAAAAATAGGTTCTGAAAAATCAAAGGATTGATGGTCTCCCACAATAATCTTGATTCCCAAAGGATTTGCCCGTGTTTGCAACACATCTATAGTTTGGGGATGGCAGTCCTGAGAAACAAAATAACTGTTTGCTTTACTTTTGCAAACACCATAGCTCATACTCATAGCTTCTGCTGCGGCTGTGGCTTCATCCAGTAACGAAGCATTGGCAATTTCCAAACCTGTTAAATCAATAATCATTGTTTGGAAATTCAGCAGTGCTTCTAGCCGTCCTTGAGCGATTTCCGGTTGATAGGGAGTATAGGCAGTATACCAGCCAGGATTTTCTAGGATATTTCGCTGAATGACCGGAGGTGTAATACAGTCATAGTATCCCGTACCAATGAACGAACGGAAAACTTGATTTTTTGAAGCTATTTCTTTTAACGTATCAAGGGCTGCGTACTCAGTTTTTACGTCTGGCAACTTTAACGGACGAGATAAACGGATTCCTTGTGGAACGGTTTTATCAATTAGCTCATCAAGGCTGCTATAACCCAAAACTTTAAGCATTTGCTGAATATCATTGGATGACGGTCCAATGTGCCTTGCTTGAAAGCTCAATCTCTCACTTTTGTTCTCCAACGGTTGTTGAAGAGTTAACTCAACACGAGACTCGGAGTTTATCACAAATTTCTCTCTAGACGCGATACTTAATATTTTGCAACAAGTATATTTGACACGTCAGGTATGTGTGATTAGTTTATCTAATTGTAACGAAATTTTTTTGGCTAGGGGATTGGAGGGGGACACGGAGGACATGGGGGACACGGGGGACATGGTAGACAAGGAGGAATTTTCTCTCTTCCTTGTCTACCCCCTCTCCCTTGTCTCCTTTGTCTCCCTTGTCTACCCCTCTTCCTTATCTACCCTTCCACTTGGGCGCTATACTCCTCTGCAGTCAATGCATCCTCAATATCTTCAGGATCGTCAGCACGGACTTTTAACAACCAACCGTCTCCATAAGGGTCATCTGCTACTTGTTCGGGAGATTCTATTAAAGCGTCATTGCGTTCCACCACTGTGCCAGTCACTGGTGAATTCAGGGATTCAACAGCTTTCACTGACTCGATTGAGCCAAAGCTTTCTCCTTTGGTCACAACATCACCAATTTCTGGAAGTTCCAGAAACACAACGTCGCCTAATTGCTCCACAGCAAAGGCACTAATACCAATGGTGGCAATGTCTCCATCGAGACGCACGTATTCATGGGTATCTAGGTATCTTAAATTGTCAGGATATTCCAAAGACATATCACTTCCTCATCCACATCAAAAAATTAACACAGATAATGGCTAATAGCTCACAGCTAATAACTAATGGCTAATGGCTAATAGCTAATGGTAAAGACACAATTAGCAATTAGCAATTAGCAATTAGCGATTTTTTGAACGGTAAAAAGGTTTCTTAACAACTACTCCAGGGTAAGCTTTACCCCGAATTTCTACTTCTAGTTGCTGACCGACAGCTGCGAGTTCGGTGGGAACATAGGCAAGAGCAATAGGATAGCCAAGCGTAGGTGATAGTGTACCACTTGTGACTTCGCCAACAACTGCCCCTTGAGAAAGTACTTGATATCCGTGACGGGCTATGTTGCGTCCTTGCATTCGCAAACCAACTAATCGGCGTTGCACTCCGCTAGCTTTTTGCTGTTCTAAAACTGACCGCCCAATAAAGTCTTCCTTTTTATCAAGATGTACCAGCCACCCCAAACCAGCTTCTAAAGGGGTGGTGGTGTCATCAATATCTTGTCCGTAAAGTGCCATCGCAGCTTCAAGGCGAAGGGTGTCTCTCGCACCCAATCCGCACGGAATAACACCAGCATTCAACAGGCTGCGCCACAATTCTACTCCAGCCTCTGGATCTATCATGACTTCAAATCCATCTTCCCCCGTATAACCAGTACGGGCAAGGAATGCGGTCTTACCGAAAACTGTTGCCTCTAAGTGTCCAAATGCCTTAACCTGGGTAATATCTTTGTCAACAAATGATTGCAGCAAATTTACAGCTTGCGGTCCTTGTAAGGCAATTAAGACTTTTTCGGTGGAAATGTCTTGGAAAACAAGCTCATCTGAATTTAGGTGTTGTAGGAGCCATGTTTTATCTTTGCTGGTAGTGGCAGCGTTGACAATGATAACTCCTCGTTGCCCGCCAGTTGGATCTTCTCCTTGATAGTAAACGATAATGTCGTCGATTATACCGCCTTGAGGGTTTAACAAAACAGTATATTGTGCTTGACCGGGTTGCAAACGGCTTAAGTCTGAAGGAACTAAATGCTGGAGTTGCGTAATGAGGTTTTTACCTTGCAGGATAAATTTACCCATATGGGAAATATCAAACATTCCTGCTGCATTTCTGACTGCTTCATGTTCTTTACTAATACCAGTAAACTGTACGGGCATTTCCCAACCACCAAAGCTAGTCAGTCGTGCTTTGAGTTCTTGAGCAATAATAAATAAAGGTGTTCTTGCCAAAGATAGGGCGATTTCTTCTTGATTAGCCACAGTTGTTTCAGTAGAGTGGGTCAACATAATATATCGTAATTGCCATGGCAATTCGTTTGTCTGCTGGTGTAAAAATTTACTAAAATATTCTGACTTTTGTTCTGTAGAGCGAGATCTTGAAGAAGTTCTTTACGATTTGTCTGCTTTTATGGTTCAAAGAGAATTTTTAACTGCAAAGACGCAAAGATTGCCAAGGAAATTGGTATTATTGCTAAACTACGGCTTGCTGAACTGTTTGAGCGTGTTTTCAAGCATTTCACCGTGGTTTAATGATTTTCAAGGCAAATTTTTCTGTGACTTCTCTTAACAGGATACCAGGAGCAGCTACTATGAGAAGGCGTTCTGTCTTACACGCCCTCCTATTTATTGCGGGATTTATGCTTCCCGCTTGCACTCAAACACAAAACTCGACTCAAGAACAAACATCAACCGAGCAAACTCAATTAACTGCAGCGCGGAATTCAGGAACAATTGAATTAACTTTGGTTGCGTATGGAGTTGCAAAACCTCTTTTCTCTAAAATGATACCGGCTTTTCAAGAAGAATGGAAATCAAAAACTGGTCAAGATGTCAAGTTTAAAGAATCTTATGGTGGTTCTGGGGCTCAAACTAGGGCTATTTTGGGGGGTTTGCAGGCTGATGTATTAGCTCAAAATCTTCAGAGTAATATAGACCCTCTGGTGGAAAAAGGTTTTGTCAGTAAAGATTGGAGCCAACGATTGCCCAATCAGGCTTCTCCCGCTAGTTCGGTTATGGTTATTGTTACCAGACCTGGAAATCCCAAAAAAATTCAGGGCTGGAGCGATTTAACTGGCGATCGCATCTCAATAGTAGCCATCAATCCTCTGACTGGGGGTAATGCTCGTTGGGGAATTATGGCAGGATATGGTTCTACTCTCAAATCACAAGGAGAGCAAGCAGCAGAAAACTATCTCAAAGGCTTTGTCAAAAACACGAAAAGCTTGGTGAGCAATGGGCGCGAGGCGACGGATGCGTTTGTAAAAAATAAAATAGGAGACGCACTTGTTACCTT
Organism: Tolypothrix bouteillei VB521301; assembly: GCF_000760695.4. GTDB lineage: Bacteria > Cyanobacteriota > Cyanobacteriia > Cyanobacteriales > Nostocaceae > Scytonema > Scytonema bouteillei_A. The sequence goes on along the minus strand of NZ_JHEG04000001.1, from coordinate 3,003,549 downwards.
TGAAAACGAGATTATTTTTACTAACGATGCGATTCCTGAAGATTATCCTTATATAGTCCCTGCAACCAATATTCAGGCTGATTTTCCCGTAACTGTTATAGACAAAATTGCTGATAAACGGGGAACCCGCGAAGTGGCAGAGGCATTTACCAAGTTCTTGTTTTCCCCTAAAGGTCAAGAAATTTACGCTCAAGCAGGATATCGCCCTATTAACAAGGAAGCATACGAAAAACACGCCAGTCAGTACAAACCAGTTACCACTCTCTATAAAATTTCTGATTTTGGGGGTTGGACACCTGTGAACAAAAAGCTTTTTGCCAATGGAGCGCTATTTGATACTGCTCAAGCAGCCCGGACACGATAGTGGCAATGTCAGCTATTTCTTCAATCTCGACTCAACGCTCTTATAAAGCACTTTTGCAGGGTTTAGCTGTAACCTACATTAGTTTTATTGTTTTGTTGCCTTTGGGCGTTATCTTTTTAGAAGCATCCAAACGTTCCTGGCAAGAATTATGGCAAGTGATTGCAGCACCTGCAGCTGTGGAAGCGTATAAGCTTTCCTTTGGTGCTGCTTTTTTGGCTGCTTTGATTAACAGCGTTTTTGGTTCAATTCTGGCTTGGATATTAGTCCGTTATGAATTCCCTGGTAAGCGTTTGGCAGATGGTTTGGTTGATTTACCCTTTGCCATGCCCTCTGTAGTTGCTGGAATTGCTTTAGTTTCTCTCTACGGTTCTGGAGGAGTTATCGGGCAGTACTTTGACCCCGGAACATTTTTGGGGAATAACTTGCAGCAGCTTGGTATTGAACAAGTCAATATGACTTCATCTGTTTTCGGGGTTGTGTTTGCCAAAGTTTTTGTCACCCTACCTTTTGTAGTGAGAACCGTACAACCTGTATTAATGGAGATTGAACCAGAAGTTGAAGAAGCAGCTCGTATTTTAGGAGCAAATGCTTGGCAAAGTTTTTGGCAAGTCCTGTTTCCTCAATTATTGCCTGCAATTTTGACGGGGTTTTCCCTTGCTTTTGCCCGTGCTGTCGGCGAGTATGGCGTGGTAGTCATGATTTCAGGTAATATTCCTTTTGAGACGATGATAAGTTCTGTCTATATTTATCGTCGGTTGGAAGAATATGATTACAGTGGTGCAACGGCTGTCGCGATCGTTTTGCTCGTGTTTTCTCTCGCGATTTTGATATGTATTAACCTGTTGCAGTTCTGGAGTCGTCGCTATGAGAAATAGCTTGACAGCAAAATTACGGCATTTCCCTTGGGGGCGTTATCTATTGATTGCTTTGGGTTTGTCTTTCTTGGCAATCGTTGTTGTTTTTCCTATCGTAAATATCTTTTATCAGGCATTTGTCAGTGGCGTTGCAGCTTACTGGGAGGGAATTACAACACCCGAAGCACAGCACGCTTTATTTCTTACGGTCGCGATCGCAATTGTTACAGTTCCCATAAATACAGTGTTTGGGATTCTGATGGCTTGGATTTTAGCACGGTATTCTTTTCCTGGGAAAGTTCTGCTGGTGGGAATTATTGACCTACCCTTGGCTATTTCACCAACAGTCGTTGGTTTAATGTTTATTCTTCTCTACAGCCATACAGTAGGGGTGTTTGGTTCGTGGCTAGAAGCAGCTAATATCAATGTTATTTTTGCCCTCCCTGGGATGATTTTTACAACATTGTTTGTCACGATTCCGTTTGTCGTGCGAGAAGTACTCCCTACCTTGCAAAACATGGAACTGGCGGAGGAAGAAGCAGCCCAAACACTGGGAGCAAATCCCTGGCAAACTTTTTGGCGAGTCACTTTTCCTTCAATTCGCTGGGCATTACTTTACGGAGTTATCATTTGTACATCCAGAGCCGTTGGTGAGTTTGGAGCCGTTTCTGTTGTATCTGGCAAACTCATAGGAGAAACAAACACGCTAACATTACATATAGAAAGAGTTTACAGCGAATACCAAACGGTTGCTGCATTTGCTTGTGCTTCACTTCTCGCTTTTTTAGCATTGTTAACCCTCATCGGACAAGAAGTACTTAGAACAGCAGATAAACCCCGTTCTTTAGCAGGAACACAGGTTTTAAAACAGAAAAATTAGTTATTTGCAACAAACTTATAATTAAGGTTTTTTTGAAATTCTAAGCTAAATATTAAGCTCGAATCTTAGCAAATTTTACTTGTTTTTTAGCAAACATAACCTTCACTTCAGCACCTTTATCTTGAGTCCATTTCAGTTCCTCTGCAATCGCGGTATCGAAATTATTATGTATCAAGTCATCTAGGTTCTTGACTCCTATTGCCGTAATATGTACAACTTTTAGATTTAGGACCGATTATCCTCGTCTTGGTACAATGGATTTAAAAATTGCTGCAATTGCTCTTTCTATAAATGCTACATTACTAACTCGAAACTTAACTGATTTTAAAAATATTTCTAATTTACAAGTTGAAGACTGGACAAATTAATTGATATTTATACCTCACTTGTGCTCTTTAGAGTTCATTTGTCAAGTCAAGCTTAAATCGCCCAATGTATTTTTTGGTTTGGGTAGAACGAAGCGATATCCAATAATTTAATGAAATATTTAGTTTCGTTCTTCAGAACTAGAGTTTAGAATAAATAATCTAAAAATCCTGGTATCAAGCATTTTAGACTTTGGAATTAGAAACAAACATTAAGCGCTGTGACAGTTTAAAAGGCAAACCAAAGTTTATACAAAAAATATTTTTCAGTACAGCGAAAATATTGTTAGTTATAAAAGCTATAGCTAACTAAAATTAATGCATAAGTAAAAGCTTTGAAGCTTACTTAAACAAATTAAAACTTTGACGATTTATCCAAACAGTAATAGTAATAATAGTATGGAAAAATGCAACAGAATGGTTGTTATCCCGTAACTAAGTAAAGTATATTACCGAGGAATTAGATGCATACGGTCAACAATTTGTTGAGAAGGCAGGATTAATCCCAATTGGTAATTAAATACGTATATCCTCCTAAAAGGACTGAATCATCAGAAACACCAAATAAAAATGTGGCAAGCTTTCAACATGAAAAGTATGGAATAATACTAGATTGTAAATCTAACAAATCTTCGGGTCTCTACCACAATAACCATTCTTAAATAATGGTTATTGTTATATCGCACTTAAGCAAATGATACTCCCGAGGAATTTAGATGCGTACCAGTCAATCAAATCCTAAAGGAAGAAAAACCTGTAACCATTGCAGCTATGATGCAAATCCTATTGGGGCTAAAAACTGTCAAAAATGTGGCAAACCTTTGAATACTTTTGCTTCTGAAAAAAAGGATAAGACTGCTAAAGCTAATTTTGAATTTCCTTATTTTTGGTTGATTCTGACTCTATTATTTTTATTGTTTGGTGTGGGAAGCTACTTTTTCTGGCAGCAAATTCTTCCAAAACCAGAAATTAGCGATCGCAGTCCTTCTGCCAGTAACAGCACTTCCGACGCCTCTAGCACCCCAGAAATTCAGTCTTACAAGACTATGAAGGAAGTGCCAAATGTCCCTACGGGTACTTTTAACTTTGGTGGTTCCCTCATTTTTGCATCTCTGGTGGCTCAAGGCACGCACCAAGCTATCAGTCAAGCACACCCGCAATTTAATCTGCGTTATGTAGACCCACCTGACAGCCAACCCGGTACGGGTAAAGGAATTGAGATGCTGCTTGACGGTCAACTAAGCTTTGCTTTGTCTGGTCGTCCCCTAGAAGATACAGAGTATCAAAAAGCAATTGGTCGCGGTTTTAAATTAGATCAAATGGCCGTCGCGATTGATGGTCTTGCCTCCTACACTCATCCAGATATTTCCATTCCCGGACTTTCCGTATCTCAACTCCAGGACATCTACACTGGTAAAATTACTAACTGGCAAGAAGTAGGAGGTCCAAATTTACCAATCGTACCTTTCAGTATAAACGTTAAAACCACTGCTTTACTGAAAACGCTTCTTGGGTCTAAAGTAAAAAACGTCAGTTCCAAAGTCAAATCTAGCCGAGATTACACCGTGCTTGTTCGCGATGTTGCTTCCACCCCAGGAGCAATTGGAATCGGTGCTGCTATGTTAGTCGCAACTCAGACCAAAGTCCGTCCTTTACCGCTTGCACCTGGTAACACCAAACAGTATGTACCAGTTGTCATTGATAATAACAAACTCAATATGGCAGCGTTTAGAGACAGTAGCTACCCCATTACTAGGTATTTATACATCATTATTCGTCGTGATGGTAGATCTGAAGAAAAAGCTGGAGTTGCCTATGCCAATCTACTACTGTCTAAAGAAGGTCAACAATTTGTTGAAAAGGCAGGATTAGTCTCAATTAGGTAATTAAAAAGATATGTCAGAAGAAGCACTGAATTCAATACTTGGAGAATATACTCATCCACAAGGGTATCTAGAGTATGTCAGTACCTTGCCTTTTCTAGGTCGATTGCGTTGTTCAACTCAACAAATCGAAGCTGGAAGTTGGCAGGAAATTTTACTGGATTATGAAGTTGGTGCTTCTGGTATTGCAGATGGGGCTTGGATGAAAGTCACTTTTAAATTTTATTCAGATTGGGGAATTTTTCAGACAGAAGACCCGAAAGGTGCTAATTATCTCTCTGCTGAATACCAAGCCCGCCCATCTCTTCCTGGGGAAAGCCCCGCAACTGTGCAGTCACTTAAGGTGCGGTTTGACCAAAAAGGTCACGAACGTCCCTACCAAAAGGCAATTATTGTAGACATTGTGGATGGCTACATTAAACCCGGCGATCGCATTTTGATTCGTTTGGGAGATCGCCGTGCTGGCGGACCGGGAACAAGGGTGCAAACTTTCGTAGAGCAAAGTTTCCGATTTAGAGCTTATATCGATCCGGTGGGAACGTCTCGCTTTGCAGAAATTCCGGGTGATGTTGTTATTGATATTTTGCCAGGACAACCCGCTAAACTTGCAATTATCACTCCGCGACTGGTGAAAACAGGCGTGTCTTTTCCTATAAGAGTCAGGGTTGAGGATGTTTGGGGGAATGCTTGTTGGGGAGTGGGAGGAAAACTGCTGTTAAAAGCTCAAAGTTCATCTACAGAAATCAACCAACAACTCGATATACCTGCACAAGGTTGGGCAGTTGTCAAGACAGATTTAACTTTAGATGCGGATGAAGAACTGACCCTTCGGGCTGTGTTAGAGGGGACTGAGTTACAAAGCGCTCCAACTCCCGTTACAGCAGACAAACATCTCAGTTATCCTAGGTCGTTTTTTGCAGACCTTCACGTTCACTCTAATAATACGGTAGGAACCAACAGTACTGAGTATAATTTTGCTTACGGTCGGGATGTAGCCGGACTGGATGTTTTAGGTTACACGGCTAATGATTTTAATATTACTGAGGAACGCTGGAAGCAAGATGTCAAGTTGTGTCAGGAAATTACTGAGGAAGGGGAATTTCTCTGCTATCCCGGTACGGAGTGGTGCGGGAATTCGGCTGCAGGAGGCGATCGCAATGTGATTTTCTTGGGTGACGAAGTCTTGTTTCCCTTTGACCGTCAAGGCAAGCAGGTTCGCTCTTTTGAATGGAATGAAGACATGAAAGGCAAGCAACTGCTGCCTGGAGCATGGCCTGTCGATCAGCTTTATGCAGCATACATTCACAATCCAGAACAACATTTACTGATTCCTCATGTTGGTGGACGACGTGCCATTTTAGACTGGCATCACCCAAAACTCGAACGCTTAATTGAAATTGGTTCGGCTTGGGGTCATTTCCCGTGGTTCTACCAAGATGCGATCGCTCGAGGATATAAGCTGGGGGTATCAGCCAACGGTGACGAACATCGGGGGCGTTGTGGCGGAGGAGTTCCCGGTACAGCAGTTTTTGGGGTGAATGGTGGTGTCACGGGGATAATTGCTCGATCGCTAACAAAGTCAGACATCAATCACGCCCTGCGTTCCCGTCATACTTGGGCAACAACAGGCGATCGTCTTGTTGCTTTATTGTGGTCTGGCTCACATATTCAGGGAGACGAATTCAGTACATCTGGTGCAGTCACCATTAACTATCGATTGTTAGGTAGCACTGGTTGGGATGAAATTGCTGCTTACACTCATAAAGGTTTGCTCTGGCGGAGAAACCTGCACTCAGAAGCGGGTTATGCCCCAAATAAAATTCGCTTGCGTTGGGGTGGTTCTAGAATTAAAGACCGCTACCGCTGGGCAGAGTGGCGCGGTACCTTGGAATACTCCAATACTCTAGTTCAGTGCTATCAAATTTATGGTTTGGAACATCCGGAAGAATATGTCAGACGTGCTGGCGCTTTAAAACTGGAGTTTCGTTCGGATACTTATGGGGATTCAGATGCTGTGGAATTAGATCTGTCAGATTTACTCCATGCTCGTTTTCAGTTAAAAGTACAAATTGATAGTTATATCAAGTTAGGTAGCCCATTACAGCGCAATCCTTACATTCATTGTCCGGAATTTAGTTGGGAATTTACAGGTCAAGAGATTTTAGATAAAGAGATTTTACGGCAAGAACTGGGTGGCGCAGAACTGTTTGTTGCAGTGGAACGCTTGAGCGCAACTTCCATGCCAACAGACATGAGTGGTAGTTTTACACTCGAACCCCAGTCTACACCCCACGGTTTTTTGCCAGTCTACATTTCTGGTCGCCAAGTAGATGATTCTAAAGTTTGGACTAGTCCTTTGTTTATTGGGTTTGAGAATTAAGTAGAGACGCGCCATAGCGCGTCTTAACATCCTGTTCGGTCAAATTCTAGGCTGGGTTTACGATACCTTAAGCTCGCCTAGGAGGGTTGTTGTGGCTTGGGCTTGGGCTTGGGCTTGGGTAAATCCTTTGGTCTTCCTTCAGAACTGCCCTGAGGACTACCTTCAGGACTACCCTGAGGTTTAACCTGAGAGCTACCCTCAGAGTTGTTGTAAGGTTTGCTCGGAAACTTCCCTTTGGGCTTGCCTTTAAAAGGTGGTTTTCCTTTTGGCGGGGCGGTATCCTTACCCGCTGCTTTCAGCGCTGCTCTTTTTTCTGCGATCGCTGTTGCTTTATCATCTTTACTAGCTTTGAGGAACTTTGGTGGTTTCTCCAGTGGCAATCCCAGTAATGAATCAAATTCAAAAGCGTCCCGATGTGGCACAAATTTTGCCTTAATTTGTACAAAAACTGGTTTACCTTGCTCTTCTTTTGATGCTTTGGGATTAAACCTAAATGGTGGTACCAACGCGTCTCGCCAGAACAAAGGTAAGTGACTGGCTTTCATGTATTTTACTTTTTTAGCTGGTTCCGATTGTTTAATGTGCTCCAGTCGTTCTTTAGTAAAATTCTTGAAAACAGAGATACATGGTGTGCGACAAACAGGAATAAACTGCCACAATCCGCAAAGTTTAAACTCCATGTCAGCAAGTTCTTCTGAAATCACCTCTTCATGGCGTCCTTTGTCAAAGCCAACAAGTTGGAAGCCAACGTTAGGCGGTATGTCCCTACCGGGAAAATGAGTAAATCTTGGATAAACAACCACCCGTTGGATCGATTCGCCTGTTGCTTCTATCTCTTTCTTGAGTGCATCAAAAGCTTTCTGCTTGCGTGGAGCATAGAAAAGTGGGTACTCTTTATTACCAATCGTAATGGTATTGTCATTTGCTTCTCCAAACTTAACCTTACCTGTAATAACGCCAACTGCTTGAAAGATAGCACCAGGCTCCTCTGGAGCGGGCTTTGGCTCTTCCTCTCCTGTTGGCTTCTGCTTTTCGTCTACGGTTGGCTTCTGCTTTTCGTCTACAGTTGGTTTCTGCTTTTCGTCTACAGTTGGCTTCTGCTTTTCGTCTACAGTTGGTTTCTGCTTTTCGTCTACAGTTGGCTTCTGCTTTTCGTCTACGGTTGGCTTCTGCTTTTCGTCTACGGTTGGCTTCTGCTTTTCGTCTACAGTTGGCTTCTGCTTTTCGTCTACGGTTGGCTTCTGCTTTTCGTCTACGGTTGGCTTCTGCTTTTCGTCTACAGTTGGCTTCTGCTCTTCCTCTTGGGCTGTAGGTTCTTCCGGTGCTGGGTCTTGCGTTTGGGCAACGGTGGTTTCTGGTTCAGCAGGAGAATTTTCAACTTTTTTGTCGCTGCTAGCTTCTTTTGATGTCATAACTATAAGTAAGCACGTTTTTTTTAATGATAAACTTGGGAAGCAATCCCAAGTTTTGTTTTGCTTGTAAAAGTGTTTGAAGAGGCTGTATTGGTATCGTAAGAGACTTAATAATTTTGCTAAACCTCTAGGACTAAGGCACGAAAGTCATAGCGTTAGCGTGCGATCGCTTACTAATTAACCAAAAATACCTCGTACACTGCAAGCAGTGATATGAATTATACATTGACAAAGCATATCCACTCGTTTTGTCACTCATTCCTGCGAACTATCATAAAACTATAAATGTCAATATCCGCAAGGCTTTTCAAGCATATCATTCAGTTCTCAATCCCTTCTATCTTTAGGAATAAATATTTGTTAATTTACTATTGCAAAAACACCAAGACAGACCAAAAAAATTTGCATGGGAGCGAGAGCGCAATGGTAAGGTTTCTATATTTTCCAGTCTATACTTAATACAAAGTTATACAACCATACAGTCATTTTTAGTTTTTTACCTGCACCTACTGAGAAGCGATTGAATTAGGGTTCTTAATATTGTTTAATAGAGATGTTGCGATTTATGAAGTTAGCATTATGAGGTATTGGCAAGCACTAGCTGGGTTAGTCTTGGCTACTGTTCTTTTTTTGTCTCCCCTGTCAGCACATGCAGCAAGTTCTTCCAGTATCAGTCGTGCCGCAAGCAATCAGCTAAGCGGTAGAGATTTTTCAAACCAAAGCTTGATCGGGCAAGAGTATACTAGTCTCAAGCTGGAAAACGCTAATTTTAGCAATGCCGATCTCCGTGGTGGAGTTTTTAATGCATCATTGTTGCGGGGAGCGAATCTCCATGGTGTTGATTTTACTGATGGCATAGCTTATCTATCAGACTTTAAAGGTGCTGATTTTAGTGATGGAGTTTTTACAAACGCAATGATGTTGCGTTCGACTTTTAATAATGTTGATGTCACAGGTGCTGATTTTAGTAACGCAGTTTTAGATCGTTTGGAAGTTAAGAAGCTTTGTGAGAGTGCTACCGGTGTAAATCCTAAAACAGGTGTTTCCACCCGTGAATCTTTAGGTTGCGATTCCTGAACCTGTCCTAACTCCTCTCTACTGGGGAGAGGGGTTGTTTAATCGGGAGGGCATAAAATCCCAAGTGATTTGCGACTGGACGTTCGCGCATTGGTACTCTTGTATGAATTGGAGCATTTAAAACTTTTGGTTTCTGATTCCTTGCTATGACCAATGTTGTTGAACCACCTCCATCTATATTCAATGCCGTGTAAGCACCTAAATCTAAAATAATCTTTGTTAGCTCCGCGATCGCAACGCCCTCGCTGTAAAGCGGTTGTTTGCCATCAACAGCAATTAACCAAAGTTTTGTCCCTTCTCGATTCACCGCAACTGCAACTCGCGGATAAGGTTTGTCATCACCTAAGTCGGAAATAGCTGACTGAGCGCGATCGACTAAAAGCTGATTTCCTGCAACGCCTTGTTTTGTTCCTTCAGGGCACTTTTCACTTTCTAAAATCTGAGCGCGGTTGGTGGATGAAATACACAGCACAGACCAGTATTTTTCAGGTTGAGAATAACGGTATCCATTAGAAATAGCCTCACCAATGGGATTAACAACATCGCCGCTGTGTGGATAGTAATTCCAAGGAGCGTGTTCGTAGAAATTCAGGAAGTAACTTGCATTAATTGCTAATTGCAGCTTAAACTGAGTGAGAAATTCTGAAGTCGTTTGTGCCCTAATTTCACCATCATGTGAAGTTTTTACTCCGGGAGTGACAAGCGCTTTTATCCCTGGTGAGGTTAAGTCAATAGCGACGATATGCGTCATGACTGGACGCGGTGTGGAACGAGCAATGCGTTTGTAAACTATTCCCTGAAAAAGGGCTTGCTCTAAATTTGTTTGGGGTGGACGTTGAAGACACAACCATCCATAAACGATCGGTGGTAGTAGAAAGAAACTAATTGCTGCTAGTAGAAATCGTCGTAAATAAAGTAAGTATCTATAACTCATGAAATTGTTATAGAGGGTGGGCAAAATGCCCGCCCCTTGAATCATTTTGGTAGAGCATTGGCTGGAACGTGTTGAGTTCCACCCCAAACTGTTGCGTCATTTGTTTCCTTCCCATCTGCCATTGAAGGGCGGACAGCATCATAAATCTCGGGATATTTTGCTTGTAGTTGAGTATCATTCAGTTGAGCATCAAGTACGGTACCGTCTGAAGCTCTTATGACGGTGTATGCAAACCCATTAGGAGTCGTATTAATGGTAATTTTATGGTCGCGCAGAACTAAAGTAGTCAGGGGGAGCTTTTCAGAAGCACGTGTTGCAGTAGCAAAAAATACGCTAAACCCTAAAATGAGGAGAAGAGTTACTGACAGTTTACGCACGATCTGTCCTCAAAACAACTAGCAATAATTTAACTGTACTTCATGTAATTTTGCAAACTTTTTTTAGGTAATATTAATGACAAGCGATCGCGAGACGGATGTAATCGTTATTGGTAGCGGAATCGGAGGCTTAAGCTGTGCATCTCTCCTGGCAAAGTATGGCTTTGATGTTGTGGTTTGTGAGAGCCACTCAATTCCCGGAGGAGCCGCACATAGTTTTGAACGGAATGGTTACAAGTTTGACTCAGGACCTTCTCTGTATTCTGGATTGTCTTACAACCCTTCATCCAATCCTCTCAAACAAGTTTTAAATGCCATTGGTGAAAATTTAAATTTTGTAACATATGATACTTGGGGATGTTGTCTGCCAGAAGGAGATTTTGACACTTCAGTAGGAGGCGAACAATTTTGTGAAGTTTTATTAAGATTGCGTGGCGAGCAAGCTGTAGCTGAATGGCGGGAATTACAGCGAGTGATGGCACCACTCGGACGTGCTGCGACTGCAATGTCACCAGCCGCCCTCCGCTTAGATATCGGTGCAGTACTGACAGTTGGTTCCTTTGCTCCGTCTTTGTTTGAGCATATTGCCAGTTTCCCCAAGCTGATCGGAGCTTTTAGTCCAATTATGGACAGTGTTATTCAAGATCCCTTTACGCGTAATTGGCTGGACTTGCTTTGTTTTCTTCTCTCAGGATTGCCAGCTAGCGGTACGAGTGCAGCTGAGGTGGCGTTTATGTTTGCTGATTGGTATCGACCGGGCGTTATGCTTGATTACCCAATAGGTGGTAGCGGTGCTTTGGTAAATGCACTTGTCAGGGGACTCGAACGGCATGGAGGTCAGCTGATGTTAAACACTCATGTTGAGGAAATTCTTGTAGAGACAAGTCGCGCTATGTCTTTAGGTATGCCCTCGCAACGTGCTGTCGGTGTAAGATCGCGTGATGGAAAAAAGATAATGGCACGTCGGGCGGTGGTTTCAAATGCATCCGTTTGGGATACACTCAAGTTGCTTCCTACTGGAGCAGTGCCAAAACAGTTTCAGGAACAAAGAGCAAGTACGCCGGAATGTGAGAGCTTTATGCACCTACATCTGGGTATTGATGCACGAGGATTGCGTTCCGACCTTGCCTGTCACTACTTATTTGTTAAGGATTGGAATCTGGGTGTCACTGCGCCTCAAAACGTTGTGTTGATATCCATTCCATCAGTGTTAGACCCCTCACTTGCACCACCGGGAAAGCATGCGATCCACGCTTATACTCCCGGTAGCGAACCCTACTCTGTTTGGCAGGGAATGGATAGAAAGAGCGAGGAATATGCCAAGCAAAAACAAACGCGTGCAGAAGTCATGTGGCAAGCATTGGAACGAGTGATTCCAGATGTGCGTTCCCGCCTCGAAGTGACACTTGTGGGCACACCCATAACTCACGAACGCTATTTGCGCCGTCACAGAGGTTCTTATGGTCCGGCAATTCCCGCAGGAAAAGGATTCTTTCCTGGCTCGGGTACACCTCTTCCAGGGTTGTTGTGTTGTGGAGACTCTACCTTTCCCGGTATCGGATTACCCGCAGTGGCTGCTAGTGGAGCGATCGCAGCCAATACTCTTGCACCCGTACACAAGCACTTAGCAATGTTGAATGACTACAGAGGATAAACTCTTCAATCTCTAGAGTCATTTCTACTTTATAGTTCATCCTTTATCCTTTATCCTTAAGAAGTTTGTGTTTGTGAGGAACAAGAGAATGCGATCGCCCTTGGCGCAAGCTGTCAGCTTATCGCTCTTAGTGCAAGCCGTACCTGGCTTATCGCGGCTATTTGGAATAACTCTCAGCTTGGGATTATTTTCATTGGTCATGCCAGAATCTTCTTTTGCTCAAGCAAAGCAACAAGTCTCTAATGCCCAAATTGCGGCGATGGTGGAAGCCCTGAGACTTGCTGCTCCTAAAACTGGCAGTCAAAATGATGGATATTACAGTGATTGGCAAGTTAAACCAGAAACCCTCAAAGGATGGTCAAAAAATTGCCTGAAAAAAGAAGTCACACCAACACAATTTGAGAATGATTCCAATTTGGCGCGTCAGGTTGTTTCCTGTATTACAACCCGCGAATTGAACAAGCAGTATTCCGCAACTGGTAATGAAACTGCAGCCGTGCGTGGTGTTGCTTGTTGGTGGATGACAGGTAACTATACGGGATGCAATAGTGGATTTACGGCTGACTACGTTAAAAAAGTTACAGGTTACTATCAGCAGCAACGCTCCAAATCAAGTTCTAGTAATTCCAAACCAGCAACCAATACATCTTCATCATCTCCCAAAAAACCAACAACGGGATCGACTTCCACTAGCTCCAAACCTATAACAAATGAATCCCCATCGCCAACAACATCACCAAATGCTACACCCACAAGTAGCTCATCTCCATCACCCACTACCTCACCAGCACCTTAGGTACACAGGTTGATAAACAACGGATGCAACAAGCATAGTATATCGCCCCCCAAACAATGGCAAAAATGGGGGGTTAAAGGGATATGTTTTGGTTTGAGCCTCAACTTCCTGCTTGCAACCACTCCGAGTTGGTGCGAAACTCCTTCAAAAGCTGCTCAAGACTTAGATATAAATCCAGAGATTATTAAGAACAGCCCAGTATTACAGCGTTGGCAGCGCCAAGTCCCCAACGTGTTGGAGGAAATCAAAAATGACCCCAGTTTTCCCACAAGAATCAGGTTTGGCTTGTCTGCATTTCCTTCAACAGACGAAGCACTTGGGGTAAATCTTGGTGTTGAAGATATTTTGATTGGTCGCAGTCGTGTAACAGTGAGTGGGGAGTACCAAACAACATTTAACGGTCAGCGCGAGACTTACGGAGGAGATGTACGTTACTATTTGCGTCCTTTAGGAAGCTATATTAATATTGCAGCCGTTGCAGGTTACCGACACTTAGAAACAGATAGTTACTTAACAAATGGCATGAATTTGGGGGTTAGGGCGCTGTTGGTGTTATCTCGTGGCGGTGCTGCAGATATTTCTTTGACCCAAAGCTGGGTTGCTCCGCGCACGAGTGAAGAAGTTGGCTTGACAACTTTGTCAGTCAGTTACGCTGTGACTCGTGACTTTCGGCTATCGACAGATATTCAGTTTCAAAACTCTAAAGAGGAGAAAGACAGCCGCGTTGGTGTGGTTTTAGAATGGATACCATGAAAAGGTAATGCCGAGCCAATACTTGTCGGTTAAGCCTAAAAATGCGAGAATACGTAGGTCGGGGAGCCACTCACGTGCCCAGAGCAGCGCCGTTCCCAGAGAAGTTGCGGTGAGTCCAGCCCTGAAAGCAGGTTTACAGCACGAGGGGACTGGCGTATAGCCCTGCGGGCATAGCTTCGCAACGCGTAGCGTGTGCCTTGCACATACCCGTAAGGGCTTGGGGGTTTCCACGTCAGATGCTTCACTTGGGCAAAGACGACAGGTGCTTCAACGGAGGTTCCCCCTGTTGAGTGACGTGGCGTTTGAAGAACGAAACCCAACATTTACAGGCATTTGTTGGGGTTGTCCAACCTACAAAAATTATTATCCGAGCAGTATTGAATGCCGAGCGCACAATTTTGCCACGCTCGTAAGAATTCTTTCTTTCCTCAATTCCAGTACCTATACTTAAGTTTAGGTTTGAACTAGCAAAATAGCGAGCTTTCACCTAACCAAAAGTGCATAAGCTTGTGTTGCATACAACTACTTAAAAGTAGGAGTTATGTCTTTTGACTCAGCTTCTGCCCCTCGTAACGGGGTAATTTTGAATCATATAATACACTTTTTGTCAATTAATCAATTTATTTTAAGAAATTGGTAGGAGTTATGTATTTAGAAAATAATTTGAATGTGCAAGCCGCACAATGCTCTTTGGCACTACAACAAGAAATTATAGAACGCAGACGTGCTGAAGAAGCAGCACAAGCAGCAAACCGCGCTAAAAGCGTGTTTTTGGCAAATATGAGTCACGAATTGCGATCGCCACTCAACGCCATTCTAGGTTTTTCACAATTAATGAGCCGTTCTAATGACTTATCCCCTGAAAACCGAGAAAATGTGCTGGCAATTGTTCGTAACGGCGAACACCTGCTGAGGTTGATTGACCAAGTCTTGGATTTATCAAAAATTGAAGCAGGACGAATAACTCTAAATGAAAAGAAATTTGATTTACATCAATTGCTGGATGATATGAAAAGTATGTTCCAACTCACAGCGTATAGTAAAGGGTTGGAATTATCATTTCATGGTGAAAAAGAAGTGCCAAAATACGTGCATGGTGATGAAGTCAAATTGCGTCAGGTTTTGATAAATTTACTTTCTAATGCCTTAAAATTTACTACTAGAGGTAGAGTATCGCTTTATGTTAGAGGAGAGGAACGGGAAATGGCTCCTTCTTACTCTTTACATTTTAGAATTTCAGACACTGGTTGCGGTATTGCTGAAAGTGAGTTAGACAGTATTTTTGAACCTTTTGTCCAAACACCTGTGGGACAAGAATTTCCAGAAGGAACGGGCTTGGGATTGACTATCGCACGCTCTTTAGTACACTTAATGGGGGGCGACATCAGTGTAAGTTCTTGTGTCGGCTGTGGTAGCACCTTCCAATTTTACCTTCCTACCTGCGTTGTTAAAACTTCGCCTCTCAACAACCAACAAGCACCTCGTCGTGTCATAGCACTTGCTCCCAATCAACCACAATATCGTATTTTATTGGTAGACAATCATCAAGATAACCGCCAATTGTTAGTGAAATTGCTCTCTCCCCTAAATTTTGAATTACAAGAAGCCAGAAATGAACAAGAATCGCTCGCAATCTGGAACGATTGGAAACCACACCTTATTTTTATGAATTTGCGAATGTCTGTTATTGACACCATCCGAAGGATTCGCTCTAGGGAACTACAGCAAAATTCTTCATTCAAAACTAAAATTATTGCCTTGAGCGCGGATGTTTTAGAAGACAAGCGCTCGCTTTTTTTGAGTACGGGCTGTGATGATTTTATCCGAAAGCCTTTTCAATTAGAAGACATTTTTGAGGCTCTGCACAAACACCTTGGTATTTGTTATGTCTGCGCTCGAGATCTCGCATTACCCCAATCGAATCCAACAGCTACAAATGAAGCTCAGGTTTTGACCAAAGACGCTATTAATAGCTTACCTAAAAATTTAGTTGCTAATTTGCGCCAAGCAATTATCGCTCTAGATGTAGAGTCGATTCGGCAATTTATTCATCTTATCTCTGAATTTAATCCTTCCTTATCCCAAGCCTTAGATACCTTGGCTCGGAATTTTCAGTACGATACGTTGTTGGATTTTATTTAATAATTTAAAAATCGATAATTCAATTTCATGAAAATAGATTTAAAAAAATGAATGCAGTTAAAAACTTATTAGATAAAGGAACAATTTTAATTGTTGATGATACACCCGACAACCTAAATCTTTTAAGCAATATTTTATTAAAAGCAGGATATAAGGTACATCCTGCTTCAAGTAGTAAATTAGCACTTACATTTATTCAATCAAATTTACCCGATCTCATTTTATTAGATATTATGATGCCGGGAATGAATGGTTATGAAATCTGCGAGCGGTTGAAATCGTCTCCTCGAACTCAAGATATTCCCATTATATTTATCAGTGCTTTACATGAAATATTAGACAAGGTAAAAGCCTTTTCTTTAGGTGGAGTAGATTACATCATTAAACCTTTTGAATCTCAAGAAGTTTTAGCTCGAGTTGAGAATCAGTTGCGCCTTAGAAGGCTTTCTAAAGAACTTTTAGAGCAAAATTTAAAGCTAATAGCAGAACTTGAAGAACGCAAGCGTATAGAAGAAGCTCTACGGGAGCAAAAAGAACTTTTACAAACTATTTTCGACCACATTCCCGTTATGTTGACTCTTTATGATAATGAAGGTAGATTTTGTTTAGTAAATCGAGAGTTCAAACGGCTCTTAGGTTGCTCTCAAGAAGAAATTCATCAAACTAACATACTAGAAGAATTTTTTCCCGACTCTCAGATTCGTGCTCAAGTTTTAGAACATATGATCGCAGCCACTGGAAAATGGCAAGACTTTAAAATTAGAACTAGCTTGGGACATTATATCGAGACTTCCTGGGCAAACATTCGATTGAATCATGATACGATTATAGGTATAGGACAAGACATTACCGAGCGCAAGCAAGCGGAAGAAGCATCTGTTCTTGAAGAACGCAATCGCATGGCAAGAGAAATTCACGATACCCTAGCGCAAGCTTTTACGGGCATTGTCGTTCATTTGGGGGCTGCTTCACGAGTCATGGAAGGTGCTTCCTCTGAAGCAAAAGAACATATCAAGACAGTACGCGATTTAGCACGTAGAGGTTTGACAGAAGCACGTCGTTCAGTAGAGGCGCTACGTCCGCAGTTGTTGGAAGATGGAGATCTATGTAGTGCTCTCAATCGCCTAACGATGCAAATGCAATCTTATTCCAACACCCATATTCTTTGTGAAGTAACAGGTGAGGTGTACTCCTTACGAACAGATATAGAAAATAATCTCCTGCGAATAGCACAAGAAGCCTTGACAAACGCTGTTAAGTATGCAGATGCTGGTGAAATTCGAGTTGAAGTGATATACGAACAAACACGGTGTCTTTTAAGAATTCAAGATAACGGACGGGGATTTGATGCAGACAGCGCATCTGTCAGTAATGGTTATGGTCTTTTGGGAATGAGAGAACGAGCTCAACAGATGGGAGCAGAACTGACGATACGAAGTCATCCGGGAGAGGGTACAGAAGTGGTGGTATTGGTTAGTGGTTAGTGATTTTCAACCAACAACTAACAACTAACAACTAACAACTAACAACTAACAACTAACAACTAACAACTAACAACTAACAACTAACAACTAACAACTAGCACAAATGGCTAAAACCTCAGTTCAGTCAAATCTTATTCGCGTTCTGATTGCTGATGACCATCCTGTGGTACGTCAGGGCTTAGCGGTGATGATTGAACGAGAGCCAGATCTGCTGGTGATTGCACAGGCGGGTGATGGGATTTCTGCCATAGAAATGTTTCGCGAATATCAACCCGATGTCACTCTCATGGATTTGCGGATGCCTAAGTTGGGAGGTGTTGGTGCTATCGACTTGATTTGTAGTGAGTTTCATGATGCCAAAATTATTGTACTGACAACCTTTGATGGTGATGAAGATATTTATCGCGGATTGCGGGCGGGCGCAAAGGGCTATTTGCTCAAAGACGCTGAACCTGATGAACTTTTAACAGCTATTCGCACCGTTGCTAGCAACCAAAAGTATCTTCAACCTACAGTGGGAGCTAAACTAGCAGAACGGATGAGTAACCCAGAACTGAGCGATCGCGAAACGCAAGTTCTTTGCTTGATGGCAGTTGGTAAGAGCAACCAAGATATTAGTGCTACCCTGCGTATTTCTGAAAGTACTGTTAAGTTCCACATCAACAATATTTTAAGCAAATTAGCTGTCAATGACCGAACCCAAGCAGTTCTTGTTGCTCTTAAACGCGGAATTGTCAGTCTTTCCTAACAACTACTTTTTCAACGAATTCTTAAAAGATAATTAGTCTGACAAGCAACATAATTCTCTCTGCAAGTTATATTTTGCTTTAAATTTTGACCGATTCTATGAATTATGATGGGTCTGGTCCTTTTAAGACCAGCTGTATCCTTGAAAAAAGTTAGCGTTACGAGTAACCTACGTAATAGCTCGTAATCCTTGTGTATTAAGGATACCTAGCCAAAAGTTCGGGTAAGAGACTAATACTTCGTATAGGTAAAAACTCAACTGTGGGAGAGCGACACGGGTAAGTAAAGTGGGGTATATTATGGCTCTGTAAACCATATGCAACACGAACTTATCCACTCATTATCCGGATTGGATGTTCGATAAATGCTGTAGTTTACTGCTCTTTATCTGCCCATGTAAGAGAGGGAATCTTGGAGAGGTGGGAGATAAGGGAATGGCTTGCACGGGGCTAATTTCCTTGTCCCCCTTTACTTATTTTAATGAGCAGCGAGCAGTAACCAGCGATCTATTAATTTCTTCTTTTCAGCAAGCCCTAAATAAATTTTATTAAGAATTTGTTAGAAGACTGGCGATGGTAGCTGCTAATTCTGCTGGCTCTACAGGCTTGGAAAGATGTTTTTGAAAACCAGCTGACAGTGCTTTATCCCGATCTTCATCCTTAGCATACGCTGTTAAAGCGATGGCTGGAATTCTACCTCCCTGTTCTGAAGTCAGTGCTCTGATTTTACGAATTAAGGTGTATCCATCTTCACCTGGCATACCAATATCGCTTACGATTACATCTGGTTGGAATTGTTGCAGCACCTCGAATGCTTCTCGTGCTGATGTACTTGCTATTGCGATCGCTCCATATTGTTCAAGTACAAAAACTAGAAATTCACGGGAGTCAGTAATATCCTCTACAATTAAAACACGAATTCCTGTCAAATCAGGTTCGCTATCGGTTGGCTCATCCTCCTTTATCTCTGGCTCAAAATTTAGCATTGGCAGCATAACTGTAAAACTCGCCCCCTGTCCAACACCAGGACTAGCAGCCGTTACCGTACCGCCGTGCAACTCTACGAGGTGACGTACAATGGCTAACCCTAATCCCAAACCGCCATGTGTTCGAGTTGTGGAAGCATCAGCTTGGCGGAAGTAGTCAAAAACATAGGGTAAAAACTCTGTACTAATGCCTTTACCATTGTCAGTGACTTGAATTTGTACGGCATCTCCGACTTGTTCTAATCGTATTTGTACGCATCCACCATTGGGAGTAAATTTGATGGCGTTGGAAAGTAAATTCCAAATCACTTGCTGTAAACGGTTGGGATCGCCTGCAACTTGTAGTTGATGGGGGCGAACGTTGCTTCTACAATGTGGTTCTAAGACTGTCTGAATCTGGATTGATTTCGCGATCGCAGCTAAACGCACTGTCTCTAAGGCTGCCTCAATAATGGATTTCAAGCTCACCGGAGCAATATTTAAGCTTAACTTACCACGTAAAATTCGGGAAACGTCCAATAAATCGTCAATCAGTTGGGTTTGCAACTTAGCATTACGCTCAATAGTTACCAAAGCTTCAACTGTTTTCTGGTTATCGAGCTTCCGACTTTGCAGAAGTTTTACCCAACCTAATATAGGGTTGAGTGGGGAACGCAATTCATGAGATAAGATTGCTAAAAACTCATCTTTGACGCGATTGGCTTGTTGAGATTCCTCATAAAGTTGAGCATTGTCAATTGCAGCTGATGCCATCTGCGCTAGTTGTACGAGCATGGCTTCATCTTCTTGGGTAAACTCGCCAGAATGTTTGTCAGAAAGTTGGATGAGCCCGATGTTTTTGCCATTACGGTTAGTAAAGGGAGCAGCCAACAAACCCCGCATCGGTGGATGGTTGGCTGCTTCTTTACCAAATCCACGCCAAGCCGGATGTGCTTCTAGTTCAGCTTGGGTCATTCGTACCGGACGCTGCGTGCGACAAACAAACGCATAGATACCCGAACCATCTGGTTTTACTTTGTAATTTTGCCACCGGGCGTATTTGTCTGACATAGAAATTGTGTGAATTGCTTGTGCCCAATTTTGATCTACTGTCATGCTAGTGACTGACTGATGCGCTTCAATAATGTCACGAGCTTTATCTGTAATCAATCGCAACCTTTCATTCAGTGATGAGGTGGAATTAATGGCGATGAATGCTTCAGTAAGTTTTTGCAGGCGACGCGTGTATTGCTGCTCTCGCTCGAGTAATTGGGCGCGTTCTGACTCTGCTTGCTTGCGCTCTGTGATATCTACGGTACTCCCTACTATCCGGCTTGGGTTTCCGTGAGCGTCTCGTGCAGCAACTATTCCATGGTCTACTACATAGGTATACTGGTTGCTTTTGTTAAGGATTCGATACTCACAGGTAAAGCGATCGCTCTTTGTAAAGACAGTTGCTGCTTCCTCTTTTACCCGTTGCAAATCCCCCGGATGCACGCGTTCGCACCACCACTGAGAGGTTGGTTCGGCTTCTGCAAGTGAATAACCTAAAATTCTGGTTAACCCATCAGTTCTTTCAACCAAATCTCGCTTTATATCCCAATCATAAATCAGACAGTTCACCGCTGTCGCTGCCAACTCAAATCGCTCGTTTGCCAATTTCAGGTGCTCTTCACTCTGCTGTAGCGCCTTTTCTGCTTGCTTGCGAGCTGTCACATTTGTGAACATCCCTAGTGCGCCAATAATATTACCTTGTCCGTCTCGCACGGGACTGGTACACGCTAGCACTAGCAGTTCTTTACCGTCCTTGCGTCGGAAGCGAAAATCAAATTGCTCATTTTTTCCCTGGAAATTGCTACCAATGTGCTTGCAGGCAGATAAAATATCTTGTGGGAAGCAATACTCAAGTACTGTACGCTCAAGTATTTCTTCTGTCGTGTAGCCGAGCATCTGAGCCATCCGCTCGTTAACGTAGAGTGTTTGAGTTTCAGCATCAATCAACCAAATACCCTCATTGGCTGTTTGTACGATGTTACGGTACTTCTGTTCGCTATCCCGCAGTGCTATCTCTGCTTGTTTGCGATCGCTGATGTCGGTGACTGTGCCAATCCACTCCCGTACATTACCAGCAACGTCTAAGATAGGTACGCCCCGTACATACACATAACGATATTCCCCGTCATAATGTAACAATCGATACTCAACCTCGCAGGATACCTTGTTCTGTAGTGCTTCAGTCCAGGTTTGAACTGTCAATTGACGGTCATCTGGATGGACTACATCAAGCCAACCCCAGCCCATGTACTGCTGTTGCGTTTGCCCGGTCAATGTTCCCCAAGCGGGTGCTGACACAATTGAGCCAGAGCCATCGGCAACCCAGACAATTGATGCAGTGGCTTCTACCAGCGAGCGGTAACGTTCTTCACTCTGCTGTAGTGCTGCTTGTGAATGCTTTCGTTCGGTAATGTCCCGAAAATAAACAGCAAGACCATCTGGGGAGGGATAGGCGTGAATTTCCAGCCACTTACCTATTGACTGACCGAATTCCTCAAAGACAACAGCAACTTGCTCCGTAACAGCACGATGAAACTCTTGGTAAATCAGAGTTCCAACTGTTTCTGGAAAAACTTCCTCCCACACTTGCTTGCCGAGTAACTCTTCACGGCTCTTGTGCAAAAGCTCTGTGGCTTGCTGATTGACGTAAGTGTAGCGCCAATGGTGGTCGAATGCCACAAACGCATCAGTGATGCTTTCTAGAATGTTGTTGATTTTGCTATGTGCTATCTCGGTTTCTACCCGTAAGATCTGCTCGTAACGGGCGACTTCTTGCCGCATCTGAGCCATCTTGAGAGTTGCCTCCACACGAGCCAATAATTCACGAGCGGAGAAGGGCTTGATAAGATAATCATCTGCGCCCGCTTCTAAACCTTCAACGCGGGATTCTTCTCCAGCGCGGGCAGATAGCAGAATAACGGGCAAAGTTCTTGTTTTTGGGTTAGCCCGTAGCTTGCTTAACAAACCAAAACCATCTAGTTTCGGCATCATAACGTCTGTAATTACAAGATCCGGAGTTTGTTGATGAACCGCAGCCAGCGCAGCCACTCCATCGGCTACAGCTTGCACCTCGTACTTTTGGTTCAACAAACGTTTCATATAGTGGCGCATATCAGCGTTGTCGTCAACTAACAAGACACGCACGGGTGAGGGTGAGGGCATGAATTCTCCTCCTTGTCCGCTCTCCCACTCTCCCACTCCCCCACTTTCTTCTGGCAACCAGGGAATTACCGCTTCAGCATGGGGAATTGTTACCATTGCTGTTGTTGCCGAGATGGATGTTGATTTAATGTGTTCTTGCGGCAAGTGAGCGCATCCTGTAGGAATGGACACAATAAAACTTGTTCCTTCATCAATGACGCTGCTCGCTTGAATCGTACCGCCGTGTAGGTCTACGAGTTCCCGAACTAATGACAAACCAATGCCCGAACCTTCATAAGTCCTTCCCCTAGCTCCTTGCACTCGATGAAAGCGCTCAAATATGTGGGGCAATTCAGCCGGTGGAATACCTGTACCAGTATCCCGTACTTCTAACTCAATGCGATTGCTGCAATAGCGCAAGTCAACAGTAATTTCTCCCTCAAAAGTGAATTTAAAGGCGTTAGAGAGCAAGTTCAAGACAATTTTTTCCCACATTTCCCGGTCAACGTATATTCTTTCAGGCAGGGGAGGACAGTTTACGAACAACTGCATCCCCGCACTTTCAATAGCTGACCGAAATACGCCTGCTAAATCCGCAGTTACCATCGCTAAGTCGGTTGGCTCGTAAACTGCTTCCATGCGCCCTGCTTCAATACGAGAGAAATCCAGTAAGGTGTTAACAAGTTTCAACAAGCGCAGGGAATTGCGATGAGCAATTTCCAGTTGAGAGCGATCGCTGGCATGCGGTCCTGTTGGATCGGCTAAAATTTCTTCTAGGGGACTGAGCATGAGTGTAAGTGGTGTACGAAACTCATGACTGATATTGCTAAAGAAGACTGTCTTTGCTCTGTCTAACTCCACCAATGCCTCAGCACGTTTGCGTTCTGCTTCATAAGCATCGGCATTAGCAATTGCAGTTGCAATATTGCTGACAACTAGATCGAAGAATCCTTGGTACTCATCGTCAAAGGGGAGTCGGGGACTAATACCCAACACTAGCAATCCTGCGAGTTGTTGCTTTCCAGACCGAGCAATGGGCATCACTATTGCTTTTGAAGGGGATTCTACCCGAAATGTTATGGGAAGTTTCCCGAAGCGCTCTGTTAAATCGGGAATAATTTCTGCCGTATTTGTCTGATTGACTTTTGTCAGATTCCATGGATCTATTGCGTCGGTTAAGAGCACGCACTCCGGGGTTGCAGGAGTTCCCGCCTCCACACCCGCAGTTTTTACCAACCTTGCTCGTTTGCCTTCCTCTTCCAAGCAATACAGCAAAGCAAAGGGAATATCGGCTGAATTTTTGTACAGTGTTTCTGCTGCAATGTCACAAGCTTCAAGAACAGTCTTTGCGTGTGCTGCATTCGATGCTAGTTCCCGTAACGTTCGCAGACGACGCTCGCCAATAACCCGCGCTGTTGTTTCAATGACAGCACAAAAGACTCCACCCACTCCACCACTTTCATCCCGAATTGGGCTGTAGGAGAAGGTAAAATATGTTTCTTCTAAATATCCATAACGATCCATTATCAGCCGCAAATCGTCTGACCAAGTCGGTTCGCCTGTGGTTAAAACGCTATCAGCTAAGGGACCGAGAACATCCCAGACTTCAGCCCAGCAATCCTTAGCAGACTGTCCCAGAAATTGCGGGTGCTTGCTTGCACCGAGCATTGGACGGTAAGCATCGTTATAGAGGTTGGCATACTCTGCTCCCCACCAAACAAACATGGGGTAGCGGGAGTTTAATATAATGCTGACCGCTGTTTTCAAACTTTGCGCCCATTGAGATACCGGACCTAAAAGCGTTTGCGACCAATCGAGCGATCGCATTACTTGACCCATTTCTCCACCGCCTGCAAAGATTTCCTCTGAAATAGTTGCTTTTACTATATCGGTCACAATCTCTGTTCCGAATTTATTCTACTTAGGGTTAGCTAAATTTATGAAAAATTCTAAAGAATTAATAATTTCTGCATATCCTGCGCCTGCAAGCACTGGTAGACGGGCAAAATGTAATATATCGTAATTAATCTTCTATCAATTTGCTCAGATCCTTATCTATCTAAAGGTCTAAATAAGCAGTCTAATTTAACTCTTTGTGTAGGGTGGGCGTTGCTCGTACTACGGCAGTACAGTTAAGTAAAAAAAGGGTGAGCAATGCCCACCCTTAAAGAAATTTAAGAAAATAATCTGTTGCCAATTAACCCAACAATTCTTTTGCTTTAGCCAACACGTTATCAACTGTATAGCCAAACTTCTCCATAGCAACATTACCAGGAGCAGAAACACCAAAACGTTCAACACTAATCATTGTACCTTCACTACCAAGATAACGGTGCCAACCAAAGCTAGAAGCTGCTTCTACAGCTAACCGCTTAGTAACAGCTTTGGGTAGTACCGATTCGCGATAATCTGCTGGTTGCTCTTCAAAAATTTCCCAAGAAGGTAGGGAGACAACACGAACTTTCTTACCTGCTTCTCTCAATTTCTGAGCAGCTTCGACACAAAGGTGTACTTCGCTACCAGTAGCAATGAGGATAAGATCTGGTGTTTCGTTCTCATCGCCATCAACGATGTAACCACCCTTTGCGGCTTTTTCGATGCTGCTTCCTGGCAACTGAGGCAAGTTTTGCCGGGAGAAAGCCATGAGGGTAGGACGGTGTTTATTTGCTTGTTCAACTGCTACTTTGTAAGCACCGGAGGTTTCGTTTCCATCAGCAGGACGGTAGACGATGAGGTTGGGAATTGCTCGCAAGGAAGCTAGAGTTTCTACTGGTTGGTGGGTAGGACCATCTTCTCCTAAAGCTAGGGAGTCGTGAGTCATAACATAAATGACACCAGCCTCTGACAGTGCTGACAAGCGAATTGCGGCTCGCATATAGTCGGCAAAGACAAGGAAAGTCGCGCAGTAGGGAATCAGCCCCGAACCGTGCAGGGCAATACCGTTACAAATCGCTCCCATGCCATGCTCGCGCACTCCAAAACGGAGGTTGCGGTTGTGGTATTGACCTTTTTGGAAGTCACCGGATACTTTTAAGTAGGTTAAGTTGGAGTGGGTAAGGTCGGCAGAACCACCAATCAACTCTGGTAAAGCGGGTGCAAGGGCATTTAGGGTCACTTCAGAAGTTTTGCGGGTTGCGACTGCTTTATCTTCAGCTTTATAAACAGGCAGTGTTTTTTCCCAACCTTCTGGGAGTTTACCACTTAACAACCGCTCAAATTCGGCAGCGTCTTCGGCGTATTTAGCTTTATAATCTGCCCAAATTTTGTTCCAATCAGTTTCTAGTTGAGCGCCGCGCTCAACTGCTTTGCGAAAATGCTTGAGGGCATCTTCTGGAACGACAAAGGGTTCGTGTTCCCAACCCAAGTTTTCACGGGTCAGTTTTACTTCATCACCACCAAGGGCTGCACCGTGAACGCCTGCGGTGTTTTGCTTGTTGGGCGAACCGTAACCGATAGTGGTGGTGATTTTAATGAAAGAAGGTTTATCGGTAACAGCTTTAGCTGCTTCTATTGCTGCTGCTATTGCTTCAAGGTCGTTGTTACCGTCTTGAACGTGCTGTACGTGCCAACCGTAAGCTTCAAAGCGCTTATTTACGTCTTCTGTAAAAGAAACATCTGTGGAGCCGTCGATGGAGATGTGATTGTCGTCGTACAGAGCAATTAACTTGCCCAATCCTAAGTGTCCGGCTAGCGAACAAGCTTCGCCTGAGACCCCTTCCATGTTACAACCATCACCTAGAATTACATAGGTATAGTGGTCTACAAGTGTGGCGTCGGGTTTGTTGAACTTTCCAGCAATATGTGCTTCTGCGATCGCCAATCCTACTGCATTGGCAATTCCCTGACCCAAAGGTCCGGTGGTGACTTCTACCCCTGGTGTTTCAAAGTTTTCTGGGTGACCGGGAGTTTTAGAACCCCACTGGCGGAACTGTTTGAGGTCGTCGATTGTTACGCTGTCGTAACCGGTCAAATGGAGTAGGGCATACTGCAACATACAGCCGTGACCTGCTGACAGGACAAAGCGATCGCGATTGAACCACTTGGGATTTTTGGGATTAAACCGCAAAAAGCGGTCCCACAGAACAAACGCCATTGGCGCAGCGCCCATTGGCAGCCCTGGGTGACCGGACTTTGCCTTTTCGACAGCATCAATTGCCAGAAAGCGGATTGAATTAATACAAAGTTCTTCGAGGGTTTGGGTTGCAACAGGCATAATCTCTGGTTTTTACGACGGGTTAGCACTCTTTCAATCAGCGAACAGTGACCAGCGATCGGTTACCAATGGAACTGGTCTCTGTTGACTGGTAACTGTATCATCCCATTGGTGCTTGCTGACGGACAAGCGTCAGATTTTGGGATTTTTGATATGGATTTTGAATTAATTTTACGGGGGATTCCTATTATTATCGGTTGCTGAACCGACGAAATTAGGAGTTAGGGGTTGGGGAAGAAATATTTCCATTCTTACTGGGGCAATTGCCCGTGAATGTTTAGCTATGTTAGCCTATACTCAAAGTAAGCCACTATCGAGCAAGTTGCTGTATGACTTGGCTCCCTAATTTCCAATTTCTCACTTTAGGCGTATTTTTTAAAGGCTAATGTCACGTTGTGACCGCCAAAACCAAAGGAGTTGGACAGTGCTACCTCGACATTCGCTTCCCGGCTGGTGTTGGGAACGTAATCCAAATCGCATCCTTCGTCTGGATTGTCCAGGTTAATTGTTGGTGGAATCCTGTTGTTAGCGATCGCCAGAACTGTTGCTACTGCTTCAATACCACCCGAACCACCCAAAAGATGGCCGGTCATTGACTTGGTAGAACTCACTGCTATTTTATATGCATGGTCACCCAAAGCCCGTTTGATTGCAGCGGTTTCTGTTGGATCGTTGATGGGAGTGCTCGTGCCATGAGCGTTGATATAGCTGACGCGCTCTGGGGTCAACCCTCCATCCTTCAGTGCCAGTTGAATCGCTCTTGCTGCTCCTTCTCCACCGGGTACCGGAGAGGTCATGTGGTATGCGTCACAGGTCATGCCATAGCCAACAATTTCCGCATAAATACGAGCACCGCGACTTAAAGCGTGCTGTAGTTCTTCTAAGATAAGAATGCCCGCACCTTCACCCATCACAAACCCATCGCGGTCTTTATCAAAAGGACGGCTAGCGCGAGAGGGGTCATCATTGCGGGTAGAAAGCGTTCTAGCTGCGGCAAATCCTGCCATAGATAAGGGTGTAACTGCGGCTTCACATCCCCCACATATCATGGCTTGGACGTATCCCCCTTGAACCAAACGAAAAGCATCGCCAATAGCATTTGAGCCGGCTGCACAGGCGGTGACCGAACAGGAGTTTGGTCCTTTAGCACCCGTGTGTATTGCTGTCAAGCCTGCTGCCATATTAGCGATCATCATCGGAACCATGAATGGGCTACAGCGATCTGGACCCCGGTTCAGATAGATTGTTTGCTGTTCTTCCATTACTTTGATACCACCAATGCCAGAACCAATGATGATGCCTACCTGTTCTGCATTCAGGTCATTGATAACAAATTTTGCGTCCGCAAGAGCCTGTTTTGAAGCTGCTACGCCCAATTGAGAAAAGCGCTCCATGCGCTTAGCTTCCTTGCGATCCATGTACTCATGGGGGTCAAAATTCTTAATCTCCCCAGCAATGCGACAATCATGACGGGACGCATCAAACAGGGTAATTGCACCAATACCGTTGCGTCCGGTTATTAATCCTTCCCAATACTCAGCTGGTGTATTACCAATAGGTGTAATCGCGCCAACACCAGTTACAACAACGCGTTTACGTATAAAATCAGTCATGTCAGTAGTTAGATGGCTCTTGATGCGGGTAACGGCGATAAAGGATTGGGGATAAGGGGCAATGGGGATAAGGGGCAATGGGGATTGGGATTGTTAGTTGTTAGTCATTTTTTTCCTAACCACTTCCCCCTAACTGCCAACCAATCACCAATCCCCAAACCCCAGCCACTGTTATGCGGATGCAGCAACTTTGTTGTTGATGTAGTCCACTGCCTCTTGAACGGTTGTAATCTTTTCGGCAGCTTCGTCTGGAATTTCGATATCGAACTCTTCTTCCAAAGCCATGACTAGTTCAACAGTATCAAGGGAATCAGCGCCCAAATCGTTGGCAAAATTGGATTGTGGTGTAATGGTATCGCCCTCAACACTCAGCTGATCCGCAACGATTTTCTTGACCTTTTCAAAAATTTCCGTTTGACTCATAGATAAAATTCCTCAACGAGTTGCTATAATCCGATCTTCTGGGGGATGTGATTTTGAGCATATTTATATTATCGGAAAGTGTGGACGCATAGACCTCGTAAAAAACTCTGTTTTGTAATTCTTACGAAATTTTGTTTGAGTATGTGCATTTTTTTATCTATGTACCTACAAATTTGCGACCAACACTAAAAGCGATGATAAAACAGTTATGGATTATTGACGAGGGTAAAGCCCTCCTTGTTACCAAGATACTATGCTAACCTATACTTTGAGATACGCTTACTATCCCGGATGTGTTGCTCAAGGAGCGTGCCGCGAGCTTCACCAGTCTACAGTTGCCCTTAGTAAGGCATTGGATATTGAACTTATAGAACTTAAAAAAGCTTCTTGCTGCGGGTCAGGAACCTTTAAGGAAGATTCTCAACTGCTAGAAGATACGGTTAATGCCCGGAATATTGCTCTTGCAGAAGAATTACAGCTACCACTATTAACCCATTGCAGTACTTGCCAGGGTGTCATCGGTCATGTAGACGAACGTTTAAAAGAGCGCCAAAGCACAGATCCGGCATACGTTGAACAAGTGAATGGCTTTCTTTGTAAAGAAGGCTGTTCCCCCTATCGTGGTTCAACAGAAGTGAAACATCTCCTTTACGCTCTTATTAAAGATTACGGTTTAGAGGAAATAAAAAAACGAGTCACTCACAAGTTAACTGGACTGAAGTGTGCTGCTTTTTACGGCTGTTACCTGCTCCGTGCTCAAAAGTCAATGCCCTATGATGACCCCTTCCAACCAGAGGGCATGGAAAACTTGTTTCGTGTACTACAAGCTACGCCAGTATACTACAAGGGACGTACCCAATGTTGTGGTTGGCCGCTGGCTAGTTATGCTACCGAACAATCTTTTAAAATGGCAGGAAATCACATCCAAGAAGCCATAGACGCTGGTGCTGATTGTATGGTCACACCTTGTCCTTTGTGTCACCTTAACCTAGATTCCCGTCAACCAGAGGTGGAAAAGGTTACTGGGCAAAAGTTAGGTTTGCCCGTTCTGCATTTGCCTCAGTTAATTGCTTTAGCTGTTGGGGTAAGTCCAAAAGAACTGGGTTTGCAAAAGCACATCGTTTCTACAAAACCCGTGTTAGAGAAGTTGGGAATTTCGTAGAAGGCAGAGGGCAGGAGGCAGAAGGTAATATAGTTTATTTCTGCTAGCCTGCGCCAATTAGAGGAGGGCTGGAGAGTTATAATTTATACTTGCCTTGGCGACTGTAAGTCGCGGCTATACAAGCAAAACCCCTCCGGGTTCGCCAGTTGCCAGGGCGCGGGAAACCCGCCTGCAGCACTGGTCTCACCGCCTGCAGGGCTGGATTCACCACCTGCGTGGGTTTTAGAACCTTGATTCTTTCTTAGTCTGCGAAGGCAGACTTCGTTTGTATAGTCGCGAATTACATTCGCCCAGGACTTTTAAAAGATTGGAAATAGGTAAACTTACGTCTCGAAAACTGCTTAAGGTTGCTTTTGAGAACGACGCAAACTATCGAGTAAATCGTTCTCATTACTAGGTGCGGTTTGCTCCAAATTGCTTGGGCTTGGATTAGCAGGAGATTGTTCTGGAGGCTGAACTGTGCTTTCAGGTTGTTGGGAGGGTATGACTGGAGAAGTTGGTGTTACCGGACTTTCTGGCTGTTGGGAAGGCAAAACTGGAGAAGTTGGGGTGGCGGGAGAATCCGATATCATTCTCCGCCTTCTGCGTCCGGGAGTTGCCTCGGTCCCATTTACGGCTGTCGCTTCGGCTTCGCGTTTCTTCTCAGCTTCTGCTTGTTGTTGCCGTCTGCGTTCTTCCCTTTCTCTTTGACGCTTGAGGGCTTCTCGATTTTCTCGCGTTCCTGGCTTAGTGAAATTTGCTATCAACTGTACGTTTTGCTTTCCTGCAGCAGCAGAGTTTAATTTAAATTTTCTGGCTTGACTCACCAACGCTTCATCTAGTTCCTTGTGTCCGCTAGGACGGCTGAGTTTGATGTTAATCACATTGCCGTTTTCATCGACATCAAAAGTGATACCGGGTTTACCTTCGATACCTCGCCGTTCTGCTCTTTCTGGGTATTTGAGATCGCATTTTATACAATCAACAAAATCAAATTTTGTTACGGCTGGTCTTGGACCTGTTGCAACTTGTGTTCCAGTACCCGTACCCGTACCACTTCCAGTACCCGTACCCGTACCGCTTCCAGTACCCGTACCGATTCCACCTCCACTACCACCACCGATACCTTCTCCAGTACTTCCAGGTGTGCCTGCGGTACTTCTCAAACGTCTTGTTAGATTGGAAGAATCTTGACTGTTAGTGGGTGCGCTTGGAGCAGGTACTGTATTCTTAGCAACTTCTGGAATAATTCTGGGACGTCTGAGTGGGGGCTGTAAATTTTCGGTCTTCTGCTCTGTAACTGGAACTTCCTGTTTGGGAGGTAAAGGAACTTCTGGTTGGGGTTCTAAGTTTGGCTTAACTTGTGTCAGTATGCGCTGCGGTTTTATTTCATCTTTTAAAGGCGGAAGAATTGGCTTTTCTTCTGGAGTTACCACTGTTTGCTGAGGCGGGACTGGTTGTGGAACAGGAGGAGCTTTTGGTGCGGGTGCAGCAGTTTTGCCACCACCACCACCTTGTGGTGTTTTAACTGTCTTGGACACAACAGGCGCTTGAGGCTTCAACCGGAGTCTAGTCGGTTTGGGGGGTTCTGGTGGTTTTACTTTTTCCTGTTTTGGGGGTTCTGGTGGTTTTATCTTCTCTGGAGTAAGCTTGGGCGAATCGAGAACGATCAATTCAATCGGTTTGTCTTCTATTTGCTTTGCTCTCATCACGAGGTTCGCTATACCAGAAGCTAGGACACCGATATGCAGCCCTAACGATCCAACTAGACTAAAAGTTAGAAAAGTCCTAAGAGCCCTTGATTCTTTCTCTCTGTGCTCTAGAGCTGTACCAGAAAAGCTCATAGTTTATTGCCACCCATTATCAGTAACTCTGGAAGATTAAAACATTTAGACACAAAAGTCAATCAAGAAATAAAGATAATCGGTCGTGTTAGAGCGAGAAAAATCCATTTATAATCGAGCATTCATAAAGCTTTTAAGCAAAATTTGCGATCGCAAATCATGATTTCCATACTATATAACTGAGACTTGTTTGACATATATTGTCATTTCTTTTAATTTATATTGAGAACTTCTATCAGTTTTATCCCCTAATCTGGTAGTCTGACAAAATCTAGCGGCTTGAGAGATAGCACATGGGAATTCAAAATTTGTTTGCTGCAGGTGGTCTGGTTATGTGGCCCCTGCTGGCGTTTTCTGTTTTAGCAGTGGCTTTAATTATTGAGAGGATAAGATTTTGGGTAAAGGTCAATACCCGTCAAAGTCTTGTGGTAAGGGAAGTTCTAAACCTTTACCGTCTTAATAATGTCGTTGGTGCAATTGATAAACTGCGAAAAAATGCAGATTTACCAATGTCACGCATTTTCCTCACGGCTTTGGAGTTGGAGGAACCAACTCCTGAGGAATTTCGTTTGGCTCTAGAAAGTGAAGCACAAGCTGAGATTCCTCTACTTAAGCGCTTTCAGAATCTCTTTGAGACTATCATCTCTCTGGCTCCTCTTTTGGGGCTTTTGGGAACTGTGTTGGGGCTTATTGTTTCTTTTGCATCTCTCAATATTGGTGATGTGGGAGGTTCAAGAACTGCGGGTGTAACGGCTGGTATTAGTGAAGCGTTGGTTTCTACTGCTTCGGGCTTGATTGTTGCTATTTTCACACTGCTATTTGCCAATACTTTCCGAGGTCTTTATCAAAGAGAAATTGCACGAATTCAGGAGTACGGTGGAGAATTAGAATTGCTATACCGCCGTCGCTATGAACGTGGAGAGAGGACTTATGCGTCTACAAGATGAACCCGATCTACCAGCGCAAATTAATATCGTTCCTATGATAGATGTTATATTTGCCATTCTGACTTTCTTTATTATGTCAACACTGTTTTTAACTAGATCGGAAGGGTTACCAGTAAACTTACCTAAAGCAGCTACCGGACAAACAGAACGTCCCGCACAAATGACAGTCACAATCAATAAGCAGGGACAGATATTTTTGGATAAGAAGCCAATTCTTTTGGAACAGTTGGAGAATGAGGTCCGCCAACAAGTCCAGCCACAACAGCAGGTGTTGGTTGTGATTAATGCAGATGAAGGAGTTACTCACGGTCAAGTTGTGGGTGTGATGGATAAGGTTCGGCAAATAGAGGGAGCAAAATTAGCGATCGCAACTCAAAAACCTTAGAAAATTAGTAACGGATAATTCGTAATTCATAGTGGAAGAGTTACGAATTATTTATTATGAGAGCTTTACAAATAAAACCGTATTAAAGACATTTTATTTCTAGCTGTAACCGCTCGTATGGGCGTTATAAATGATTTATAAAATTTTCAGTACTATAGTACTATAGAGGTTGGAAGACTTCGCAATATAAATTAGTAAAAAATTATATTATATTTGTGGAATTTACGGATATATAGAAAAGCAACACCAGTAGCAAAAAGCTCATAAAATAGTTACTGTATTGTTTTTTACAAAACAGTACAAATGTATGTTGCAAATACACAGAGCAACTTTAGTTACAATTTGTTATCTTCGTAGAGATTCGTATATTAAAACGCTTAAATCGCTATCACTAAAGATGAATCCAGTTTTTCCTTTGTCAATCGCACAAATGTCCGACCTGCACCTGTTTGCAGATGAGAACGAACAATTACTTGGAATTCCTACGACTCTGTCTTTTCAAGCTGTAATCGGGCGGTTGAAACAATTGCGTTGCGAACTTGATTTATTACTGTTAACCGGAGATTTATCTGGTGACGGTAGCCCTGAGTCTTATGAAATGGTACAAAATCTGCTACATCCGTTGGAAATATCCACTTACTGGTTACCGGGAAATCATGACAGTGCGATCGCAATGGAACAAGTTCTCAATTTGAGGCTGGTTTCCC
This sequence comes from Tolypothrix bouteillei VB521301, assembly GCF_000760695.4. GTDB lineage: Bacteria > Cyanobacteriota > Cyanobacteriia > Cyanobacteriales > Nostocaceae > Scytonema > Scytonema bouteillei_A. Next base: position 2,970,015 of record NZ_JHEG04000001.1, on the reverse strand, counting down.
GACGGAAGTCTTTTGAGCGTGGTGGATGGCATTTTATATTACTTGACTCAACCGTACCGGGATGCGTACACGGTCATCTTTCAACCAAAAGTTTGCATTGGTTGGATTTTCAGCTATCAATAGGAGGTAATAAGCCCACACTATTAGCCTTACACCATCCACCTTTTCAGGTAGATTCAAAGTGGCTCGATAGCAGTACCCTCCAAAATCCGCAAGATTTTTTTGCGTTAATCGATCGCCATCCACAAGTCAAGTTAGTTTTATTCGGTCACATACATCAAGAATTCCACCGTCAGCGCCACGCTGTTGATTATCTTGGTACTCCCTCAACCTGCATACAATTTGCGCCTTTGAGTTCAAACTTTTCTCTCGATCCAAAATCACCTGGATTTCGTTTGTTGAAACTTTATCCCGATGGAACTTGGGAATCTTCGGTTGAAAGAGTTCCTTTTTCCTGCAAACTGGACTTGGCAGCAACAGGATATTAAAACTTAAAATTTTAGGTTATAAACTAATAGTTAATATTTTACTCTCAAAGAGATTCCTTAAAAACAGTCACATCAACTTTGCCGGGTAGAGAAATTTTTAAATTCTTCTTCTTTTTCTCTGACTTCGTGCTCTTCGCGTCTATGCGCTGGCACGCACGCTTCGCTATCGTGGTTTTTTTTCACTCGTCAATTTTAAGTTGACAGACTACTAGGTTGAGTTTTTTTAAAGTTTGTAAATGCTGGCATATAAGACTTATATTTGATTTTTGAAATACCCGTAGGGTATTTCAAAAACTAAAGAGAATTGCCATGAAAGAAGTTAAATTTACGATCTTATGAGACTCTCTTATATTGCGACTTCGTCTGCAAAGCTAGCCCAGCGAACAAAATAAAATGGTCCTGCGACAGATCCCCAAACGTGCTCGTCTGTTTCTGGGTCACGTCCGCGATCGCGACTGATAAATTTATGTTCGTCTATTTCAAAATCACTATCAAGGTAAGTTTTTTGTCCTTTACGATAAACAATACAATTTTTTCCCGGTTCTACCTTGCCTTGAAAGCTGTGACCTGTCCATTCTACAATCATGTTACAACCGGGCAGTTTTTCTAAATCATCTGCTGATAGGGTTTTAAGGCGTTCGAGATTCCGAGATGCGCCATAGAAGTTTTTTTCTTCTTTAACACAGTAGTTCTCGATTTCAATATGGTCGCCCGCTTGAATTAAATTCAATACTCGCAGGCGATAGGGAACATCAAGTAGATAATCGTATGCTTGCTCGACAAAAAAACCGACACCTGATAATAAAGATAAAGGGAGAGGGCGCATACACACGCGAATATGGGCGAAAAAAGGCGGGTTTTCAAAAGCTTGCTCTTGGTTGCTGAAGTCAGCTGCCATCAAACGGGCTAAAGTGGCAATATCTGTAGAATTGGTCATCGTAATTTTAGATTTTGGATTTTGGATTTTGGATTAGGAAAGCCAAGACCCCATAAAGGTATTGTAAAACTTAGAGTTACTCGTTTTTCAGGAGAATTTTTTGCTCTTTGTCGTCAGATAGTCACAGGGTATAAGAGGGACAAGGGAGAAGTACTATCAATACCTCATTTCCTACCTCCTATCCCCCTATCCCCCTCTACCCCCTACTTAAAGGTAAAACCGTCATGTCCCGGCGCTTAAGTGTTACAATAACAGCGACTGCTACATTGTTACTTTTCTCGAGTTCGCTGACATTTGCGGCTACTAAAAAACCGCAACCACCAGATAAATTTCCTCCCAATCCCCTAGAAATTACTACACCAGATCCTCTAAGTCCTCGTTCGCCAAAGGATACTCGACCCCTAACTCCTGAAGAACGGCAAACGTTAGAGGCTGCTCTTGAGGAATTGAACCAGCAAGCATCAGCTAAACTGGCAGCAGGGGACAAGATATCAGCTTTTGAAATCTGGAATCGAGAATTGCGGTTGCGCCGTTTTTTGGGACAGCTAGCTGAGGTACAAGCACTGTCACGAGTGGGTGCGATCGCGTGGAATGCAAACGACCGTCAGGAAGTCCAGTACATTACACAGCGCTTGCAGACCGTTCAAAAGCAGGCACAAACTCAAAAAACTACAGACTTAGAATTTTTACAAGCTTTAGGTCAAGCTTACCAACAAGTACGCTCTCCGAAGTTAGCATTGGTAGTTTACGACCAAATTTTAACATCAGTAAGACAGCAGGGAGATACAGGGGCAGAAGTTGATACCCTAAAGACAATCGGATTAATTCACATGGGCTGGTTTGATTATCCGTCCGCCGCTGCAACATACGAAAAATTACTCGCTATGGCTTCTGCTCGAGGCGATCGCACAAACGAGTTATTATATTTGCAACAGCTGGCATATATCTACGAGCAAGCAAAACAACCGGAAAATTCACTAAAAGTACGCAATCAGCTGGCAAAAATCTATCAAAGCGAAAATAACTTTACCCAGTTACCAGATTTGAAGCAAGAAATTGCTACAGATTACGAAGCCTTAGCAAAAGACAATCCCGGTTTATTGCAAGAAGCATTTAGGAACTATCAAGTAGCGTATATGACTGCTTGGGACTTGCAGCAGTATGTTCGTGCTGGAGAGATTTTGCGGAAATTAATTGCGCTTTACCGTTCGCAAGGACAAGTAGAAGAAGCTTTGCAAGCAAGCCAAATTTTGATACAAGCTGAACAGTTAGCGTCCAATTCTTATGGTTTGATGACTGCTTATGACGAGATTGGGCAAATATACATCCTACGGAAAGATTACCCGCAAGCAATCCAAGCCTTTAAGAAAGGGTTAGAAATTGCTCAACAGCTGAAGTATGATGAAGAGTACTTTACCCAACAGATTCAAAAAGCATCCGGACAAGGTGTTAAGTGAATGTTAGTTTTTGGTTGTTGGTTTTTGGTTGTAACCACTAACCACTAACCACTAACTAAAAGCAAATTCTTTGATTTTTTTACAACCTCATACAGTTTTTTCTCAAACTTCTCCATGCATGATGACCAATCAAATTCAAGTATTGAAAGGCGAGCATTTTGAGACATTTCTTCCTTGAGAGCCGAAGTTTCAAGAATTGTAATGACCTGACGGGCAAAATCTGTTGGGTTGTTAGGTTCAGCTAAATAGCCATTGTGACCGTTGATAACTTGCTCTGAAGTAGAGGGTGCAACAGCAGCCACAACAGGAGTTCCAGAAGCTAATGCTTCATTATTTGCAGTACAAAAATTTTCCGTGATTGAAGGGTTGACAAATACATCTGCACGAGCGTACAAGCCTAGAAGTTCTGTTCCATAAGATTCGCCCCAAACAGTTATACCAGCTTTAAACTTTTCTGCTTGCTTGCGAAATTCTTCATCTTGGGGTCCTCTCCCAACAACAATCAAATGGACATCAGGAATTTTATTAGCAATTATTGGATAAGCTTGTAAAAGCTGGAAAATATTTTTTTCTGCAGTAATGCGTCCTACAAAAAGCAGAGTAGGTCTGCGATCGCCAGGAATAGGGTCATAACATAAGTTTGCCGGATTGAATTTTTGACAATCAATTCCTTGAAAGGGCAGATATTCACTTCGTTGGGATTTCAGTTGCTGGTATTTAGCAAGCTGTTCTCGAGAAGGAAATAAATTGACATCATACATTTCGCTGAACTGCTTCACTAAAAAAGGAAGGATGGGACGAATCAAGTTGAATCCGCGATCGCCCAAATAATATCGTATGTACGCAATGATATCGGTATGGAAGAGTGATATTATCGGAGTTCCCGTTCGCTTTGCATATTCAGTTCCAATAGGGCGACCGTAACCTTGTAAATAAAGTGAGTAAAACCCTCTTAATTGCGGTGCTTCTTCCACAACTATAATATCTGGTTTAAACTCTTCAAGCAATTTTGTATCGCTCCAGTGCCGATAGTGCAGTGGTTGCGGAAGAGACTTGTAAAATATGAGTGGCTGTGTTGGAAATGCATAGGCAGAAAAATTGGGAAAAGGTTCTAGCTCATCTAGCCCAGACATGGGACGATTGCCAACATACTCAGGGTACTGGTTATTAATTTGAGGGTGAATGAGAAAAACTTGATGCCCTTGCTGTAACAACCAACGAACTCTTTGATGTACGCCTATGGATACTCCTGTTAAAAAAGGTGCATACAAGCTTGTAAAAATTGCAATACGAAGAGATTTGTTGCTCATCATTTATGTACTGTATTGTATATTTTCTTGGCTAAAACAATCAAGTATTTTTTATCAAACACCAAACTGATTAACATTCTATATTCCATAACAAGGCACAATTGCCTTCCTTGTAACTGAATGAATAATTTGTATTGTAATTTTTTCTCATTTATAAGGATAAGAAAAAGACCAGATAATTGAAAATTGCGCCAGACCAACAAAGTACATTTACATGAGCTTAATCTGAAGTCTGCCTGCACGGGAGCATCCTAAAGAGCACCAATTGCCCTCAGAATGGAATTCTGGACGGCAGGCGCTATCTCCTTACGGAGACGCTACGCGAACAACGGGGGGAACCCCCCTCCGGGTTCACCAATCCCCAGGGCGCGGGAAACCCGCCTACTTTCTCTGGATTCACCGCAACGCGCTGCCTCGGCTATACAAACGAAGCCTGTCTACGCAGGCTTTAAATGAGTCCTTGCCTTGCTGACTTCGTTTGTGTTGGCGTGATTTCAATCGCAAGCGTATTTTTCCCAAATTAGGATGTTTCCTTATGATATTGAGTTTCTCAATAATAATTTAGGGCTGTTATTGTTACGTCAATAACAAAATATAAAAACTAAAAAAATCTTAAAATTACCTAAGATATTATTAAGATTGAGTTAAATTGGCAATTAATTTCTAACTTCCTTTGGTGCTGCAAGATTTGTAGAGATGCTTTCATTCAAAACGTCTTTACAAGAGTGCTACTGTTGAACAGAAAAAAACGAACAATTAATACAAGCATTTGTTAAACATTAAAAACAATACAAGTAGGTAGTTATGGAATCCATAGCAGGTAAAACAGTCGTCTTGACTGGAGCATCCGGTGGTATTGGAGTATTTATAGCCCGTGCTTTGGCAAGAGAAAAGGCAACCGTAGTAGCTATTTCTCGTTCTCAGGAAAGTTTGGAGCAAATATGCGCTGAAGTTGAAAGTTTAGGTGGTAAAGGGATAAGTATACCCTTTGACATTAGCAATCTGGAAAGACTACCAGATTTAGTCAAGCAAATTTATGAACTAGCAGGTCCGGTCGATGTTTTAATTAACAATGCCGCAATAGAAAAATACCGACCTTTCCAAAATTATGCTTTGAATGATATCCGCTCGATATTGACAACTAACTTACTAACACCAATGGAGTTAACTCGGTTAATCTTACCAGATATGGTAAACCGAAACAGCGGTCATATCGTAAATATTGCATCTGGTTCTGGTAAAAAAGGAGCCCCCTATAACAGTATTTACTCTGCTAGTAAAGCTGGATTAATTATGTGGACGGACTCCATGCGCCAGGAATTAACGAATACTCATGTTGGGGTTTCAGTGGTATGTCCGGGATACACAAAAGCAGGAATGTTTCTTAAATTTGGCTTGTCAGCACCTAGTTTAGCACGTGTCTCAGAGCCAAATGATGTTGCGATCGCAGTTATTCGAGCGATCCAGCAAAACCAAGGAGAAGTCATAATTGATGGCATTTTGACAAGGCTTTTGTTTTCAAACATACAACTTTTTCCAAAGTTTGGCGATCGGATTTATCAATGGATTGGTTTAACAAAGTTAAATCAAACCTGTGCAGAAAATCAAATGCGTAACGAGAATCATCGGTAGCAATTAGCTGTTAGTGATTGGCTGTTAGCTAATGGCTAATGGCTAATGGCTAATGGCTAATGGCTAATGGCTAATGGCTAATGGCTAATTGCTAATGGTGAGACCAGAGAAAGCAGGCGGGTTTCCCGCCGTAAGCAACTGGCGTATAGCCCTAAGGGCATAGCTTCGCAACGCGTAGCGTCTCCGTAAGGAGATACAAGGGAGGGGTTTCCCGCTGCGAGCAACTGGCATATAGCCCTGCGGGCATAGCTTCGCAACGAGTAGCGTCTCCGTAAGGAGATACAAGGGAGGGCTAATTGCGAATTGGGAGACAATGGAGGAGCAATGAGCGACAATCGTTATGATGTAATTATTATTGGTACGGGTGCTGGTGGTGGAACTTTGGCTAATGCACTGGCATCTTGTGGAAAGAAAATTTTAGTCCTAGAGAGAGGTAACTTTTTACCCCGAGAAAAGGAAAATTGGGATTCCAAGCAAATTTTTCAAAAACAACGTTATTATAATTCCGAGTTGTGGTATGACAAACATGGCAAGTCATTCCGTCCTGTAACGTATTACTATGTTGGCGGTAACACTAAATTTTATGGTGCTGCATTATTCAGATTTCGCGAGCAAGACTTTGAAAAAACTGTTCATAAAGATGGTATTTCTCCGGAATGGCCTTTAAAGTATCAAGACTTTGCTCCTTATTACACTCAAGCCGAAAGACTTTATGAAGTTCGCGGTCAACGAGGTTTAGACCCTACCGAACCCCTAAGCAGTGAAAACTATCCTTTCCCTCCTGTCAGCCACGAACCAGACATTCAAAAAATTCACGATGCTTTGAAGGATAAGGGGCTACACCCATCTTACCTGCCGCTTGGTATCAAACTTAATGAAGCTAACCGCTTGAATAGTGCTTGTATTCGTTGTGATACTTGTGATGGTTTCCCTTGTTTCGTCAATGCTAAAGCCGATGCTGATATTAACGGTATACGTCCGGCAATTGTCTATCCCAATCTAACTCTAATTACCAATGCAAAAGTATTGCGTTTGCATACCAGTGCATCGGGTCTTGAAATTACTGCAGTGGAAGCAGAAATTGCAGGTAAGCATCATCTATTCTCTGGCGATCTTGTTGTTGTTGCCTGTGGTGCAGTTAACTCAGCAGCCTTATTGCTGCGATCGGCGAATGACAAACACCCAAACGGCTTAGCTAACAGCTCTCATCTTGTCGGGTGTAATTACATGGCACATAAATTTGCGGTAGTCTTGGCATTGAGTGCAAAACAAAATACTACAATATATCAAAAAACACTTTATATCAATGATTTTTATTGGGGAGAGAAAAATTTTCCTTACCCAATGGGTAGCATACAATTGCTGGGCAATCTTAATAAAGACAGAATTGCGGCTGATGCACCCCCTTTTATACCCGGTATATTACTTGAGGCTGTAGCCAATCACTCTGTTGCTTGGTTGCTTATCACTGAGGATTTGCCGAACCCCAACAATCGCGTGCGTGTTGAGGGAGAAAAAATATTTTTGGAGTATACAAATAACAACAAACGTGCTTTCAATAGATTGATAAAACGCTGGACTCAAGTCTTAAAATCAATTGAGAAAAACGATCGCTCGAGAGCCTTTTCATCGTATTTTTCCATGAAGATGTCTTTGAAAGAGGTTGTGCATCAGTGCGGTACTTGTCGTTTTGGAGAAGACTCTAAAACTTCAGTGCTCGATCTCAACTGCCGCACGCATGATATTAATAATCTCTATGTTGTTGATAGTAGTTTTTTCCCATCTAGCGCTGCAGTCAATCCAACGCTAACAATTGTGGCAAATGCGTTGCGTGTTGGAGAGCATTTACTAGAAAGGCTCAATTGACATCGCGCTAGTCATAATTGTTATGTAATGGTTAATGCGGAGGTGTATAAATGAGGATAATAGAGTTAGAGTTGTTGCAGGGTTACGCCGCCGGGGAGAGAGATTTTAGAAGAGCTACTCTGAAGAGGCTATGCGTAAGTCCTAAAAACAAAATTCAATGACGTATGTAGTACAAACATCACTGCTCGTACTACAAAAGCATGGTATGGTTCTAGATTTTGAAACTCGCGATCGCTCTTATATCGAAACCTTGCTATCGCCAAATTTATCGCACAACTTATAGGGACGGTATTCAACTAAAGAAATATCCCAAGGTCCTTTAATACGATAGGTGACGCCACGCCAATTGACTCTTCGCATTCCAAAAGAAACGACCATTGCTAGTGCAGACACCCATTGTGTCAGAGGAATAGCTATTAACATTTTTAAAATTGTAGCAGGTGATAACTCTGTTGTAACGGGATTGTACTGGCGCAAAATTTGCTGTGCTTCTTTTTCCAATGCGATCGCAAGCAGCAATAATGTAACTGTATAGATACTAAAACTAGCAAGGCAAAAAGCAGCAGTACTCCATTGTTTTGTCCAAAAAGCTGCTAAAAATATTATCAAGAGTAAATTAGGCACTAAAATGGTCGAAATGGAATCTGCAACTACAGCCCACCACCAAGGATGGTAAAGACGAGAAGCGAGTAACTGACGTTTCAGCCATCCAATCAATCTTGGTAAATCGCACTCTTCGCGATTGAGAATTAGCACAGAGGGTACAAATTTAACTTGCTTTCCATGTTTGGCGAGGACATTACGAATCATAGTATCTTCACCGTAGGCTTGTCCCCATTTCTCTAACAGCCCGGTTTGATGGATTAGTTCTGTCTTGATAGCTAAACTTCCACCCCAAGCAATCCTGTATAGAGACATTTGCAGAACTGCAGAGATGTTCCAAATGTAACGGACTAGTGACCCCCAGTATCTACCAGTAGGTAAATACCAACGATTCCCTGTTGTCGCACCAATTTTAGGATGGGATAAAGGACCCACTAATTCACGCAACCAATTTGGATGAACGACTGCATCAGCATCTACAAAAGCTACAACTTTGTAAGAATCATCTAAATCTGAGACAGCTTGTATTAAAGAACTGCATTTAAGACTGCAATTGTTTTTTGGGACTCTTAAAGAGCTAATTTGAACTCTACCTACAGCTTGCTTGTAAATAGAATCGGTGACTATATTCCAAGCTGGATCGTCCTGACTATCAACAACAATTTTTATGTCATACTGTGGATAGTTCTGGTTCAATAATGCCTGCAAACAGTTTGGCAAAAAAGGATCGGCTCCTCGCAAGCAGAGAACTACAGCGACTTTTGGTAACTGCTCATCTGCTAATAAATTTTTGCGAGATGAACGAAGGTACGATATAAAGAGCAGTGTAAAAAATGTTTGAACAGCTGCCCAGCCCAGTAAATTTCTTGACAGTAATATTGCCAGTTCTTTCATGTTTAGCCAATCTGTTTTAGCAAAAAAGTTAGTGTCTGTTGGGGATTGGAGACTAGCGATCGGCGATTAATTTTTAAGATTTTTGTCGTTTGCTGTTAGTAGGCGGTACCCACCCTACCTCTTTAGGTAATCTTCTAGTGGGGAAGGAGTAGTTTTTCTGTTCCCAATCCCCAGTCTCCAGTCCCCAGTTCCCAGTCCTCAGTCCCTCTTAAGGATCGAGAGAATACTTCATTTTGATGCTGATGGTTGTGTTTTTATCTAATGGAAAACTGGCATCATTAAACTTTGGAGTACCCGTTAAAATTGAAACAGTGGGATTTTTTGAAATACCAAAACCTTCTTTGGGAATGCCTAAAAAATCTTTGTTGAGTTTGTAGTCTCCGTTTTGATCGTCAACTACAGCAACAGCGTATTTTCCAGGTTTTAAACCAGAGAATTGCTTTGTAACAGATTTACCCTTAATCTGAGTACAACCACTTTGCACTTCACTAGTATTATTAAAAGGAAACCCTCGTTCACCTGAAAAAATTCGCAGGCAAACTTGACCTTTATTGTGACGTATTCCATCAACTACGACGGTGAGTGTAGCTGTAGACTCTGCTTTTACCATTTTTACTAAGGTAAAACTGACTAAAGCTGCTAACAACAAAGAACCGTATTTTGCTATTTTCACTTTCATCTTGGTGGATTTAACTTAAAAACTGAACAATCAGACATTCAATTCATAATTCATACTTCATAATTCATACTTCATGAATTGTTGAATATCAGTTTTTTTCAACCACTCCTGAGTGCGACGCATTCCTTCTTCTAAGTTAATTATTGGTTTATAACTTAGTAAATTTTTTGCTTTATCGATAGAATATGCATGAGGACGCGTCATAAAATCTACCGCTTCTGGAAGAATATCGGCTTGTTTGCGGAAAAGTTTTTGTCCCTGGTAGCGCAGTTTGAGAAATAATTTGAGTTCATCTTTCGGCAAAGAAAAAGGTGCAGGTAATCCTGCAACCGCAGCCAATTGAGTAAAATATTCTTTCCATGAAGTCTCTTCACCGTCTGTGACGTTAAAAATTTCTCCGTAAGTTTCTTTTTCTATGGTCAGAAAAATAGCATCAATTAGGTTATCAATATAGACATGGTTGATAACTCCTCGACCATCGTTTGCATATGCAAACAATCTTTGACGCATCATCAGGAGTGGTCGAACTATCCAAGGTATGCTTCCCGGTCCGTATACATCACCCGGTCTAATAACAATGACTCCAAAATTACCTGGATCGTTAAGTTCTAAAAGTGCTTTTTCAGCTTCTATTTTGGTTTCACAGTAGGGATTATTTTCCCCACAAAGCGGTCCATCTTCCGTCACGCGATCGGGATAGTTAAAGCCATAAACCAAAACACTAGAGAGATGAATAAAAGTTTTTACACCTGCACTCTTAGCGGCTTTTGCCATGTTGATTGTTCCATCAACATTGATTTTACGGAATTGATCTACTGCACCACCTTCTTTAGAAAGTTCCGCTGTATGTAAAACTACATCTACTCCTTGGCAAGCGGTTTGGGCTACTGCTGGATCGGTTATATTACCATAAGTAACCTTAACACCTAAATTTTGTGCCTTTTTGGTTTTATCAGAAGCATCTTGGATACCACAAACTTTTGTTCCTTGAGCTATGGCTAATTCTGCAGCGCGTAAGCCAATAAATCCACTAATTCCAGTAATGAGGAGAGTTTTGTTTTTGAGAGTCATAGATAGATTGTGAGTTGGTAATTGATAATTGATGATTGCTAATAGCTAATAGCTAATAGCTAATAGCTAATTGCTAATTGCTAATTGCTGGTTGCTGGTTGCTAATTTCCGATTGCCGATCGCTAATTGCCGATTGCTAATTACCATTAGCCATTAACCATTAGCCATTAGCCATTAGCCATTAGCCATTAGCTAAAATATATCTGCTGGATCTGTAGAGCGTAGTTTGTTAATAGCTAGTGCTCCAGAAATCATACACATTAATATATTTGATATTAAAACGAGAACTCCATTATGAAAGCTCATCATGATTGGTAATTTAGTCGCTTCCATGGCAAAGTCATACAACCACCAAGAAAGAATGCATCCTGGTATATAACTGAGAACTGCTAGAATTAAAGCTTGCTGGAAAACGACAACTAGTAAATAATTATTGGTATAACCTATAGCTTTTAAAGTTGCATAAGCTGTGAGTTGGCTGGAGATATTACTGTAAAGAATTTGATAAACAATGACTATGCCAACAACTGAAGCCATTGATAACATGAGGTTAAGTATAAAACCTATAGGTGTTCTATTAGCCCAGTATTCTTTTTCAAAATCAATAAATCCTTGACGGGTGAACACTAACACATCATTAGGTAAATTTTTCTGTAAATCTTTCATCACTTTCTGCGGGTTGGCTCCAGGCTTGAGAGTTATAGCCCCTATATCTATCATTTCCGCAGGACGGCTGTTGGGAAATATCTTTAAGAAGGTTGAGTCACTAACGATTAAATTACCATCGACTCCAAAAGATGGACCCAAGCTAAACAATCCACCGACTCTTACTGTAGAACCAGCAATGGAATTAAAGGGATATATTTCAACAATTTGTTCGGTTTTCTCCTTGTCGAATCTTTCCGCAATATTTCCAAATTCTGGTCGAGAATTGCGATCGAAAAGAACAACGCCAGGAATTTTTATTTTATCTAAATTATTTTTAATTTCTGGTAGGTTTAAAACAGGCTTTCCTGGCTCAAAACCAATCACGTATATTGAATACTTTTGACCTGTATCTGGATTTTTAAACTTAGCAAATCCTATATACATGGGGCTAACTGATTCTACACCATCAAATCCCAAGGACTGATACAAACGAGTCCGAAAAAAGCTTTGATTGGCTGTCAAAGCTTTATACTGAGAACTGATGAGAAATAAGTCTCCTTTAAGATGATGGTGGACTTGAGTTGCACTAGAATAAAGAGCATCTTGAAAACCAAGTTGCATGAACATTAGAATAACAATAAAGGCAATACCAGCTACAGCTACTAAGGAACGAATTTTATTTCTGGCAAGTTGTAGCCACGCCAAAGGAATTTTGACAATCATGGTTCAAGCTTTGAATACAGTTATTGGTTGCGAAATAAGTAAATCGTTACTGTCACTAGTTACTTTCCCGATCGCTGAACTTCGATGGCGACATCCACTTGTAAACCAGTTAAACCTGCGACTTTTTCGCTGTCTTTTGGACGATCGATACGGATTTTTACCGGAATGACTCTGCGGTCTGTTTCGGCGGCTGGATTAACACTTAAAATATTTTGTCTGTCAACTTGCAAACCAATAGTGCTGACAGTTCCTTGTATTGCACCTGAAAAAGCTGTGCTGGTTATTGTGGCTTTTTGACCTACGCGTACTTTATGAATATCAGTCTGATAGACTTCTGCTTCTACATACATTTGAGATGTTTTTCCAATCTCAACAATTCCGTCACTGCTATTGACTTCTCCTGTTTTGGCATGGACTTTCAAAACTTGACCGTTGATGGGAGATACAAGCTTTGTTAAATCTAAGTCTGCTTTTGATTGTTGAACGGCTGTACGCGCACTCTTAACTTCGGCTTCTGCTAGCTGAACGTCTACTCCACGGACTTCTTGAACACTGTTCAACTTGGCTTTTGCCTCTTTAATTTGGTCTTTTAAGGTGTTGACAGTACTATCAAGGTTTGCTTTGGCTTCTCTAAGTTGTTGCTGTACGGTTTCTTCCTGCAAGCGCTTGTCATCTGCTGTGGAAGCAGAAATTGCTCCTTCTTTATAAAGCTGTTGATAGCGGTTATTCTCTGTTTGAGCATTGTTTAATTGCGCCTGCAAACGAGCAATTGTTGCTTGTTGTGAAGCCGTTTCTCCTTTTAATTGTGATTCGAGGCGCGTGACGGTTGCTTTTTGCGCTTCAATATCACCTTTTTTAGCTCCGGCTTTTGTCTGTGCTAGTTCAGCTTGAGCAACTTGCACTTTATCTAAAGATTGTTGTAATGCTGCTTTAGCACGACCGTAACCTTCTAATAAAGCGACGACTTGTCCTGCTTGAATGCGATCGCTTTCCTCAACTAACAGTTTTTCTACTCGAACACCACTGAGAGAACTTGGAGGAAACAATTTAGTGACTTTTCCTTGAGGTTGTAAACGTCCTAGAGCAGTTACCTCAATTTTAGGAGGAGCAACCTTTACAGTTTTGGGTGCTTGTGTGGTCGGAGTCGTTTCTCGCTTTGCAAAACTGTAATAGAATATCAATCCGGTAGCTGAAGCGATGAGAGCTGCTAATATGAATCGCCAGCGATATGGGGGTTTGGTGTACAACTCGCTTTCTTTGTCTGCTGCCATATTTTTATCTCTCTTATGCTGGTCTACATTCAGTCATTGGCGGACAGTTATCAATACGAAATACTCATACATACCTGTTCTTCATCCAACTTCATCAGTTATTGCTTAACTGGATAAACTGATGAACCTTGACTTATAACTGTAACTTGATAACTGCTGTATGAAATATGGATCTTTATCACAAATTGTCGATCTCGAGCAAAACGAAGGGCTGCTGGAGATAAATTGCCAAAACTTGTTCACCATATTCGCAAAAAACTTTTCTTTTGTCAATCGAAATCATTTATTTGCTTGGTGGGTTGGTGGTGAGTTTAGTCCCGAAGACGCTTGTCCAAACCCAAGCGGTTGGCGAACCAGAAGGCTTGATAAAGAAGGATTTGATTTACACTCGTACATAATTAAAGTGTCTTGTATATGTACCTTGTGAGTGACAATTCTCAGTACAGAGTCTGGAGCGTGTAGATTTTAAAACAACTGCGTTTCTTGTATCTTTACTAATGTTTTCAATAAGTACAGCTCCTAATTTTCTATGAACTTTATATTTAAAATTTTTTTATTTAGAGAAAATGTTTTCCAAACTACAGAAAGTTTTTAGAAACCCTTTATAACAGGAAACAATCATTTTTCTTGATGATTTTACTCTCTAAATTGGGAACTTTCTGGCAAGAGGTGCCTTCATTGACTCTAAATCAACTGACGCTAAGAGCAGTGAATAGTATGAAGCATAAACCCTTAAAAGCGAATAGATGCAAATTATACAGAACAAGTTCAAAATTTTAAATCTTAAAACTTGTATCGTGATTTAATAGCTTCATTCTAGGGTTTTCAAAGAATTTGTAAAGTTCATTTTGCACTTTACAAGCCAAACTTCATATTGAAACTAGTTCTTAGTAGGGTGGCAATTTATAAGACATTTTCATCAGGCTTATCACAAAATTCATGTTTCTGAGAACACTGATGAAATATATTAGGGATGTCTTATTGTTGGTACTTTCATTACTAACAATACTCAAGAACAGCGCTTATGCCTATAAAGTCAGTATCCATAGACAAGATCAAATATGGTTCTAACCGCCGTCCTGTAAATGACGAAAAAGTGAAGGAATTAAAGGATTCCATTCAAGCTAACGGTCTATTAAACCCAATTACGGTGGATAGTAAGTTTAACTTGATTGCTGGATTGCACCGTCTGACGGCGTGCAAGCAATTGGGACTTGAGAAAATCGAGTGCAATATTGTTGATTATGACGATGTTGACCAAAGCCGCTTGGCGGAGATTGACGAGAATTTTATCCGCAATGAACTAGAAATTCTGGAACGTGCGGAACTGTTATTGGAGCGCGAGCGCATTTTAGACCGATTGGGACTCAGGGCTAAACCGGGAGATAACCAATACACTTACAAGGGACGCGAAACAGTTTCGCAAATACCTAAAACAACGACAGATTTAGCAAGAGAAATTGGATACAGCGAACGCAGTTTGCAGCATGACAAGCAAATTGCGCGAGATATTCACTCCTGTGTTAAAGAACAAATCAAGGGAACGCCACTTGCTAATATGAAGACGGAGCTACTAAAAATAGCCCGATCCGCAGGTCAAGAACGAGCCTTTGCAAAACAAGCCGAACTTGCTTTAGAAACTGCCAAATCCAAAGGAGATGAAGAAGAAGCACTCAGACAAGCTAGAAGTGCTGCACACTGGCGTTTGAGGCAACAAGAGATACAAGTACAAGCCATGAAAAACGCTATGGCAAAAGCAAAGAGGGAGGCAAAGTTAGCTCTTGATGGTGATGCTGTTCAAACCGAGCAGCAAGTTCAGAAAGCTACAATAATTACCAACCAAGTTTCCGTTAAAGTTGGTGAGGAATGGAAACTAGATCGGCATATTGCCTCTTGCAGTCATACATCAGGCGAACAATTCACAAACCTGCTTCCCGATCGCGCCGCCCTTGCGATCGCAACTCTTTCCCCAACCTGGAACCACGATTATCTCGTGGAGCGGGCGAGAATCGTCGCAGTACTGCGATCGGAAGGTTACGTTTATGAATTTTGCCGTCGTCAGAGAATGCCTTTCCAGTATGAATTGATTCTCGGTAATATCTACTTAGGACTTTTCTCCTACGAATCGATACCAAAACCACAGGCACCAATCAATATTGACGGAGTAGAGGGTATAGTCAACTATTTGTTGCATTTGTACACCAATCCAAATAACTCCGTGATAGCTCCCTTTATGGGACAAGGTGAAATTCTCATTACCTGTGAAAGAATGGGACGTCTCTGTTTTATTGGAGATGAAAATCCTGAATTGGTAAGTCGTGGAATCATACGATGGCAAGCATGGACTGGAAAACAAGCTCAAAGAGCAGAATCACGAAGAACAGAGCCACGAAGTTATGTGCATAACTAGTTGTAAAGACGCTTTTATAAGAGCGTTTTTACAAGAATCTCGGACGTGTTTCTCGCTCTTGCACAATATCACGTTCTCTCAATTCACATTGATTTTTATGAACTTATAGAAGTTTTCTAGAAAGTTATTCAATTTACAAAACCGCATTATTGTTTTTTGAAAGTTAGGTTGGGTAGGCATTGCCTACCATACTAACTTGTTCCCAGACAGAGCTTGGAAATACCAATCTAAAGGCTTCGCCTCCAATCTTTTAACTAGATCTTCACCTCCAGGCAATATGTTACAAGGCGGAGCCTCGTCAATACTACTCGGTTAAAGAAATTATCGCGGGAGACAAGCAGGGGATGCACCTTTGTCCAGGGGAGGAAAAAACGGCAAAACCCGATAAGTATTGGGAGCCTCGTAAAGAAGAAGTCAGGATTTAGTACGGGGAAGAAAGAAACATCTGTAAAACAAAATTGCTGGAAAAACTGTCACCAAGGATATTATTCAATTTACATAATCGTAATACACTATACTTTTACAAATTTACAAAAAGTTCATATCTGCAACAAAATCATTCTTTATAAAAACATTTAAAAAAAACTATTCAATCTCAGCTGATTGTGCTAGTGTTTTTAGTAATTATCACGTTTCCAGCCGATCGGGTATTTTTTTAGTTTATTAAGAGCGAAAAACTAAAAGCCACCGAAATTGCTGAGACTCAGTAAGACTTCAATCAATGGTTTGAGTTATTTACTTTTGTGGAGAGAGAGGAGTGCGCTTTGTGTAACGAATTTGTCAAATATAATTTGTACAAATTCCATAGAATATGTTGTCTTAAACGTCAAAATCGTCTATGGCATTTATCAAAATACAAAACGTAATCATTAACACTAACTATGTGGTCGCAGTTAAGTTAAATAATCAAACTAGCATTGGAGAAAACAGCATTTCTGTTCTAATAAGTACTCCAAATTTTTCGCTCTTGAGCCCGGAAACAGTTTCTCAAGATTCTCAGGATTCCTATCAAGACGAATGGATTGAATTCACCGGACGAGCTGCGATCGCACTACAAGACTATTTTACGAGCTTTAACAATGTTATTGACCTACTATCAAATTATGAATGATGAATGATGAATATTGGAGGCTGAAACCTTCAATTCATAATTCATAATTTATAATTCATAATTCCCAGTTATCAGCGAACAGTTTATAGTTATCTTTTCAGGCAAAAAGAAAAAATTCTCCTATGGATTCCCTAACTTCCGTTATGGGTATTACTGAATTGCGATCGCTATTAACTGTTAACTGTTAACTATTCCTCCCGATAAAGAGCACGTAACTAAATGACCCACACTACCAATCATTACAATTTCTCCTATGTCTGCTCATTCAATTGATAGTGCCTTGGCGGAGTTAGCAGCCGAAATCAGTCATTTTGAAAAGGTTGTCAACAAGTGTATTGAGGAAAAAAAAATGATGCCAGAAGAATCTATGTCAATCGATAAAATTAACAGAAAATTACAAAATAGCCCTATAGCCATCGTGGGTATGGCTTCTCTGTTTGCTAAATCCAGAAATCTACAAGAGTACTGGCAAAACATTCTTAACAAAAAAGACTGTATTACTGATGTTCCATCAACCCACTGGAACATAGACGAGTACTACGATCCGAATCCCAGAACACCAGAAGAAAAAACCTACTGCAAGCGAGGCGGGTTTATTCCTTACGTTGATTTTGACCCAATGGAGTTTGGAATTCCCCCGAGCATTTTAGAAGTCACAGATGTTGCACAGCTTTTAAGTTTGGTTGTTGCAAAAGAAGCAATGGAAGATGCTGGCTACAATGCGTCTCGCGAATTTAATCGTGAAACGATTGGAGTCATCTTGGGTGTCGCAGGAAGCCAATTGGGATTACCACTTGCTGCACGGTTAGAGTATCCGGTTTGGGAAAAGGTTCTAAAAAGTAGCGGTTTATCCGATGAGGATACCCAAAAAATTATCAAGAAAATCAAAAGCGCTTACGTAAACTGGGATGAAAATGCTTTCCCAGGAATGTTAGGTAACGTAGTTGCAGGTAGAATTGCCAACCGTTTGAACTTGGGTGGTATCAATTGCGTAGTCGATGCAGCTTGTGCGAGTTCCTTTGCTGCTTTAAAGATGGCAATTAGCGAACTGATAGAACACCGTTGTGACATGATGCTGACTGGTGGAGTGGACACTGACAACACCATCATGGCATATATGTGTTTTAGCAAAACACCTGCTGTTTCTCCTAGCGATAACGTCAAACCCTTTGATGCTAAATCAGATGGGATGATGCTGGGTGAAGGGATTGGGATGGTTCTTCTCAAGCGTCTGAATGATGCGATACGAGACAATGACAAAATTTATGCAGTCATCAAAGGAATTGGTACTTCTAGTGATGGGCGCTTTAAGAGTATTTACGCACCTCGCCAAGAAGGACAAGTCAAAGCATTGCAGCGTGCTTATGATGATGCTGGTTTTCCACCTGAGACTGTTTCCTTGATTGAAGCACATGGCACGGGAACATTAGCTGGAGATCCTACGGAATTTGCATCTATCAACGAGTTCTTCGGAGAAAATAACTCCAAGAAGCAGTACATCGCCCTCGGTACCGTTAAGTCTCAGATCGGACATACTAAAGCTGCTGCTGGTGCTGCAAGTCTCATTAAGACAGCTTTGGCACTGCACCATAAAATCTTACCTCCTACGATCAATATCACTCAACCCAACCCCAAACTCAATATTACAAACTCACCTTTCTATTTAAATACAGAAACTAGACCTTGGATTCGTGTAGAAGGAGAAGCACCGAGACGTGCAGGTATCAGTTCTTTTGGTTTTGGCGGTACTAACTATCATGTTGTCTTGGAAGAATACGAAGCGCCACAAGAACAGACATACCGAGTTCACAGCACTCCCAACGAAATTTTGTTGTTTGCACAAACTCCCACACAGTTATTAGCGAACTGTGAAGAAATGCTTGCTCAACTCCAATCGGAGGCGGGAGCAAAAAATTATGCAGAACTTGTCGAGGTATCTAAATCCCAAGAAATTCCTCTCAGTGCAGCTAGAATTGGGTTTGTTGCAGAATCTTCTGCTGAGGCGTGTAAATTATTGCAAATCAGCATTGACTTACTCAAGAGTAAAGCCTCTGCTGCATCATGGGAACATCCTCAAGGTATTTTTTACCGTCAAACAGGTATGAACCTTGGAGGTAAAGTTGTTGCTTTGTTCTCCGGTCAAGGTTCTCAGTACTTGAACATGGGTCGGGAATTGGTAATGAATTTCCCTGTAGGGCAGCGTCTGTTTGGCTACATGGATAGCTTGTTGCTCAAAGATAACTTGCAAACTCTGTCGAGCATAGTTTTTCCCCATCCTGTCTTTGAAGAATCTGAAAAGAATGCTCAAGTTGCAGCTTTACAAAGGACAGAATATGCTCAACCCGCTATTGGAATGCTGAGTGCAAGTCTGTTCAAAATATTACAGCAAGCTGGTTTTAAAGCAGATTTTGCTGCAGGGCATAGCTTTGGAGAACTGACAGCTTTATGGGCTGCAGGAGTGTTAAGCGAAGAAGATTATTGCTTCCTTGTAAAAGCCAGAGGACAAGCTATGGCTGCTCCTCAAGACCCCGATTACGATGCAGGGGCGATGCTGGCTGTGAAAGAAGAAGTCGGCAAAATAGAAGGTATTTTAAAACAGCATCCCAAGGTATCTATTGCCAATCTCAATTCTCCCCGTCAAGTTGTATTAGCAGGTCCGGCTGCAGAAATCGCAAAAGTCCGCCTGGTGTTACAAGAGCAAGGATTAACTGCTGTACCTCTACCCGTGTCTGCAGCTTTCCACACACCATCGATCGCTTTTGCTCAAAAAGCTTTTGCAAATGCAATCAAGTCTGTTAAGTTCCAAAACGCAAAAATACCTGTTTACACTAACGTCACCGCAAAGCAATACCCTCAGGAAGCACAGGCTATTCAAACAATCCTCGAAAATCACCTCAGCAATCCCGTCCTATTTAAGCAGGAAATAGAACATATTTATGCTGCAGGAGGCTATTGCTTTGTTGAATTTGGTCCGAGAAAAGTTCTGACAGGGCTAGTGCAAGAAATTCTAGGCGATCGCCCTCATATTACTGTAGCTTTAAATCCCAGCGCTCAAAAGAATAGCGATCGCTCCATGAGAGAAGCTGTCGTGCAATTGCGCGTCGCTGGTATGCCATTACAAAATCTTGACCCCCATCAATTACCCCCCACTGTACCTGCAACCAAGAAAACCAAAGGATTGACGGTACGTTTAAATGGCATTAACTATGTGTCAGAAAAAACAAAGATGGCATTTCAAGAAGCTTTGCAAGATGGACATCAAGTGACATTAGCGACAAGCAAAGAAGTGATTTCAATTGAGCCCAAACAGATCGTACCGCCTGCAACACCACCCAAAGAAAGTAACGGCAATACAAATCACCAAGAGGCGCAAAAACAATTGGTCACAGATTTTATGACCAAATTAGCCGAGAAAAAATCTCCCACTCCCCCCCTCACCCCATCCCCCACTCCCTCTATCTCCCCATCTCTTCCTTCACCTCAACCAGTCCCAGAGGCGAAAATGCAAACAAACTCCAATCAACTCGTGAACTACCAACAAGTCTTAACAAGCTTAGAGTACGTCCTGACACAATTCCAGCAAAATCAGAAAGAGAACTTGCAAGTTCACGGACAATATCTCAACCATCAAGCGGAATATGTCAAAACATTTTTCCAACTCATGCAGCAACAAAATACTTTGTTAGCTAGCAACCCTTCATCAACAGAAACTGCAAAGCTCAAGCCCTCTTTAATAGAAGGTTTAGAGCGCAGCATGATGCAATTTCACGATCAACAAGGCGATACTCTACGCATTCACGAGCAATATCTTAAAGCACAAGTAGAAGTGACTCAAAACTTCTTCCAACTCCTGCAACAAGAGTATTCACAGTTGATTGGTGGTAAATTAGCGATTACTCAACCTGTCGTTCCTTCTGAAGTAACAACATCTGTTGTTAATAAAGAAACCCCCAGCCAGATTTTTGTAGAGCCAGCAACACCCAAACAAGAAAATCTCAGCTTACCTACAACTACCGCGCAAGTATTTGAGGTTGAATCACAACCTGCTGTTAAAATGGATGCCAAATTGCATTCAGTTGTAGAAACTTTGACTGTAGAGAAAGCAGACAAAGTCGCAGTGGTAGCAGATCCTGAAGTAGGTACTGAAGAGGATAAGTTATCTGTTATTCCCACACCCCAACCATCCGTATCCATTACTCCATCCGTTTCTAATGTTATTCAAGTAGCGAACACCAATCTAGCTGACTTGGATAAGCAGTTGTTAGCAATCACAAGTGAAAAAACGGGCTATCCAGTCGAAATGCTTGATTTAGACATGGATATGGAAGCAGATTTGGGGATTGACTCCATCAAACGAGTAGAAATCTTGGGAGGACTGCAAGAACTCTACCCCGATTTACCCAAGCCTAACTTAGAAGAACTCGCAGAAAAACGTACCATTGGTCAGATTGTAGAGTATTTGCGATCTAATGCTTCTCCATCAACTTCCGAAACAACTTTACTGAGCGTAGAGACATCGACTGCTTTAGTACCAACAGAAATTGCAACGGAAATTGTAACGAATGTTGCAACACATGAGATAACCGCAAGCCCCACAGAAGAAAACTTATCTGTTGCGGAGAGTTCAGAATTGGGTCAAACCTTGCTATCCATTACGAGTGAGAAAACAGGTTACCCAGTTGAGATGCTCGATTTGGATATGGATATGGAGGCGGACTTGGGTATTGACTCCATCAAACGAGTAGAAATTTTAGGGGCGATGCAAGAAATGTATCCCAATTTGCCCAAACCCAATGTAGAAGAACTTGGAGAACTACGCACCATCGGTCAAATTGTGAGTTACTTGCAAACCTTGGGGGGTAACGAAAAAAAAAAGTCTCTGAATCCGTCTTACAATCAACCCCCTAGCCTAAACAGCAATCCCCTCCGGCGTCAAGTCAAACTCAGAACACTACCTCAACCAGATTTTTTGGATTTTACAATCCCACAAGGGCATGTTTGTTTGCTAACACATGATGGTACCCTCACCACTTCCAAATTAGCTGACTCTCTTTTAGAGCATGGTTGGAAAGTAGTTGTTCTGAGTTTTCCTCCCTCAGTTGTCCCACAACCAATGCCTTTACCACCCGAAGCCCACTGCATCCAACTAGCAGATTTGAGCGAGGAACACCTGCAACAACAGTTGGCAAATATCTCCACTCACCACGGACCGATTGGCACTTTTATTCATCTCCATCCTCTGATTCAGGTTGCTTACAACGGAAAGATGCCTTACGTCGAAGAAGAAAAAGCAATCGTTAAGTATACTTTCTTGATGGCAAAACACCTCAAAAAGTTCCTGAATGAAGCAGCAGAATGCGGACGGAGTAGTTTTATAACAGTTGCTCGGTTAAATGGAGCTTTTGGTTTGGGACAAAATGTTAATTTTGGACCGATCGGTGCTGGCTTATTTGGATTAACCAAAACTCTTAACTGGGAATGGCAAAAGGTATTTTGTCGGGCGATCGATCTGAGCCCTCAAATTGATGACGAAAACTCAGCCAATTTCATTATGGCTGAATTGCACGACCCAAATCTTTACATTACCGAAGTGGGTTACGGTTGCGAAGGTCGAGTCACTTTGATTAGTACACCCGAGTAAGGGGGACACGGGAGACAAGGAAGAAATGTCTCCCCCCTCTCCCCCCTCTCCCTCATCTCCCCCTCTCCCTATTAACTCAACTCCATGGCAAAAGCTAATTACATTGGTCGCATAGTGGATAGAGAGAAACACGCTCCTATCAGTGGAGCAAAAATCTCCATTGGTCTACCTGGTAAAGAACTGACTGTTTACACTGATTTAGAAGGAATTTATAAATTTCCTCTTGATTTTGGCAATTACAGCGTACTTGAAGGGGAAATCAAAGTCGAAGCCAAAAATTACAAAAACTACAGCGCCTTTCTCAGACTCTCTCCTCAAAACACGGACCTTGGCGATATTCGGCTTGTTTATCCACACTATCAAGAAAGCGATGTCAAACCACAAACCCCAGCAAGTTCAGAAAACTCACTTAGCCCGGAAAACAACATTGCACTTCCACTTGTCGCAGCTATCATGGTTGTCTTTGCTCTTTTAGTAGCAGCAATGACATTACCATCTTCTCAAGAAAACCAGCCTCAAGAAGTTCCAGAAAATACTATTAACCTTCAAGCACCTTTACATATTGCTACAAATTCAGTTTTTGAAAGTTACTTTGCTTAGTCATGAAGTTACTTTCATCCCCAACCTTTTGTCTCTAGTCAGTCAGTCAGCGTAAATAATGATTATTGGTTTGTAGTTGCTTTTGAGCGCATATATCACAACTCAGAGCTTAAAACATCAATCACCGTCTTAGACCAATTCTACTTTCTGCATTCTTCTTTACAACTTGTATAAAATACAAAAAATCTGGAGAATTTATGACAGCAACAAGCACAATTCAACCATCCTCAGTTTTTCTGGTGAGTGGAGGTGCAAAAGGCATTACAGCTAAATGTGTCATCAAATTAGCACAACACTATTCCTGCAAATTTATTCTTTTAGGTCGCTCGGAACTATTAGAAACTGAACCCGATTATGCTCGCGATTGTTTTGAAGAACCCGTTTTAAAAAAGCGGATCATGGAATACCTTCTCTCACGAGGAGAGAAACCTACACCCATGAGCGTCCAAAAACTCTACAATCAAATTGCCTCTAGCCGAGAAATCAAACAAACTTTGGAAACCATTAAACAAGCTGGAGGATATGCAGAATATATCAGTGCTGATGTTACAGACAACCATGCACTCAAAGAACAACTGATAAGTGTTAGTGAAAAAATTGGTTCAATTAACGGGATTATTCATGGTGCTGGAAATTTAGCAGATAAATTGATTGAAAAGAAAACAGAACAGGATTTTGAAAAGGTTTATACAGCCAAAGTCAAAGGATTAGAAAATCTTTTATCCTGTGTCAAAGCCAATCAACTTGAATACTTGGTTTTATTTTCTTCTGTCACCGGATTTTACGGGAATGTAGGTCAAACTGATTACGCGATCGCCAATGAAATTCTTAATAAATCAGCCCATATTGTCAAGCAGCGGTATCCTGAATGCCATGTAGTTGCTATCAATTGGGGTGGTTGGGATAGCGGTATGGTAACACCAGAGTTGAAAAAAGAGTTTGCTCGTCGAGGTATTGATATCTTATCTGTTGAAGAAGGAACACAAATGCTCGTCAATGAACTCCATCCTGCAAATCACGATACCGCACAAGTCGTTATTGGTAGTCCCTTAATTCCACCTCCCATTCCATTAAAAGCCGATCTGCAAACCCATCGAATTCGCCGCAAACTCTCTCTTGAAAACAATGCATTTTTGCTGGATCACGTGATTGCTAGCAAAGCAGTTTTACCAGCTACGTGTGCGGTGTCTTGGATGGTAGACTCTTGCGAACAGCTTTATCCAGGTTATAGATTCTTTAGTAATACTGATTTTAAAGTTTACAAAGGAATCAACTTTCATGAAACTTTAGCTAATGAGTACATTTTAGATTTGCAAGAAATTTCTAAAACAGAATCTCAAGAAATCATCTTGCAAGCTAAAATTTGGAGTCAATCTCCCAACGGAAAGCCCATCTTTCATTTCAGTATAGATCGCGTTCAGCTTGTGCGAGAATTGCCTATCCGTCCTACATATGAATCTTTAAATCTCACAGAAGATAACATCATTACCATGACGGGTAAAGATTTCTATCAAGCAAAAACAGCTTCCTTCTTCCCACTTTTTCACGGAGAATCTTTCCAAGAACTGAGAAGAGTTTTAAATATTAGTCCTGAAAAAATTACAACTGAGTGTATTTGGCGCGAAATTCCACTACAACAACAAGGACAATTTCCAGTAGGTTGGGTAAATCCTTATTCTATTGATTTAAGCACTCATCCGTTATGGATTTGGATGCAACATTTTCATCAAGAAATTTGCTTACCTGCTAGTCAGCAAAAGTATGAGCAATACACTCGAATTCCATGCAACACACCTTTTTATGTATCTTGTGAAGTGACATCTAAGACAGCAACTAGTGTAGTTGCTAATTTTATCGTACACGACGAGCAAGGTAATATCTGCTCGCGTCTTTTAGGTGGCAAAGGAACTATCATTCCGACTCAATCTTTAAGGGCTGGAAGTTAGGTATCTTTTCCGCGTGAAGATTATTTATGTCTCTGAACCGCAGGGACGCAGAAGACGCGTAGAAAAGAGTTGCAAAGGTGTTGGTTTTATAGCAAAGCAATTCGGTTTGATTTGTGAAATACACATGGGTGGCGCATACCCACCTAGCCCTGTCAAGGTGGGTGAAAACTTTAGGAAATTAATCACTTTCTCACCTCTTACCTCTGCGTACTCTGCGCCTCTGCGGTTAAATAAATGACTTTTGAACCGCAGAGTACGCAGAGAACACAGAGAGAGAAGATGAGAAATTGTCACCTGAATCAAAATTTTGTGAGTCATCTTGACAGGGCTAGGAATACCCACCCTACAGTACTCATCTCCAATCTCCAATACCAATTTACTATTACAAGGAAATAAACCGTGGAAAAAATAGCGATCGTTGGATTTTCATGTCTTTTTCCTGGAGCCAAAAATCCTGAAGAATTTTGGCAAAATCTTATTCAACAAAAAGATTCAACATCATTTGTAACCGAGGGAGAACTTGGAGTCGATCCGCAAGTTTTTTACGATCCAGCTAAAGGTCAAACCGATAAGTTTTATTCTCTGCAAGGAGCATTCATTCGTAACTTTGAGTTTGACTCAACTGGATACAAGCTACCCGCAGAATTTCTGCAAAGTTTAGATAATACCTTTAAGTGGTCTCTTGATACTGCAAAACAAGCTTTGCAGCATAGCGGTTATCTGGGAAATGAAGCAGTTTTGGCAAAATGTGGAGTGATATTGGGCTCACTCTCATTGCCTACCCAATTCTCTAATAAAGTCTTCGCTCCCATTTATCAACAGGTACTATCACCAGCTATTAAAGAACTTTTACAGTGTGAGGGATTTGATTTTACGTCTTCTGCTTCTACAAAAGTTCCTGCTCATAATGCCATGATATCTGGTTTGCCAGCTGCAATTGTCTCTCAAGCTCTGGCTTTATCAAATCTTCATTTATGTATTGACGCTGCTTGTTCTTCACCTTTATATGCTGCTAAACTAGCATCTCATTATTTATGGACGCGTAAAGCTGATTTGATGTTAGCGGGAGGTATTAGTTGTTCTGACCCTCTGTTTATTCGGATGTTGTTCTCCGGTATCCAAGGATATCCTGAGGATAATGACCTCAGCCGTCCTCTAGATAAGTCATCACGAGGTCTGATTACTGCAGATGGCGTTGGGATGGTAGTCCTGAAACGATACAGCGATGCAGTGAGAGATGGCGATCGCATTTACGCTACCATCAGTGGTACGGGGCTTTCTAATGATGGTAGAGGCAAGCATTTGCTCAGCCCCAATTCCAAAGGACAAATTCTCGCTTTTGAACGGGCTTATCAAGAAGCACAAATCAGCCCTAAAGATATTGACTACATGGAGTGCCATGCTACTGGTACGCTGTTGGGAGATACTACCGAATTTAATTCAGTAGAAACTTTCTTTGGCAAATATCAAGCAACTCCTCTAGTCGGTTCTGTCAAAGGAAATGTAGGACATTTATTAGTTGCGGCTGGTTCGGTCAGCTTGATTAAAGCTCTTTTAAGTATGTCTAAGGGTGTGATTCCGCCCACTATCAATATCAGCGACCCCATAGGAACAGAAAACAACGTTATTGCACCCCAACGCATTGTTACCAAGGTAACTGATTGGCCCAACAAAACATCAGTGAAACGGTCAGCTATTAGTGCCTTTGGTTTTGGTGGAACTAACGCACATATGATTTTGGAACAGGGCGGTAATTCCTCCTCGTCTCCCTTGTCTATCTTGTCACCTTCCTCCCCAGTTCCTCCAACACCACCAGCCAAAGTCGCGATCGTGGGTATGGATGCGTTTTTCGGTTCTTGCGATGGATTAGATGCTTTTGACCGCAGCATTTATGATGGAACTCAAAATTTCATTCCTCTTCCTTCAAAGAGATGGCATGGTATAGAAGATCGACCCGACTTACTCCAACAGTACGGCTTACCGGAAGGTAAAGCACCAGTGGGGGCTTACATCCAAGATTTAGAAATAGATACCCTATCATATAAAATTCCACCTAACGAGCTAGCAAAGCTCAACCCGCAGCAACTGTTACTTCTAAAAGTCGCCGATCGCGCTCTAAAAGACGCAGGATTGAAAGAGGGTGGAAATGTCGCTGTTTTGATTGCGGCGGAGACAGAATTTTCTGTACACCAGTTACAGCAAAGATGGAATTTGTCTTGGCAAATCAAAGAGGGCTTGGCTGCGAGTGGAATTTCTTTACCTGAAGACAAACTTGCCCAACTTGAAGATATTACCAAAGATGCCGTTCACCATCCTGTAGAGATTGGCGAATATCTCAGCTATATCTCGAACATCATGGCAAGTCGTATTTCCTCCCTCTGGGATTTTACAGGTCCTACTTTCACGATTACTGCAGGAGAAAACTCTACTTTTAAAGTTTTAGAGATAGCGCAAATGCTGCTCTCAGCCGGAGAAGTTGATGCTGTGTTAGTCGGGGCTGTCGATCTGGCTGGAGGGTTGGAAAATGTCCTGTTGCGAAGTCAACTCGCACCAGTGAATACAGGTACAAATACTTTAAGTTACGACCAAAAAGCAAATGGCTGGATAGTTGGCGAAGGTGCGGGGGCTGTTGTACTGAAGCGTCACGATACAGCTAAAAAAGACAACAACCGCATATATGCAGTTGTTGATGCTATTACACCCGATGCAGGGACAGTTAGTCAAGCTTGCCAAGACGCTTTCCAAATGGCTGGTGTTAAACCTACAGAGGTTGAATATTTGGAAGTTAATGGGAGTGGAATTTCCCAAGAAGATGAAGCAGAAATTAAAGGGTTAATCCAAGCGTATCCTGCGGGTGAAAATAATTTAAGCTGTGCGATTGGTAGCGTCAAAGCCAACATCGGTCATACTTATGTTGCTTCGGGAATGGCTAGCTTGATTAAAACTGCGCTTTGTCTTTATCATAAGTACATTCCTGCAACTCCTAAATGGTCTGGTGTCAAAAACCAAGAAGTTTGGCAAGGTAGCCCTTTTTACGTGAGTGTTGAATCAAGACCTTGGTTTCTGGGCAAGGAAGCGAAAAAGAGAGTCGCTGCAATTAACAACTTGGGAATGGATGGTACTTGTGCTCATGTCATCCTATCAGACGAACCGGAACAGCAACAGCATACCAGCAGGTATTTGCAGCAAATGCCTTATTATCTGTTCCCAATAGGGGCTCGCGATCGCGCTGACTTACTCGAGCAGGTGAAGGTTCTCCAGACAACCATAGATAATTCTAGTTCTTTAGCAGCTGTAGCACGCCAAAGTTATGTAGAATTTCAAAAACGTTCTGAAGCTAACTATACCCTCGCCATTCTGGGAAGGAATAAAAATGAGTTAGCCAGAGAAATAGAATCTGCTTTCAAAGGAGTGAATAAAGCATTTGAGAGCGGGGAAGATTGGCAAACACCAGCGGGTAGTTACTTCACAGCAAAACCACTGGGTAAAAAAGGAGGAATTGCTTACGTCTATCCGGCTGCTGTCAATTCTTATGTTGGCATTGGTCGCACGCTCTTCCGCTTGTTCCCAAGAGTGTACGATGATGAAGTTATCAAAAGTCTTTTTAGCTTGTTTGCAGAAGTTTCTCAACTCGTCTTTCCTAGAAGTTTAAATAAATTATCAACCAAGCAATTGGAAAGTCTCGAAAAGCAGTTACTGAGTAACGCTTTGGCAATCTTTGAAACAGATATGGCATTTGCCAGATTGATTACAACGATTGTACGAGATGATTTTCAAGTCAAACCAAAATACGTTTTTGGCTACAGCTTGGGCGAGACAAGCATGATGAGTGCGATGGGAGTGTGGAGTAACTTTAGTGAAGGAATTAATGCCTTCCACTCCTCTCCCTTATTTGCAGACAGAATCGCCGGATCGAAAAATGCCGTGCGCGAACATTGGGGCTTGCCAAAAACACCATTGTCCGACGATGATTTTTGGAGTACTTACCTTTTGATGGCAAGTCCATCTCAAGTTCAAGAATGCCTCAAGTCTGAAAATCGCGTTTACTTAACTCAAATTAACACGCCGGAAGAAGTTCTGATTGCAGGTGATTCCGAAGGGTGTCAGAGAGTCATTAAAGCTTTGGGTTGCAACGCTTTTCGCGCCCCCTTTAACCACGCAATTCATTGCGAACCGATGCGCTCTGAATACCAAGAAGTTGTTAGAGTCAACACCTTACCCTCACGCAATATACCGGGAATCGCCTTTTACTCCTCAGCAGAATACGAACCGGTACAACTTGAGAGTCATGCGATCGCACGCAGTTTAGCAAAAGGTTTGTGTCAACCGCTAGATTTTCCCCGACTCGTTAACCGAGTCTACGAAGATGGAGCCAGAATATTTATTGAAGCAGGGTCTGGTAACGTTTGTTCGCGATGGATCGATAAAACCTTAGAAAACAAAGAACACATTACCATACCCCTCAATAGAAGAGGCATTGACGACCATGCTTCCATTATAAGAGCACTAGGAAAACTGCTCAGCCATCAAGTTTCCGTAGACTTATCACCTTTGTATGGTGAAATATCAGAAACATCCAGCAAACGCAAACCAACAGTCAAAACACTCGCTTTAGGACGAGCTACCTCAATTGAAGAAGTTTCACAGGAAAAAGTTCCGCAAGGAAACCAAATTACTGCCAGCATTTTAACAGACGAAAACCGAAAACTTTTCCAAAACGCAGCCCGCAAAGTACCCCCTCGCATTGATACCAAGCAACATCAGAACAAACCGCAATCTACAGAATCAGAAAGCAGAAATTCAGCCAAAGCCACCATTCCCAACCAAACTCCCACAAGCAACATTCACAACATTGTTACACCATCAATACCCCAAGCAGAGAAATCAAACATGAAAAATGCCCCTAATAACAGTTTTGAACTTAAAGAACAAGTACAATCTGGTGAGCAAAAAATAACTCAAGAAATTGTTTCCCCCAGAACTTTGTCAACTTCAACTAACAACCAACCATTTAGTTATATCACTACTCACCTATACCCAAATAAGAGCCAATATGAAAAGTTAAGTGCTAACAATTTGATTGCTCATCAAACTCATTCCACCTTCTTAGAAGCCAGACATCAATTTAGCAAACAAATGAGTGAAATCATTCAACTGCAATTAGCTTGTGTAGAAAATTTATTGAATGGCTAATTGCTAATAGCTAATTGCTAATAGCTAATTGCTAATTGTGCAATTAGCCATCAACTATCAACCATCAGCCATTAGCTATCAACCATCAACCATCAGCCATTATCCATTAGCTATCAACCATCAACCATTAGCCATCAACCATTAGCCATTAGCCATTAGCCATTAGCCATTAGCCATTAGCCATTAGCCATTAGCCATTAGCCATTAGCCATTAGCCATTAGCCATTAGCCATTAGCAATTAAAACCTAAGGATTATCATCGTGAAAACCGAAAATACAGTTTTAAGCAACCACGATAACGGACTGAAATTTCACAGCAACGCATTTTATCAAAATCAAGTTTGGAAAGGCTCTTTAGATTGCGTTGCTTTTGAACACTCAGCAATCAAAGAGAAATTGCTGAAATTAGATCGACCATGCTATGTCGTTAGAGTCGCTGGAAAAATAGGTGTTACTAACGATGGTTATCTCTCTTTTACAGATAATGGGAAAACAGGACAAGGAGAACTGTTACTTACAGTTCCACCCGTATCAACAGCAAATTTAGGCGACTCTAGTTTTTTGTCGTTTCACGACGTGAAATGTGCTTATTCGACTGGTGCGATGGCTGGTGGTATTGCTTCTGAAGAAATGGTCATTGCACTGGGGAAAGAAAAACTATTAGGTTCTTTTGGTGCGGGTGGATTGAGCCCGGATCGGCTCAAAGGTGCGATTCACCGCATCCAAGAAGCTTTACCCCAAGGTCCCTATGCTTTTAATTTGATTCACAGCCCCAATGAACCCACTATTGAACGTCGTGCTGTGGATTTGTACCTCAAATATGGGGTCACAACCATAGAAGCATCGGCATTTTTAGATTTAACTCCAAATATTGTCTATTATCGTGCTGCGGGGTTAGGTGTGAATGCAGCAAATCAAATTGAAATTAAAAACAAAGTCCTTGCTAAAATTTCTCGGCGAGAAGTTGCTAGCAAATTTCTCCAACCAGCACCGCTCAAGATCTTAAAAGAACTCGTGCAACAAGGGCTGATTACTGAATTACAGGCAAATTTAGCAGCGCAATTACCCATAGCTGATGATATTACTGTGGAAGCAGATTCTGGCGGTCACACAGACAATCGCCCTCTCGTGTGTCTGTTACCTTCGATTCTAGCTTTAAAGAATGAAATTCAAGACCAATATCATTACTCAACACCGATTCGAGTGGGAGTTGCAGGAGGAATTGGTACGCCAGAATCAGCTTTAGCAGGATTTATGATGGGTGCTGCTTATGTAGTGACAGGATCGATCAATCAATCCTGTGTTGAAGCTGGAACAAGCGAATATACCAAGAAATTACTGGCGCAAGCTGATATGGCTGATGTCATGATGGCTCCTGCTGCAGATATGTTTGAAATGGGAGTCAAACTTCAAGTTCTTAAGAAAGGAACTATGTTTGCTTTAAGAGCGCAAAAATTATATGAGTTATACAGAAACTATAATTCAATTGATGATATTCCTAGTCAAGAACGAGAGAAGTTAGAAAAACAGATTTTCCGCAAGACTTTAGACCAAGTCTGGGAAGAAACCGTAACTTATTTATCCCAAAGTAATCCGGAAAAACTCAACAAAGCAGTCAGCAATCCCAAAATCAAAATGGCTGCAATTTTTAAATGGTATTTAGGATTATCTTCTCGTTGGTCTACTGGCGGAGAAAAGGGAAGAGAAGTTGATTATCAAGTTTGGTGCGGTCCTGCAATAGGAAGCTTTAATAACTGGGTCGGTGGTTCTTATCTTGCTGAACCAACTAATCGCAAAGTTGTTGATGTCGCCCATCACATTATGACTGGAGCAGCATATTTACACCGCATTCAAAGTTTGAAAATTCAAGGTTTGCAAATGGCTGATTTCTACGGTCAATATCTCCCTAGTTAAAAATGAGGAATTAGAGAGCGAGGAAAGATAATTTATCCGTCTCTATCTCATTCTACCTCGTTCGATTTCCTCTAACTCGTTCCCAGGTTCAGCCTGGGAATGCATAAATTGAGGTTTTGCCTCAAAACTAATCCTATTCTAGCAAAAGATTACCGATTTAAATGAACCGCAAAGACGCAAAGGACACGAAGAAAGAAAAGAAGAATATCAGTCGTGTAGCGAGAAGGGAGTAAATCAATGGAGGTGGAGCCTCCTTCCTACTCATCATTCCCAGGCTGAGCCTGGAAACGAGTCATACCAAATTCTCAAATCCAAAATCCAAAATTTAAAATCTAAAATCGCAAGAGGTCAATATGGTTTCAAATCAATCTCGCACTGCAGAAGAAATTCAAGCATGGTTAGTATCCAATCTTGCACAAGCATTAAAGATTTCACCACGTGAAATTAATGTTCGAGAGCCTTTAGATAGTTATGGTTTGAATTCTGCCCAAGCTATGGTGTTGATTACCAATACAGAGAAGATGCTTGGATTTGAAGTGTCGCCAATGCTGTTGTGGCATTATCCCAATATTGAGGCTCTTTCAGAACGCTTGGCTGAAGAATCGCAAGAGAAAAATTCAGGTGTTTCAGATACTAAGAACGCATCTGGAGGAAATTCTCCTACAGCAAAAGCTAAAACTTTAGATTTGAGTGCTGAAGTTGTTTTAGATCCAAGTATCCGTCCTGCATCTTCTTTTGAATTTCCTTCTGAACTCAATAATGTCTTTTTGACAGGAGGAACGGGCTATTTAGGGGCTTTTATTATTTACGAACTGCTGCAATCAACTCATGCAGATATTTACTGCTTGGTACGCGCATCTAATTCTGAAGACGGGAAGCGCAAGCTGAAGCAAAATTTACAACAGTATGCTATTTGGGAAGAAAAATTTAATTCCAGAATCATTGCTGTTCCTGGAGATTTGTCTCAGCCTCTTCTTGGTTTGAGCCAGGAAGGCTTTGATATGCTAGCAGCTAATCTTGATGCTGTATATCATAGCGCTGCTATGTTGAATTACGTGTATCCTTACTCTGCACTTAAAACTGCTAATGTTTTAGGCACGCAAGAAGTGATTCGTTTGGCAAGTAATCTCAAAACTAAGCCCTTGCATTACGTTTCTAGTGTCGCAATCTTTGAATCTCCAGTTTATGCCGGTCAAGTTGTCAGAGAGCAAGATAGTTTTGACCAGTGGGAAGGTATATATCTAGGATACTCTCAGACAAAATGGGTTGCTGAAAAATTAGTCAAACTAGCAGGCTCACGCGGGCTACCTATCACAATCCACAGACCCCCATTAATTGGCGGACACAGTGAAACAGGCGTATCCAATACAAATGACTTTATCTGCTTGATGATAAAAGGCTGTCTGGAGATGGGGTATTTTCCAGATGTCGATTACATGATGGATATGTCTCCTGTAGATTATGTAAGCAAAGCAATTGTTTATTTATCACAGCAAAAAGAATCGATTGGCAAGGCGTTCCACTTACAACATCCCCAACCAGTACCTTTAAAGATGTTAGTAGATTGGATGCGCTCTTTTGGTTATCCCATCCAATTGATGCCTTATGATGCATGGCAATCAGAATTAATGAAGAGCCTATCTTCTGGGGATAATTCTTTGTACACCCTGCGTCCTTTCTTGCTTGAAAAGTGGTCCCAAGAAGGGCTAACCATCCCAGATTTGTACCTACAAGCAAAAAGACCTATTATCAGCTGTAAAGAAACCCTTGACGCTCTAGCAGGAAGCTCTATTATTTGCCCTCCCATTGATTCGAGGTTATTTATGACCTACTCTGCGTACCTGATTGAAAGCGGTTTCTTGAACGTCGCTTAGTCGTTACCTCTCGTTCCCAGACTCTGGCTGGGAAACGAGTATATCCCAAAAACCTCACCCGATCGCTTCCAACCCACACTAGAAAATCGACGCTTCAAGCTCTCTGTTCATAAAAGAGGTTGGGGGTGAGGTCTTTTCCAGGAAAACACTCAGTTTCCACAATTGTTATTAAAGTTGCAGATGTCAAATACAACGATCGCGAATCTCTCAAATCCTACTTTATCCCCACGCACGTTTCCCAAAATTGGTCAAAAACGCAATCAATGTGTGATTTGCGATTATACTATATCCCTTCAAGATGTTTCTGCATTTCGCAACTTTCCCTGTAATGTCAGAGCTTTTAGGAATGAAAAATTTTCCGTGTGGCGATGCCCTAAGTGCAAAAACATTCACTGCTTGGACGTTGTAGACTTGGCTCATTACTATGCAAAATACCCATTTGCTAATGCAAAGTTAACTTGGGTTTTGCGGATATTATACAATAATCTGTACAAACAACTGACAAAACAAGGATTTTCTAAAACTCACTCTATCCTTGATTACGGTTGTGCTAACGGTTTGTTTATACAGTATCTTCAAGAACGCGGTTTTACAAATTGTTACGGTTACGATCCTTACGCACCCAAAAATGGATATGGCAATCCTGCAACGCTGGAGAAAGGTCCTTTTGATTACATTTTGCTTCAGGATGTTATCGAACATGTTGAAGATCCACATGCACTTATAGCCGATTTAGATCGTATGCTTGCTCCTGGTGGTTATATTTTCATCGGTACACCAAATGCAGATAAAATTGATTTAAATCAACCTTATTTATCCGATTTCTATAACTCAGTGCATGTTCCTTATCACCTCCACATTTATACTCGCAAAACTTTAGAATCCCTGGGTCGCGATCGAGGTTGGAAACCCGTAAAATTTATCGATCGCGCTTTTCACGATACACTTATTTTCGGTTTAAATACTCGTGCCTGGAATCAATACCAGCGACTCTTTGACAGTACTTTAAATGTTCTTTATGAATCTCTAGACTTGCACAAAGCACTCAGTTCTCATAAATTTCTTTTCTATGCTATTTTCGGCTATTGGCTGAGTTTTCAACTGGAGATGACTGTCGTTTTTCGTAAAATGTAGCAACGTCTTCAACCCCTTTTACCCTAACGATTGAAAATCGAGGCTATACAAACAAAGTCCGCCTGCGCGGACTTAATTATTTAATTATTATCAAGGGGGTACAAGAAACGGATTCAGTCTGACCCCCCATCTCGTTCCCAGCCTCTAGCTGGGAACGAGATGGGGAAGCCCTCTGGTTTCAAATCAATACTGCCAACGGGTGAGACGAATCCCAGAACCTTCCACAGCGATCGCCGCCACAGAATTACTATCAGGTACAATCTCTAGTAGACTCCACTGTTGCTCTGTCTTGAGCTTAGCAGGTTGTCCCGGTGTCAGCAAAACCTCGATTTGCTCTAATTGTGCTATTCCCACGCCAGTTGCTTTTAAATATGCTTCTTTACAAGTCCAGTAACGGAAAAATACTTCTTGCATTTGGTGGGGTGACAGCGAACTTAACACTGCATACTCCCCAGGAGCAAAGAATCGATTGGCAAGACTGAGAACATCGGAAATTGGGCGAACGTATTCTAAATCTATACCGACTTTGCGATCGCAACTCACTGCACACAGAGCTAACCCTTGAGAGTGGGTGAGATTAAACCACAGCTTGCGATCGGCAAAGGAATCATCTAAAACAGGTTTGCCAGAGGGTTCGTAAGCGAACTGTAAAAGTTGCGGTTCTATTTCCAAATAACGACTTAAAATAGTACGTAAAATTCCCCGACCGGCAATAAAACGCTGCCGATGCTGTTCTTTATAAAACCGCTTAGCCCGACAAACTTCATCACTAGAGAGAGTCGCTGCCAATTGTTGCAGTTGTGCATCTGATTGGTCAAGGTTAATTCGCCAGACATGAACTTCATCCTGTAGTAGGGTTAAGTTTGTCGGTGCAGTCAGCCACGAAGAATTATCAACGCTCATTGAGTTACGCAGTAAGGATCGTAATTAATGTTTGAAATTTCAATACCTAAATTTTGAAGGGATGGGTGAGGTAGGTTTTCCTCCCCGGCGGTAGTGCCTGTTGATTGCGAACAACCGTTCCCAACCAGTATCGATTAGTTACCGCTCATCTGACAAGACATTGAGGATTGGTAGAGTTGCCTCTCCTCCTACGGAGTATGCAGCAGAAGACCACTGTATAATCCGATGCTTAAACTCACATCACACAGCCAAACAGCCTTGTCGCTTTTTCAGGAGATAAAAAAGTGAGTTGTCAAAATCGGTTTTGCTTTTTGACTTACTCTTAATTATACTATTTCAGGAGCTGACACGAATAGTCTAGTTGGAAACCTTTTTGGCTCATTTTTCGTCTTTTATAAATTCTTTAATCATTCTAAAGTTAGAAAGCAAAAGACTTGGCAAAATATTACCCTGGTGAGTACCATTAAAAAACCGTAATTTCCGATGATGGGTGTGATGAATTAATTAGTACATTATTCAAGGACAACAAATTATGGAACCCGAAGTACAAGCATCTGCGGTTAGAGAACTACCTTCTGTAAAACGTGGCGACACCGGTTCATCTGTAAGATTGCTACAGAATATCCTCATTTCTTTAGGCTATCTTGGTAGAGATCTCAATACTGGAAATTTCTTACAGCAAACAGAGGACGCTGTAAGAAACTTTCAAGCAGATAATAGTTTGCGCGTAGATGGTATCGTTGGTCCCAGAACTTGGGACGTTTTGGGTGGTCTACTTTGGGATTAATTGGGAATTGGCGATCGAGAAACGGTGATTGGTGATGTCCTGTGGTGCGGGCATCTTGCCTGCTCGTTATTCAAAGCAGGTAGGATGCTCACATGACCAGGCTCATTGCCAGCTTCTGAGTAGAAATGCAGATCTATTCAGTTGCTCCTTTGAGTCAAACACTCAAGCCAGTCTTGAATTTTGCTTTTATGAATATTATGTCTTTGAAAGGGTATATAAATTCAAGCGGTTTTCAACTCCAGTATATTGTTGAGGGTAATGGGACTCCTGCGATCGTCATTGGCAGTTCCCTGTATTACTCTCGAACCTTTTCGAGCAATCTTCGTAACAGTCTAAAGTTAGTCTTTGTCGATCATCGAGGTTTCGCACCGCCCTACGATTGTAAAGACACCACTCAGTTTCAACTGGACAGACTTGTTGATGACATTGAGCTTGTCAGACAAGAATTAGGCTTGGATAATATTATCATTATTGGTCATTCAGGGCATGCATTTATGGCTCTTGAGTATGCCAAGAAATATCCTGCTAATGTGTCTGGTGTTGTCCTGATATGTGGAGCACCGAGTTACTCCCATGAAGCCCATAAGGCTTCAGAACGATATCTGAATGACTCGGTTTGTCCCGAACGCAAAGCAGTTCTTGCTAAAAACCTGGCTAGATTACCTCAAGAAATAGAAGCTGCACCTGAGAAAGCCTTTATTACCTTTTGCCTTCTCATGGGACCTAAAAGTTGGTTTGATTACAACTACGACGCGACGAAACTTTGGGAAGGTATAGAGGTTAATATGGCTGTGTTTGATTATGTTTGGGGCGAGGTTTTTCGGGACATAGATATTACTCAGAACTTAGACAAGTTGCAAGCACCCGTGCTTCTTGCACTTGGGCGTTATGATTACCTTGTTCCACCACCGTATTTGTGGGAACCCATAAGAGATAAATTCCGCAATTTGACTATCCGCATATTTGAAAAGAGCAGTCATGCGCCTCAGCTTGAAGAACCAGAACTCTTCGATCGCGAGTTACTTGATTGGCTTTTTAAATGAGGTTGGTAGTGGGAGCATTCCAATGAGTGAAAAACACGTTTGCGATTGAAATCGCGGCTGTACGGGCTACATTTGCGATTGAAATCGCGGCTACACAGGCTAAGTCCACCTACGTGGACTTAATAAGAAGTCCGCGCAGGCGGACTTTGTTTGTGTAGCCCCAGAATTCTATTCTGAGGGCAATTGGAACTCTCAGGGATACTCCCGCTGTCTTTCCATGCATTGCGATACCATACTAATAAAAGCGATTGAAATCGCGGCTATACAAGCTAAGTCCACCTACGTGGACTTAATAAGAAGTCCGCGCAGGCGGACTTTGTTTGTGTAGCCCCAGAATTCTATTCTGAGGGCAATTTTCATGCATTGCAATACTATACTAATAAAAGCGATTAAAATCGCGGCTATACAGGCTAAGTCCACCTACGTGGACTTAATAAGAAGTCCGCGCAGGCGGACTTTGTTTGTATAGCCCCAGAATTCTATTCTGAGGGCAATTTCCATGCATTGCAATACCATACTAATAAAAGGTCCTTGTCCCACGCGACAATCTTCTTAACCCACAACAGAGATGATTTTTAAAATCTTGCTACTAGATTGCTGGCGGCTTCCTGGTGTTTCTTCACAAGAGAAGAAGGAGAAATGACTTGAGCTTTATCCATATAACGATAAACCCAAAACAAAAACTCATTTAAAGAGCGTGGTGGTAGCGCTATAGTATAATCTACAAAATTAATTTTACCTGTCATTTCATCTACGGGACCGGAGATAATTTCTTGATTGGGATGGCGGAGTTCTCCTTCTAAGATGAAAGCAGCTAGTGGATGAAAAAAACGTACTTTGACAGTGACAAACTCTAGCTTACCTTGCAATTCTAACTGTTGGTCGTTTGGTTCTCCTAAATTGAGTCCCCAACCATTTTCTAGCAGTTCATATGCTTTTGCTAGGCTGCATCTTTGTGCTTCTGTACCCCTACTCGATCCATTGAAAACTTTACAGTAGTTCTTGAATCGGTTCATTCTCCCAATTGCTAAATGTCCGTCATGGCAGTATTCGTACAGTAAATACCAAGCAATATCGTGGTAAATTAATTGTAATGGAACAACTTGTATTGGTCCGACTCGACCGGTACCGTAAAGGTCGCTACTTCGGGATATTTCAATATTCAATCCTTGGATAATGGCTTGTTCCAAAATGGGTAATTTGTGGAACAGGGTGTCTTGATTGTTTCCTTTCTCTGCCATTTCTTCAGGATCGGTATGGACTATGGCACGATTGAGATATTGTCTGATGGGATAAAAAAATTCTCCGTTGAGTTGCAAATCTAACCCTCGCAACCTTTTGCTTAAAGTCTCGTGAATGCGTCTGACTTGGGAATCTCCTTGATATTTGGCTTGGGACGCTATGGCATTCACTGCAACTTTCAGTTCCTCTTGGGACATGACGCCCGTACCTAAATAGTATCCCCACCGATACATCCTTCGATCTAGAATGCCGTATTCTCGAAGGGTTTCTAAGTCTTTTCGCAATGTTGGTGTAGAAGGATAATTGGCTGGTAATTGGATTCCAAAAACATCTGCTAGTTTTCGCAGCCCTAGTTGCACTTGTGTTAGAGCATTGTGATGTTTGTCTTTGGGTAATTCCATGACATCCGGACAGCCAATTCCCGGATGTTTCAGTAAAGTTGCAATCAGCAACATCAGTCGCTCAAAACTTAAGCGATCGCTGTAGGGGTGAGAGGTATCTTTTTTACGCATTTATATTAACGGTGATTGGTAACCAGCAACTAATGACCCCTGTTAGGGGTTTGTTCCACTTTTCTCTAGGTTGATAAATAGAAAATATGACTTATCCCAATGTTGTATCAATCTATTCCAGGATTGGCAAGGTTTTTGTGCTTTGTGAAGAAACCGTGAATTATTCTCTTTTTCGAGCTTTTTTAAGATTTATCGAATATCTTAATGTCATGCAGCGCTGCATATTATACACCTAGAATTTCAAAAGACGACAAGCGATCGCCAATCTTTATGTACGTTTCTCCGCGTGTTTCTACCATACGCAACACTTTAGTGTCTGTTTTTACGGGCGGTATTACTCTTATTATCTTGCTGATTGCCCCCTTGGGATTAGCTGCGGTAATTATTAATACACTATTGCTTACTTTAACGACTTTCGCAGTATCTAGCGTCGCTGACAGAGTTATTGCTTGGTTGGAACCACAACGGCGTGTTGAAGTGCTTTCTTCCGATTCAAGACGAGAAAATACCAGTCGTCGGCGTCAATCATCTTTAAGTAGGTGGTGGAGAGGTTAAGAGGAATAGGGTGTGGAGTAGGAAATTTCAAGAGTACGGGCGCAAAGAAAAAATATGTTTGTGATTGAAATCATGGCTATACAAACAAAGTGATTGAAATCACGGCTATACAAACAAAGTCCGCCTGCGCGGACTGAATTATAAAGGGGGGTACAAGACGCGGATTTAGTATAACTACCAACTACTGTCCACTAACCCTTAACTCAACCCATGAGAACACTATATGTTTCCCAGCAGAATTGCTATGTTTCTTTACAGCAAGAAATGTTGATCGTCAAACAGGGAGAGACTATTTGTGCTGAAGTGCAGTTACCACTCTTGGAACAAGTTCTGATTTTTGGTAAGTCACAAGTCAGTACGCAAGCAATTCGTGCTTGTCTTTGGCGAGATATTCCTATTGTTTATCTTTCTCGCATGGGATTTTGTTACGGACGAATCTTACCTATTGAGCGGGGGTATCGGCAATTGTGTCGCTATCAACAGCAGCTGTCACCTGTGGAAAAGCTCGTTACCGCTAGGGCGATCGTACAAGCAAAATTAAAAAACAGTCGCGTGCTGTTACGACGACAGAGAAAGAGGCTTGAGTCGCAAGTGTTGGAACAAGCATTGCAAAGCCTGGATTATTTAGTTTCGCAAGCTGCAGAAGCTGATAGTTGGGAACGATTAATGGGGTTTGAAGGTTCGGGTGCGGCACAATATTTTTCTGCTTTTGGAGAATGTTTGACCAATTCAGAATTCGTCTTTACCGGACGCAGCCGCCGTCCACCAGGAAACCCCGTCAATGCCATGTTGAGTTTTGGTTATCAAGTGCTGTGGAATCACATACTAGCAATGATAGAAGTACAGGGACTCGATCCTTATTATGCTTGCCTGCACCAAGGATCGGAACGCCATGCTGCTCTTTCTTCGGATCTCATTGAGGAATTTCGCGCTCCTATTGTGGATTCCTTAGTTTTGTGGTTAGTTAATACTAAAACTGTAAATACACAAGATTTTGAATACCGCGATGGGGGTTGTTACTTAAACGATTCTGGACGGCGAAAGTATCTCAAGGCATTTTTACAGCGTATGGAGGAGGAAGTGCAAACAGACTTTGAGGAAAAACAACCCAAATGGGATTTGCTAACTCAACAAATCAAAGCTTACAAGCAGTTTGTTTACAATCCCAGTCATGCGTACCAGCCTTATTTAATTCGTTAGTTCATGTTATACGTGGTAGCTTATGATATTCCTTGCGACAAACGGCGCAAAAAGGTATCAGATTTGTTAGAAGGATATGGCAAGCGCGTACAGTACTCAGTTTTTGAGTGCCAATTACCCCCAAGTAAGTACAAAGAACTTTGTCAAAGGCTGAAGAAGAAGGTAAAACTTGCAGAAGACAGCGTGCGATTTTATCCTTTGTCCCAGCACACTTGGGGACAAGTCGAGACTTGGGGCGTTGGTCCTCCCGTAACAGAGCTACCTGGTTCGATAATTGTCTAATTAGCGGCGAGGGGGTCGGTAAAAGTCTGAAACACCGATTCTTCCGTTGACCCCCTCGCCGCCCTGTCCTATAAGCGTTTCAGCGATTTTTATGATGAGTTTTTTCCCTTTTCCCGTCTCAATTTCTGACCCCCTCGCAAACTGCCTCTGGACTCCTTACGGGGTAAGGGTCTAAACTAGAGGGGTCCCTACTCGCTAGGGAAACTAATTGATTGGAAACTGACCACTGTTGCTTCGAGCTTTGCTGTTGCTGTATCACGCTGTCCCTACTTGCTAGGGAAACTAATTGATTGGAAACTTACAAGCCTTATTCCCCACATTCCGCATTTCAATTTGAAGTACCAAGAGGTTACAATCAACGTAAAAGTCAAAAAATTAGGATAATTAAGAAAAGAATATTGAACCAAATGATGGCATAAATAAAACTTATCTAACATTAAATATTTAACTAATAGAACAGGTTATTTAAGCACTAGAAATTGGAGAAATAATTATGATTTCCTCGGGATTGATAAATTTTTATTCACTCTCCATATACTGTTTAAATTAAGAAAGTAAATAATATTTTGACAAGATGATGGCAGATTATTCAAAATAAAATGACGCTCTTCTGTTAAATTAACTATTTGACTAACACCGTTTAAAATTAAAATATGAATACCTTGAAAGCATTGAAATACCCACCTTAATGTAGGACTGAAAGTTAATTTACCTAATTGATTTTTGATTCCTATTTTGACTTTTTTAAGCTGTTTCTAGTTCCTTGACCAAGATTATAAACTAATAAACACAGAGACATTAAAAATAACATCGTCTCTATTCTTTCAGGATTTTCTACAAAAAAACTATCAGCAAAAAATAATGGATCTTTCAGAAATCTAAATCCTCGTTCACATGATTGTTGATTTTTATAATTTCTGAGAATTTCTTCTGGCTCTAACTTAGTCTCGTCTACTAAATTAGTCGCTAAAATAAATCTTCCTGCTTCTTTTCTTTGGATTTCTATCTCTTCTATTTTTTCCTGAATGACTCCTGATATTTTATAAATAGTCTGATTCTCTTTTGATTGACTTTCAAAAATTTGAACATTTTTAATTTCAAATAGTTTCAAGTTTTTATTGATGTTTTTTTGTTTGTATCTGGCTTGCTCCGGCGTTTCAAAATCTTCTTTTTTTAAAGATTTCAGCAGTTTTTCAACTTTCTCTTTTTCTTTTTTTAGCTTTTTCTCTAGCTTTTCTAAATCACTTTTTTTTCTTTTTTGACTTTCTACTATTAGCCATATTTGTTTAATTCCACCATAATTTACTATTTCTTCTTTCCACTTATATCCATCTAAATTTAGAGCTGCTCTTTTATCTCTATATAATGCACTTATCTCTTCTATCTCTACAGACTTCACTAATTCATGTGCTTTTTTAATTGTCATCGGTACTCTACTTATCCATTTTAGATGTTCGATTAATTGGAGATTTTCTTGACTATATAATGCACTATCGCAAACCATAATACTTTCAAAATCTATTTGTTTTTTAAACTCTACTAAAATTTTTCCAAATACAGCTTTATCAGCTTCATTCCCATCTCCCGCTCTCATTAATAACGGTATATCTCCATCACTACTTGTAATTAAATCTAAAATACATTGTTTCAAATCTGGCCTATGGTCACGAGAATATCCTTTGGTTACAATTATTGGTCTTTCTCTACTTACTTCTTCTTTTTTTTCCTGCTTTTCTCCACTTTTATATTCTCCATGCAAATGAAATGATGTCGCATCTAGATGTGAATATTTTGTATCTATCTGAAATTTTTTAATCACTGATAATCCAATTTCTATAAACAGATTATTCAATCCATATCTATATAATTTATCCATAACTCTTCCCAGTTTATCATCATTTATATAATCTTTTTTTACATCTGAACCCAATAATATTTCGATTCCTTTATCTTCAAAAAACTGGTTAAATAAATATAAAGGTCTTGATACAAATCCTAATCCATTGATTAAAATCGCTTTCACCAATATTCCTGATGAAATCTTCTCTCGGGGATCTATTCCTAATTTAGAATTTATTGTTTCAACTATTCCTATTTCGTCAATCAACCCAGCTACTATTCCTAAGTGGTCGATATTCTTAATTTTTGCATCTGAGATTGGGAACATTTTTTACCTCTCAAATATTTTTGAGTTTTTCTGATTGTCCCACTTGAACTTAAGCAATGTATATTTAGTTTTATCAAAAGCTGGAAATCAATTATTCATCAGCTTTTTAGCCGCTTTCTACTTTGCTTTTGGTTTATTTGTTCATGCCAACTCAATGCCCAATTACTGAAAAAATTTGTGTACTTTTATTTACATATATTGGAAAAGAATTATGTGACTCTTTATACTACATTTTGAAGTGCGGAATGTGGGTTATTCCGTTCCTTAGCACTTAAAACTGTCCCTACTTGCTAGGGAAACTAATTGATTGGAAATAATCACATGACATTTGAAGAATTCGTGAAATGGAAACCCGCAGGTGGAAATCGTTACGAACTACATGATGGAGTCATTATTGAAATGCCACAACCACTAGGAAAATATGAAGAAATTATAGGATTTATAGCTCTTTACTTACCTTTGAGTATATAAGATTAAAACTCCCTTTCTTTATACCTAAAGTAGCATTAGTGAAACCTTTAGAAAATGAATCTGGTTATTCACCGGATGTGCTCGTACTAAACCGTAA
Source organism: Tolypothrix bouteillei VB521301 (assembly GCF_000760695.4). Taxonomy (GTDB): domain Bacteria; phylum Cyanobacteriota; class Cyanobacteriia; order Cyanobacteriales; family Nostocaceae; genus Scytonema; species Scytonema bouteillei_A. The sequence goes on along the minus strand of NZ_JHEG04000001.1, from coordinate 2,925,354 downwards.
TAATTTAGTGAATGAACCGCTATGGGAAAAAGAGTCTACTGTAACTCAAGGTGATTCCATTCCATTAGTTATTGAAGTCGTTAGTACAAATTGGCGGGATGACTACTATACAAAGTATGGAGTCTACGAAGGTATGAAAATTCCTGAATATTGGATTGTTGATTATTTGGCTTTAGGTAGTAAAAAATTTACTGGCAATCCCAAACAACCCACTATCTTTATTTATTCTTTGGTTGAAGAGGAATATCAAATGATGCAGTTTCGGGGACGCGAACGCATCGTATCACCCACATTTCCAGAGTTAAACTTGACAGCAGAAGATATCTTTGCTGCTAAGGGATTTCCAAATTAAACAATCTCCAAATTCTTCTTGTCGCAGTCCGTCGCATTAAATTCAAGATGAAAAACACAAAACTTTAAAAAAGTCAACAAAAAGAAAATATCCATTTGAGGTGTCGTTTGTAGCTGAAAACCTTACGGGAAGCCAGTTTGGATAATCAAAATCTTTCTTCAGAAATATTGGCTGTTATTGGACATTCAGGGATATCAATTCATACAATCCATACTGGATACCACAATAAGGAATTCGCCTGTGTCAGAAGCATACTGGCAAGCTAAAATCTGGGGATTACTCCATGACCCCGTGCTAAAAGCACTACATAACAATGGATCGGGACGAGGTGAAAATAGCTTCTGGCAACAATTGCCAGTGATGCAAAATTGGGTTGACAACGGCTGGAACCCTGAATCTTCAGGAGGTACAGTCATGAAACACATTCACCAAGCAGACTGGATTTCTTCAGCTAGCGATCGCGGTGCCATCGGCAGTATCATTCAAAGTGTCAGCTACAATGACAGGGGCTTGGAAATTGCCCACCTACTTTCGGGAGCCAAACTAGACTTCAAAATTCCACAGCACTCGGAAGTCCTCAAAAACCGACGCGAATATCTCCAAAAACAAGAACAAAACTTGTTGGATAAAATTCCCACCGAAGCAAAGAAAAAGGAAAATTACAAACAGCTCCACTGGTGGCTGTGGCGTTGTTTGCCAGAAGCTGTTTGCCAAGAATTTCAGGATAAATCTCTCATCCTAATGCCTGCGGAAACCCGCTTTCCAGACAGTTCCATTTGGAGTCACGCCAGTATAACAGCCGCCCTTTCAGGTGCATTAGCCGGATACGATCTGACAACAGAACAACTCAAACGTTGGTCTTCACAAAATACCCTATCCCATCCCTACTTAGCAAGCTTTACCTTCACGCCAGTCCAAGAACTGATAAAAGCCAGTCGCAAAATGCGCGATTTCTGGGCGGGTTCTTGGATACTGCACTACCTTTGTGCCAAAGTCTCCTGGCAACTGGCTTTACAATACGGTCCCGATACCTTGTTATATCCCAGTCTGTTCCAACAACCACTCATAGATCACTGGTTGTTACAAAAATACCCAGATTTTAAAGACTGGATCGATAAACCATGCGATCGCAAGCTCCTAACAGCAGGATTTCCCAACGTTATAGTCCTCATTCTGCCAAAAGACAAAGTTAAAGCAGCCATGCAAACGGCAGAACAGACAGTCAAGCAAGCATGGCAAGAAATTAGCAAGTTAGTTTTTGAAGAATTACAAGACAACCGTCATTGGATGCCAAACTTACAAGCCGATAGCAAAACATGGGAAGGCTGGCTGCAATCCCAATGGCAGTTTTACTGGGCTGCAATGCCTATTGGTAAAGACGAAAAAGGCTTACAGCTAAAAAATACCATTTGTTTTGAAGAAGAAAAAGAAACCTTATTCCAACAATGGATAGATACCCAAAACCAAGCCTATAACTTACAAGACGAACAAACACTCTTTAAACCAAAAGAACGAGAATTTCTTCTAGAAGCTGCCAAACTCCGTTTTGACACTCAACACAGAAAATTTAGCATCAATGTTGGTTCTTGGTGGGCTAGCATTTTCGATCAAACCAGATACACTTTAACATCAGTCAAAAATGCCCGAAACTGGCAACTTCCAACAGCCTTTGGTCCTCGTTCCACCGTATCCGGTATTGGTCCCGTTGTTCATCCCCAACAAGACTGGGTGAGTGAAGGAGACACCAAAAAATGCTGGCAAAGACAAGCAGGCTTGTTTGATGGTAGAGAACAACTCAATGCTACCGAAACCGTCAAGCGCTGTTTGGAGAAAATTCTGCCAGAATTATTAACTTTAGAAGATACCGAACAAATAGAAGCCTCTTACCCAGATTTGACAGCCGGAGTTGCAGGCTATCTCAAAGTCATGGAAGAGACAGAAAGACTAGACCATTGGAAACACTTCAACCAAGCTTGTCAAACCATCATGCATGAGTTCGAGTGGACTCAAGAAGTCATAGAAGGTATGAGAAGCAAATGGGGAATTCCTTGGATAGATAATCGCCGCACCTTACCTAAGAAAAATCATCCCCGTCTGCTGAATGCAGGCTGGTTGGTAGAGGATGGCGAAGCACCAAACATTGAAGAACTCAAACAAGATTACCGTTGTAGCATTCAAAAAGTCATAGATAGGTTCTATCCCAACAACAACCCTGCAAGTTGGTACGTGCTAGCAGCTGGGGACGGTGACGGAATGAGTCAATGGCTTAAAGGAATACCACTCAAAGATTACCTTGATTACATCCCCCAAGATTTAAAGAATCAAATTCAGAAAATGGAAGAGGGTGACAAGGAGAGAAACCAATCAATAGCCCAGCGCTTTAAAGAGTTTCTCACAACTCAGAAACGCATCGGACCTTCCACTCACAACGCTCTCAGCCGTGCTTTGTTGGACTTCTCCAATGAACTTGTTCCTTACCTGACCGAACAACGCTATGCGGGACGCCTGATATATGGCGGTGGTGATGATGTCTTAGCCTACACCAATCTTTGGGAATGGGATAGATGGCTTTGGGATATCCGCCAATGTTTCCAAGGAAAAGAAGATCCAAGAGGTGAGTTTCAAAGCCGGGGTGATTACTGGCAATTACCAGCAACTCATTCCGCCAATTCTATTGCCAAACGACCTTTATTTACAATGGGGGAACGAGCAACAATTAGCTTTGGGATTGCGATCGCGCATCATTCCGTACCCCTTGCTATTACGTTAGAGAATATGTGGGAAGCAGAAAAGGAAGCAAAAGACCATATATCTCCTGATGGTAAAGCAAAAGATGCCGTCCAAGTACGGGTTTTGTACGGTAATGGAAATATTCTCAAAGCAACTGCTAAGTTTTTAGTATTTCATAAATGGCAAGAATTACTGAATCTAGTTGATATAGATGCTGCCATTTTTGAACAAGCTGCTAATTTGTGGAGCCAACATCCCGCACCCGTAAAAGAAGCTGTTGCACCTTGGACACACGCCTTTTGCGATCGTCGGGAACTTTTACAAGGGGATGGGGATTTGAAAGAGAAGTTTCAAAAAGCTTTGTTTGAGTTTTTGGAAGTTTGCTTTATTGAACCACAGAGACGCAAAGAGGGGGATACAGAGGTAGAGCTTTGGTTAAAGCTTGCAGCTTTTACTGTCCGACAAAGAATTATAGAATTATGAATTATGAATTATGAATTATGAATTGGGAATAATAAAGGATGGATTCATGACAGGGAAAAATTATGAATTGGAAATAGGACTTACCCATAGTCCCCCTTTGTAAGGGGGGTTGGGGGGATCGACAACATATAAAATACCCAAATGGCGTTGAGATTGCGTAAGTCTTAGAAAATAATAAAGGATAGCGTGATAACAGGAAAAAATTATGAATTATGAATTATGAATTATGAATTGGGAATAATAAAGGATGGAGTCATGACAGGAAAAGTTTATGAATGATGGGAATATAAAAACATGGGATATTCGAGAGCGAACTCTTGAGTATGCTTTAAGAGCCATCAAATTATTTCAGTATATCCAAGGACAAAAAGATGAAGCAGGTAATATAATAGGAAAACAATACTTAAGATCGGCAACTTCCATTGGAGCCAATATACAAGAAGCTCAATCCGGTGAAAGCAAACCTGATTTTATTCACAAGTTAACCATTGCCCAAAAAGAAGCTAGAGAAAGTTTATATTGGCTTCGGTTACTAGCTAAATCGAATATTGTTACTAGCGATCGCCTAAACCTTCTTATGCAAGAGAACGAGGAAATTATTGCAATAATTACAGCAATTATTGTCAAAACCAAAAAACACAAAATTTAGCGATATCTATCCTTCTTCTCAAACTCCCCAATTCATAATTTTCATCATTCATAACTTTCATCATTCATAACTTTCATAATTCATAATTCATAATTCATAATTCATGATGTATTGGTATACGGTAACGGCTTTAGATGTTTTGCTGTTTCGAGATGCAAAACCTTTTACTCCTGGGGAACGGGCTTGGGCTGGTAGTGTATTTCCTCCTCACGGTCATACTATTGCTGGGGCGTTAAGTGCTTTAATCAACCGGAAGGGGAGTAAATTTAGACTTGCGGGACCGTTCTTTTGCTTTGGTGGAGAGACTTTGTATTTTCCCCGTCCGTTGGGATTTGTAGGGACAACTCCATTAATTCCCATAGACTGGGATAAAGGTTCGCACTTGCATCAAGCAATGACCGATCCCTATCAACCCCGTCCGTTAGTTAAACCATCTTGGCGTCAGCACGGCGAAAGTATTTCCGATAAGTACCGTCAATATTTACCTTTTGAGGTTGTTGAGGAGTACCTGAAGACAGGGGAAATTCAACCGATACATTGGCAAGTCAAATATTCCGGAGAAAACAAACCCTGGACAGTGGAAACTCGTTCTCATAACGCCATTGCAGAAGGGACAAAACAAGTCAAAGACGCAGACGGTTATTTTGTAGAGAATGCCATTCGCTTGCTTCCCGGTTGGAGTTTAGCCATTGGTATAGATCGAGAAATAGACACTCCCACAACACTGCGTTTGGGTGGAGAGGGACATCGAGCCATTTTACTCCGGTGTCCGAACTTAGACGAACAGTGGAATGCGTTGCAAGATTTATCTGACCGGAATTTCCAAACGGATGGTAAATCCCTTGCTTACTTGGTGACACCCGGAGTCTTTGAACGTAAAGACAGCAATAACGGTCGAGAGGTTTGTCTGTGTCAACCTTCGCCTTGGGAGTGGAGATTAGCCCATACAGCCAATCGCAACCAAACCCCAGGGGAGTTAGTCAGTTTTGCAACAGACAGACCGATACCGATCGGTTGTCGGTTTCGTGACAAAGACGAATCCAGTCAAAGCATTCCCGCACCGCAAGTGTTTGCTGCACCCCCCGGTACTTTATATTACCTGAATCAACCTCAATCATTGTTTCAAGATAACCCCAATACTAAAGTCCACTCCTGGAGACAGCTTGGTTATTCAGAATTACTGTGGATTGCGTACAAACATAACTAACACACATAAAGTAAGTGAGAACAAAAATGACAGATTTTCGGATTGGGTATATGTACAGTCTTGCTCCAATTCACTGTGGTGGAGAAGGAGATTTAGGTAATATTTTAGAAATTGCCAGAGAAGTACACACAAATTTTCCCTATATTCCTGGTTCTTCTTTAAGGGGAACTCTTAGGGAAGAAGTTACACTCTTAAATGGGAGTGCTGCAAACGTTTTATTTGGTAAAGAATTAGACCAACAGGGTCAAATGGGTGTACATCAGGTATGGTTTGGTGATGCACGCTTATTGTGGGTTCCGATGCGAACCATGTCAATGAATGGAGGTCGAGATGTCTTTTGTTGGGTCAGCTGTCACTCTCTGATTCGAGATCATGCACTTGTTGCACGCCAAGAAACTGTATTATTTTCTAACGAGCCTGTTGGAACTATACCGGGAAATTACGTAGTAGCTGATGCTCGGATTCAGGTAGGTCGTTTGTCTGACAAGCAAAAAGAAGTACTATCTTTAGCAGGAACGTGGTCAGATTCTTTGAGAAATGCTGTTCAACCTACTTGGGAACAAAACCGTATTGTCTTACCTGATGCTGATTTTCAAGTTTTAATGGAACACTCTCTCTGGACACAAATTCGCAATAAAATACAAGACGAAACAGATGGAGTTAATCAAGCGGGTTCAGCCGAGGTTTTTTGGACAGATGTTTGCATTCCCAGAGATACTATTCTTTATTTCCCTTGGGGTTACAGTTTGCTGAAAGATAAAACTGTTACATCAGATCAACATAATTTGCTGATAGGTGTTTTGCAAGGATTACTTCAGATTGGAGGTCAAGCAAATGTGGGACGTGGATGGGTTCAGGGGTGGACTGGTAACACCGCAGTCCCTTCCCAGTTAAACATTGCCGTAAAAGTATAAAAAAGTACATAAAAAATTGTAAAGATATGTCTTCTTCTTTGAAAATATTGCCAGAACAAATCAGCTTGAGTGCTCACAAACACATTCAAACTTACTTGCGTACTGCCCGAAAACCAAAAATAGATAAAAATGACCTTACAGCTGTCTTACGTTTGTCTCAGCATTTGAGAGTATTCGGATTGCTATCAGCAGTTGGGTATGTAAACCAGTCAAATGCCCAGAGGGGTGAAGTCCGCGATCGCACTGTACCTGTGTGGGAGTCTTTACTCGGTCAGATGATAGATGAAGCCGAACTTCCACAACGAGAACAGTTAAGGGAGAGAGTTGTACAAATGGCTAACGAGGAACCGCAACGATATTTAGTTATGTGGCGTACATCTCTGATTTTAGCCAATCATTGGAATTTTTGGGCAAGAGCCTATCAGGAGGATTAATGTATTCTGGACTGAAATTGATTGAGTTATTAGAAAAACAACATCAACTGCGATCGCAGTCTGGCTTGTTCAAAAAAGATACCTTCACTCTGCTGTGGCGTACTAAGGTTGGCTCTTTTCCTCATCCAGACTTAGAAACAATGGTTTCTGCTGGTGAACCCTGCGGTGCATGGCACATCAATAATGGTCGTCCCGAAGATAAACGTAACGTTGGGCAAAACTGGGAACAACTCAAATGTTTGCCCCTCAACGGTTACATACCGGGATCTTCTATTCGAGGATTAGTCAGAGCGTGGGCAAAACAACGTCCGGAAATTCTACCAAGAATGAACGAACTTTTAGGCTATCAGAACAACGATCTCATCAGCCCTGGTAAGATAGAGTTTCTAGATGCTTGGCCCTCTCAACCAACTAAATTAACCTTAGATATTGTCAATCCTCAAGAGACGTTTCAAATCTATCACGAAGGACAAGGAACGCCTTTGTCCCTCTATACTTTGGGTAATGGTGAAGATGAAATTACAGTAACGGTAGCTATCCGAGGAATTCCCGGACAAGTCACAGATGACGATGTGCAAGAAGTCTGGGAATGGGTCCAGCAAGCACTTGGCGTATATGGTGTTGGGAGTCGGACTGCTTCTGGGTATGGAACTGTTGAATTCTCAAGATCCCTTAAACTGGAAACTGACCCCGGTTATGCAGTAAAGCAGTTTGAATTTAACCTTTACAGTCAGGGTAATGCGGGTCCGAGTATGACAAGCATGGAGTTACGCCCTTCTCATTGGCGGGGTTGGTTGCGGGGTTGGGTATTGCGATTTTTTTTAGGTGTGATGTCTGAAGACGATGCACAAAAAACCGTTGGTGAACTGTTTGGTACTTTACAACCAGAAAGCCACAAAGGTTGCGTGCGAGTGCAAATGTTTCCGAGACAAACTTGGTGCGATCGCTCCTCCAATCAACCTAGCTTCTATCAATGGAAAGGAAGATTGCAAATCAGCGCTCCTAGCGAAATCTTAAATAAAGTTATTCTACCCATCATTCGATTTGCCGTTATGGTAGGCGGGGTAGGTCGTGGTTGGCGCAGACCATTGCACATCTTCCATATGAATAATGGTAAAAGTGCCGCAAGAGGAACCTATTTAACCTTAACCCATAAGGTTAAAAATAAAACAACTAACAACTGGGAAAATAAATCTTATGGCTTGCCTCTAGACACCAGTACTTGGCAAAAAGCATACTCTGACTGGCGTATAGCTGTTCAACAACTTTGGAATGATAGAGTTTTGTTGAATAACAATAACATAACTGCAGAAGTTTTCTCTCCAGCAACGTGTGCTGTTTATGTTGTTCCCGGTCCCGACACAGATCCGTTAAACTCTCAGGAAAAGTGTTGGGAGCAATCACGTGACGCAGAAGCTACCCGTGGAGATGGTATGTACCTCATTTATCAGCAAAATGCTCCGCGAAACTACAAGCGCAACCCCGATCTTGGTGGGAATGCTGCGGGTGGAGGAAATGCTCATTGTTCCTGGGTCAGTATTAAACGCGTCAAAATACCCAATAAACAGGAAGAGACAGACTGTCAAGAAATCGTCTGTTTGTTCATGGGAGGACAAACACCAAATGGCGATCGTGTCCGCTCTCGCTTTTTGCGAGACCTCAACAATTTGACTGGTGCTGTGCATTTATTTGGCGTGAGTGCTGTTGCTGCTCAAGAGCCAGTTCCTTAGATGATGCTCTACAAACAAAGTCCGCGTAGGCGGACTTCGCTTGTGTAGCCGCGATTTCAATCGCATGGTGTTTCAAATTGAGATGTTGTAAGACTTCGCTTGTGTAGCCGCAATTTCAATCGCATGGTGTTTTAGATGTTGTACGACTCTACAAACATCTTTTGGGTATAAATAACAACAATACTACTCATTTTTTTATATGAATACTATCTCAACAGACTGCGATCGCGCAGACACTTTAATCATCACTGTGGGGACTCGTCAAATAGGATGGCGCTGTAAAGATGGAGTGATTCGTTCTTTTGGTGCTGATGGTAATATAAGCTATCCGCATCATGTTAATGAACTTTATCAAGAACTGGGGCTGGAACGCGGTAATCATGAAGAACAAGATAAAACTTATCCTTGGAGTGCAAAAGATTTAGGCAAACGCTATTACGAACACTGTACGGAATGGCTTGGCGGAGACTTTAGCCAAGTAGAACTTCTTTTAGACCATACAATTATTACCACAGGAGTTGAACGGGGGTTAAAACATATCATTTTGTGGGGAACCGATCAACCAGAAACAGTTTCTTGGTTTTACCGACGATTGGATACTGTTTGGCTAGCAGCATTAATGGCTGGGAAAATCAAAAGTATTTGTCCTCATGTGAGAATCGATGTCCACGCCCCAAAAATTAGCGCCAATGATAGCGATGCAATTCGTCAAGAATTAGAAGTCTTAATCTTACAAGAAGCATTGGATTTTTTCTCACCTGTAGAAGATAAAGAGTTAGTACTGTGGGTACAAAACAAAGGTTGTGCGCCTGCTATTGCATCGGGAGTGGAAATTTGTGCAGCCGCTTTAGCCCGACAGTGTGAAGTGTACAATGCTAGCCCTCAAGAGCCGGAGTTATTTTTTGACACTTTACCTAATGGTTCCAGAACAGCAATGCACTCTCAAAGTTTTAAACTGATTCCTATGGGAGAGCATTTCTGGTCTTTAGAACGGATGCGGGTGATATCTGCTTGGGAAAGAGGGGACTTTTCCGAAGCACAACTGTGGTTAAAACCCCACCAAAGTCGATATAAAAGTTTGTATAAATTAGCAGGTATTCTAGCATTATATACCAACTGGGAAACAAAAAAATTTTTAATAGCGATCGAGAATTGGGTACGTTCCAATGATGTTGCAAAAGTTACTAGTAACGAACAAATTCAAGCTTGGCAAGAACAATTGCATCAATTTAATAACAGTCAATTGATTAAAACTTGGGAATCTTCTTTTCTCATCGAAATTCCATTGTTGAAAAGGAATTACTCTACAGCCTTCATGCAATTTACTCAGATTGTAGAGAGGTTGTTATGCGTACAATGTGATGAACAAAACTGGATGAGTAGAGGCTATATTACTCAAATACCAGGTCAAAACTATCCACCATCACTGCTAGAATTAATTGAAGGTTGGCGCAGATCTCACAATTTGTCCGAAGATAATAAGTGGTACAAGTTACTCAACCGCATTCGCAAAAAACGCAATAAAGTTGTTCATTATGCCGAATCCTTAACTTTTGCCCAAATTCGGACCATTTGGGCAGAATGTGGTTTATTTACAGCCTCCTCTTCAGAAGAATCAGAGGTAATAAAATCGTTGATGTTCTCTGTTCTCAAACAAGTTAGCCCTGGTGTCAAAATAGAAAATTTGTTAGTTCCATCTCTCTATAAATGGGGCTTAGATTTGTTGAAATCAAGCCCCAGTTAAGGAATGGCGATCGCCGTCGATCGCCATTCCTTAACTTTCTTTAAAGAAAATTCGACTGACCGCGTGTATCACCTCATCTTGCTCAAAACAGTTTATCAAGTGTAATCGGCAACTCTCTAATACGTTTGCCCGTGGCGTTAAAAACCGCGTTAGCGATCGCAGCCGCCACGCCCGTGATGCCAATTTCGCCAATGCCGTGTACGCCTGAAGGAGCGTGTTTGTCGGGAATATCGTTGTAAATAATTTCAATATGCGGCACGTCGAGATTAACCGGAACGTGATATTCGGCGAGTGAGGCATTCATGATTCGCCCCTTTCGCTCGTCAAATAATGTTTCTTCGGTTAGCGCCATTCCAATGCCCATAACAATGCCGCCGCGAAACTGACTCGTCGCAGTTTTCGGATTCAGAATTTTTCCGCAGTCGAATGAACCCAACCATCGCGAAACACGCACTTCGCCAGTTTCTTCGTTGATGCGGACTTCGCAGAACTGTGCGCCGTATGAACCCATCGAATATTCCATCATCTCCGAAGGCTCGCCCGATGTCGCTTCCGCTTCAACATATTTTTGCCCAACACGCTGCAAGATCGACGTGTAAGTTTCGCCTTTTGATGCATCTTTCTTGCTAAAAATGCCGCCGTCACGCACCTCGATGTCTTCGTACTTCAAACCCGAAAGCGGTGAATCGTCCCCAGTTAGCGCGAGCAGTTCGCGCACAACCTTTTCAATCGTTGCTGCAATCCCTGCAATGTTACTGGCAGTTTGATTCGAGCCGCCAGCAAACGGTGCCTGGGGTAAATTTGAATCGCCGTATTCAAACGAAACTCGCTCGACTGGCAACCCCAATCTCTCTGCTGCATGTTGAATCTGCACCGTTGCCGTTCCCATGCCCATCTCGTGTGCTGAGGTTTGAACGACTGCCGTACCGTCAGCAGAAATTCGCACGCGAGCGGTTGAAACGAAACGATAATAGGGATAATAAGCTGTCGCCACGCCCTGCCCAACAAGCCATTTACCGTCCTTTTGCGATCGCGGTGCTTGATGGTTCCAACCGAATTTTTCTGCTCCACGCTGGTAAGCCAAGGTCAAATTACGCATCGAAAATGCGACATCTCTTACCGGATCTTTTGTTGGCTCGTTGATGCGCCGGAGTTCTATCGGATCGATTTTTAGTTCGTAAGCCAGTTCGTCAATCGCCGACTCTAACGCGAAGGTGCCGATGGATTCACCGGGCGCACGCATAAAAGTATTTGCCACCGTATCGAGATTGACAACTTTCTGTCCGACGTAAAAATTTTCCGCAGCATAAAGATGTCGCGCTGGAAAGGTGAACTGTTCGGGGAAATTGTTATGCGTCGTTGTAGCCGTGATACCACTGTGAATGAGGGCAGTGAATTTTCCGTCTTTACCAGCACCGAGTGCAACGCGCTGTTCCGACGGGGTGCGCCCGCCGACAATGCGAAAAACGCCTTCGCGTGAAACGGATAGTTTCACCGGACGGCTGACAACTTTCGCTGCCATCGCGCAAAGTGCCGTATTCCACCACATCGTGCCTTTACCACCGAATCCACCACCGACAAACGGCGAGATGACTCGCAGGGCTTCGGGTTGAATGCCGAAGATCGCAGCGAGGGTATATCTTAAGTTGTGAATACATTGCGTACTGTCGAAAACGGTTAAACTTTCATCATCGTGCCAGACGGCAACAGTCGCGTGCGGCTCGATCGCATTGTGGTTATAGCGTGGCGTGCTATAAAGATTGTCAACCTTAAATTCTGCCGCATCTAATGCGTTTTCCGCGTCGCCGATTTTGATTTCAGGCGGCTCCCCAAGAATATTCTCAGGCGTTTTGGCAATCTTTTTCAAAGCGTCAAAAGAAACTTCCGCCTCTGCCGTTTCATATTCAACTTTAACAAGTGTGGCAGCTTCTTCCGCCGAATCCTGCGTTTCAGCAACGATGACAGCGATTGGCTGACCGTTCCAATGCACATCTGCTTCCTGTAATATCGGCAGATCGCTCGCCGCCGAACCATCGCCGCCACTTGGATTGAACAGCAACGGGTCGTTCATTTTCGGAGCATTTTCGTAGGTGACGATCGCCAAAACACCGTCTGCTTTTTCGGCTTTCGATACGTCGATTTTCGCAATCTTTCCTTTTGTAACCGAACTGTAAACAAGCGCAGCATAAGCCGGATTTTCAACATTATACTCCGCCGAGAAAAGAGCTTCACCTTTGACTTTCAATCGCCCATCAACGCGGCTCAAAGGAGTTCCGATGGGACTGCGCCGATTTTGAGATAGCGGAGCGGGTTCTTTGTCGGGCGCATACTGCATGACGGTTTCCATAATTTTCTGCATATCGCTCATCGGTTTGTTCCTCCTTGTTCCGCCAGTTCCTTCAGCACGCCAACAATCACCCGTTTCGCCAATTCGATTTTGAAACTGTTGTTGGCAAATCCCCTCGCGTTTTCTAATTCAGCTTCCGCCCCACGCCAGAAATTTTCTTCAGTTGCAGGTAAACCCAGCAAAACTTCTTCTGCTGCAAATGCCCGCCAAGGTTTATGCGCCACGCCACCAAGCGCGATTCGCACGTTTTTAATTTGGTGATTTTCGATTTCCAAAGCACCCGCCACGCTCACCAATGCAAAAGCGTAACTCGCTCGATCGCGCACTTTTTGATAAAGCGAATTTTTGGCGAAATCGTTTCGAGGAATTTCAATTGCCGTAATCAATTCACCATCTTGCAACGCGGTTTCAATGTGCGGCGTATTTTCGGGAAGACGGTGAAAATCATTGAACGCAATTTCGCGGCTGCCGTTTGCGCCTCGAACCAAAACTCGTGCATCAAGGGCGGCGAGCGCTACGCACATATCCGATGGATGTGTGGCAATGCAGGCATCGGATGCGCCTAAAATCGCGTGAATTCGATTAAAACCGTCGATCGCATCGCAGCCCGTACCGATTTCGCGTTTGTTGCATCGTGCCGTGTTGTCATAAAAATAATAACAGCGCGTTCGCTGCAATATATTGCCACCGACGGTTGCCATATTTCTGATTTGTCCCGACGCACCAAAGAGAATGGCTTGGGAAAGAACGGGAAATTTCTCGCGGATTGTTTCGTGATTGGCAAGGGCAGTGTTTTTCACCGCCGCACCGATTCTGATTGCGCCGTCGGCAGTTTCTTCGATTTCAGCAGGCAAATGCGTCACATCCACCACGGCATCTAATCGCTCGATGTTTTCGCGCATCAAATCAACCAGATTCGTTCCGCCACCCAAAAATTTTGCGTTTGCGTTTTGTCCGATTAAATTTATCGCTGCGTCTGCGCTTTTGGCTTTCTGATAAATAAAATTTTTCATCGTGCCGCCTCCCGATCGAATGCGGTGTGAATCGCTTCGGTAATGCCGACGTAAGCACCGCAGCGACATAAATTGCCGCTCATCCGTTCTCTGATTTCTTCATCGGAAAATTCATATTCTCCGTTCATACTAGGCGAAACTGCGCTCGGCAGATTTTGCTGAAATTCTTTGAGCATTCCGATCGCAGAACAAATCTGTCCGGGAGTGCAGTAGCCGCACTGAAACCCGTCGTGTTCGACGAAGGCAGCTTGTAGCGGGTGCAGTTCGCCGTCATTTGTCAAGCCTTCGATTGTAGTGATTTCCACACCTTCGTACTGAACGGCGAGTGCTAAACACGAATTGATGCGCTCGCCGTCAACCAGTACAGTACAGGCACCACACGCCCCCTGATTGCACCCTTTCTTCGTTCCCGTGAGTCCAGCAAACTCGCGCAAAGCGTCGAGCAAAGAAACACGCGGCTCGATTTGTAAATTGTAAACTGCACCGTTAATTTTTAAGTTGACCGCTATCTTGCTTGGCGACAAATGTGCCATGCCAACAGCGTTTTCGTCAGCTAATTGTTGACTCATAATTATATTCCCTTCAATCGTGTTGTCAGCAGCGATAGCGTCAGCGCAAGCTGAAAGAGGGCCTTATCGCCTTTGGCGCAAGCCGTACCCGGCTTATCGCGCCAAGGGTGAGGCGATCGCTTGAGTTGACATCAACCCAAAGTTGTAGAAACCTCCACAACGGTTTCTATCATTTTCTACATAATATCTATATATTTTTGCCTTCCTTTCGACCGATCTCTAAGCCTTAGGAGGAGATTGATTCTCTGCACGGTATTCTTAAGGCAATAGTCGTTTGCTGCTGAAGAATTCGATAAGATTCAAATAATTTTAGTGACCGACACAACTGGAAATAGCGGTCTGGAGCTTCTCAAGCGTCTTGTCTTGCAAAACGCACAAGCCCGCAGACAGTGTGCAATTCTGTCTTCTTATATACTAAGTACAAATAGACTTACCCCCGCTTACTGATTCCATCTCTCATATCGTGTCCGGGTGATTAGTGATAACAAAGGCTCTCCGAGTTCGCCCTCCCTTGTTCGCCAGTAACCAGTTTTTAATTGATTGGCGCTCGCTACGGAAGGAGAGTAAATTTAGACTTGCGGGACCTTTGTTTTGCTTTATTGGAGAGACTTTGTATTTCCCCCGCCCGTTGGGATTTGTGGGGACAACTCTATTAGTTCCCATAACTGGGATAAAAGTTCGCACTTGCATCAAGCAACGATCGATCCCTATTAACCCCGTCCGTTAGTTAAACCATTTTGGAGTCAGCATAATGAAGGTATTTCAGATAAGTACCTTAAGAAGGCACAAAACAAGTCAAAGATGCAGACGGTTATTTTGTAGAGAACTTAACAATTTTCTCCCTACGAGTATTTGCCTTTTGGCGCTGGTGTCAGACGCTGCATTGGTTTAGCCTTTGCCCAATTTGAAATGAAAATAGCACTAGCTAAAATCCTCTCTAATTTAGAATTAAAGCTAGTTGATAATGGTGAAGTGAAACCTAAACGACGTGGTTTAGTAACCGCACCCGATCGCCCAATCAAACTAATTGTGACTAATAAGCGTCAAGTGAAATCTCGTGGTTTAGAAACTGTAGCGTAACCGTAAGAATAAAATTCTGACGCTCTACAAAAAAAGTCCGCGTAGGCGGACTTCGTTTGTGTAGCCGCGATTTCAATCGCTTGGTGTTTTAAATTGAGATGTTGTACGACTTCGTTTGTGTAGCCGCGATTTCAATCGCCTGGTGTTTTAAATTGAGATGTTGTACGACTTTGCTTGTGTAGCCGCGATTGCAATCGCTTGGTGTTTCAAATTAAGATGTTGTACAACTCTACAAACATCTTTTTAGGGGCGATCGCATTTGTTCTAAAAGAGTTTGAAAACACGCCATAGGTGTATCGCAGGTATAGACAGCGCAACGACAAATACAAATGCAGTTATTTACACCACTGCCAAGTTCTTATCCACTGGCTCGGAATCAATATTGCCTACCTGAGATTCAATCGCCGTACCCTTGAAGAACTCAGGGTTAGCTTCGGTGTAGAACTTGTAGGGATTGGCGAAGACAAAGGACTTGAAGTCACCTTCGGAAATCACACCTTCTGTAACGAGTTCCCAACTTTCAGCCAGTGGTGCGGTTAGATCGGGTACATCCCAATGACCGACATCTGAGGAATAGATGGCGTTAATCTTGACACTTAATGGATTGGCTTTGTCGTTGAATGCTGCTGCTACGGTGCGATCGTCAGACTCGGAACCAAAGAAGAAATTGTTCACCCAGCGATCGCGAATATCCTCTATTGTTTCAATACCTGCTGCTGCAAAATCATCCAATTCGCTACCAATTGGCTGACGGCTGTGACGGCTGAATGAAGAACCCAGGACGCTCTTTGTCAATTCTTCCTTGTTAAGAGAATGTCCTTGAGTAATTTCTGCACCATAGCGCTCAAACAACTCAAATAGCTCGTCAGAATTTGCCAGAGCGGGGTTGTAGTTTTGCAGTGCTTTCACATTGCGCTTGGAAAAGCGATCGACTAAATGAATATAGACATTAGCACCCCAAGCCGCACCACCTTCAAGCATAGCGACTCGCAACTGCGGAAAACGCTTGGTGACACCGCCGAAGAACAGTGCCTTAGCAAATGCTTCTGAGCCATCAGCAAAGTGACCGATATGGTTGTTCATGTAGTTGCTGATGGAAGAACGTCCCGTCCATCCCTGACTGCCGTAATGAGTAGTAACAGGCACACCGAGTTCCACAACTTTAGCCCAGAAAGGATCGTAGTTGTACTCGCTATCCAACCCGTAAAAATCGATATAGGAAGCGTATTTGGCAACTTCAGGAAATTTATCTGCTGGATACTTATCTGCGATCGCTTTGATAGGTCGTTTGACACCACCAGAAATATTGATAACCTTTAGCCCCAGTGTTTTCACGGCAAATTCTAACTCCTCAATGCCTTCTTGTGGAGTTGTCAATGTGATTCCAGCTACTGGTGTCAGGCGATCGCTGTATTTACGGTAAAGATCGGCATGATAGTGATTGATAGCACGTTGCAAGATTTGACGGTTCTCCAGGCTAGCGCCAACTGCTGCTAAAGCATTATTGGGAAAGAGTACTGAATAGTCCGAGCCCTGCTCTGCCTGACGCTCGTAAAGCAGCTCGGGGAGAATGTAAGTGGCAAGATCTAAAGTGTTGCGAGTCACTCTCGCCCACCAAGGCGAGCGAATTGTGCGGTTGTAATGGCGTTCTTCAGGAGTTTGCTGATACCAATCTTTGCCGTTAGTTTTGGAGTTGAGACGGGAGGCTTCTGTCTTACGCAGTTCATCCACCAGTTTCACGCCACCGTAGTTAGCAATGTAATCCTCAAGAGCCGGAGTGAAATCATTCGTGTGAACGTCAGTGTCGATTACCGGGTGATCCAGAGTTGCTCTGATTGCAGCAGAAGGTGAGGTCTTTAATCGGTTGTAGTTACTCATGTTTTTTCCTTCAAATAATTACAAATTCTTGCAGTATTTCTGGGAGTGTCAGTTAAGCTAACACCAATTTCTTGTCCTCTTGTTTAGCAGCAAAACGATTTCCAGGACGGCGCAGCCCAAGATTTTCACGCAAAGTACTGCCCTCGTACTCGGTACGGAACAGCCCGCGTTTCTGTAGCACGGGAATGACTAAGTTAACGAAGTCATCCAATCCTGTAGGTAAGATTGGAGGCATAATGTTAAAGCCATCAGCCGCATCGTTGTTGAACCATTCTTCTAGTTGGTCGGCAATGCTTTCGGGAGTGCCAAGTATGGTGCGATGACCTCGTGCGGTTGCAAGAGAGAGGTACAACTGGCGCAATGTCAAACTACCGCGAGTTGCTAAATCCTTCACGAGTTTGAGACGGCTCTTGTTGGCGTTGGTGTCCTCAGGTAGTTCGGGAGCCACATCGTCTAGGGAATACTTTGACAGATCGACACCTTTGTAATAGTTTTTCAAAATACCCCAGGCTACATCGGGATGTATTAAAGATTGCAGGAATTCATACTTTTCTCGGGCTTCTTCCTCAGTACGTCCAATTATTGGGAAAGCACCAGGCATAATTTTTAAATCGTCTGGCGATCGCCCATATTTTGCCAACCGACCTTTGACATCAGCATAAAATTCTCGTGCATCTGCCAGGGTTTGATTGGCAGTAAAAATCACCTCAGCAGTCCGTGCAGCCAAGTCCCGTCCTGGCTCCGAAGCTCCAGCCTGAACGATGACCGGGTAGCCTTGAGGCGGACGACCGACGTTTAAAGGACCTTGTACGGAAAAATGTTTGCCCTTGTGGTTGAGTGTATGCAATTTGTTGGAATCGAAGTAGATACCAGATTCTTTGTCACGGATAAAGGCATCATCTTCCCAACTATCCCACAGTCCTTTCACCACTTCCACAAACTCTTCAGCACGTTCATAACGCTCGCTATGTTCTGGGTGGCGATCGCGACCAAAATTAGCTGCAGCATTTTCATTGCCCGTAGTCACTACATTCCATCCCGCCCGACCCTGACTCAAGTAGTCCAAAGAGGCAAACTTACGTGCAAGGGTGTAGGGTTCTTCATAAGTGGTCGAGGCAGTTGCTATAAAACCGATATTTTGAGTTACAGAGGACAAGGCGGAGAAAAGGGTAACTGGCTCGAAATGGGCGACCTTACCATTGCGAAATTGAGTTTCCGGAGTACCGCCCCAAATTCCTACGCTGTCTGCTAGAAAAACTGCATCAAACAAGCCGCGTTGGGCGGTTTGAGTAATCTCCTTGTAATGCTCAAAATTTAAACCAGCATCTGCTTGTGAATCTGGGTGACGCCAAGCGGAAACATGATGTCCGGTGGCTTGAATGAATGCGCCCAAACGAATCTTACGTGTTGTGCTCATATGCTTTTTTCTTTTCTATAGTGTCAAGAAGAAGGCAGAAGGGCTTTGTCAGACGCTCATGACTCTATGCCAAGTAATTTACACATATGGATGCAAAAAAATACTACTGTTCTTCACAGTAGCATGAAATGCTAATGATTAGTTTATCGAACATTAAGTATTGCAAACAAATGTATTGACCAATACATTATTTCGCGCAAAGCATTATTCCAAGGATGTGGCATTGCGACGAGTTGCACCTGCGAGCAACCGCTCCACATTGACTACAGCACGTTTGTGCATACCCCGACCGATCTCTCCACCGTTATCCTCTGCCCAAATTTCAAAAACCCAAAGCTTATTCTCCCGTCCTACATAACGTGCATTGGCAGTGACAGCAATGCCGAGAGGTGTAGCAGCAGTATGTGAAACATCCACAGATACACCGACTGAGAGTTCATCTGTCTCTAAAAACTCTCGGAGGACACGGGCTGCTGCTGTTTCCATTAATGCTACCATTCGGGCAGTGGCAAACACTGGAGGAAATTTATCTTGAGATTCACGACTGATGCTACTGGCTAAATCTCGATCTTCAACCACTAACTGCGCTGATGCAGTGGTACCAATTTCAGGTTCACCAATCATAATCTGTTTAAAATCTTTAGCTTAAACCAAAAGAAGCCCCACACCTAACCACTAAGTGGCAGTGTGGGACGGACAGTTCGCTTAACGGGGGGAACCCCCGCACGCGACTGTCCTCATGAATTTTGGGGCAATCAAGTTGCGTCCTCCGACCCTTCGGGCAAGCAGCAACAAAAGGGTAAATGTCCTTGGTGTGGATTAAGCTTCCAAGATTGGGATGTAGTTGAAGAAGACCACAAAATCCCCAAAGCCCTAGGCGGTAAGGATGAATACAAAAATCTTCAATTATTACATCGGCACTGCCATGACGAAAAAACCGCAATTGACCTAAAAGAAATTAGGAGAAAAAATCAACTCAAATTCCTGAAGAAATTATCCCAATTCTGGGAGAAATTTGAATGGAATTGGATAAATGATATTCCCAATTTCATAAAGCAAAAGGTTAGGAAGCCTGACGTGACAAACGGATAACACACTGAGTAGCCGTGTGCGGTAAAAGCCGCAAGCACGGTTTTGGATGGGAGGGGTGCTACAGTAATGTACACCTCGACCCTATCGAAGTATTAAGAATACACCAAAAGCCTACACCGACCTGTACTCAGGCGGTGTAGGTAGTTCACCAGAGATTATGTACCATATCACCTATGGGATACACAACTGAATTCGCAGGCAAATTCCAGTTTCACCGTCCCTTGTTTGACTATCAAGCACTGTACCTTTTAGACTTTGCTCGTACCCGACGAGTTAAGCGATCGCACTCTATCTTATCCTCAATTCCCGATCCCGGTCGCGATGCTGTGGGTCTCCCTTTGGGCGAGGAAGGAGGTTATTTCATCAACGAATCACATCCACAAGCAGCCGACTCAGTTATTGATGAAAACCGTCCTCCTAAAGGACAACCCGGACTGTACTGCCAATGGCAACCCACTCCTGATGGATGTGGTTTGGAGTGGGACGGTCACGAGAAGTTTTATCGCTATGTTGAGTGGCTGCAATACCTAATCGTTCATTTCTTTGTCCCCTGGGACTATCAACTGAATGGAACAGTCACTTACTCAGGAGAAATGCCCTCAGATCGCGGACAAATCGTAGTGGTAGATAATCGAATTCTACAGCCACAGAATGCGGAAGAGAAGTTAGCCTTTGCCACCAGTCCTGTTTCAGTACCGCAAAGTGTATGGCTCGGACTTTACGCCGTTCATACTGCCGATCCTACTAAATTGGTCAGTTGGGTGGCAACTTTGCAACGGGCAATTGATTTAGGTTATCCCGAAACTGCTACTTGGATTGAAGAAAATCTTACCAAACTCTATGGAGCAGGAATAGATCGGGGCTTTCTTTCTATAGAAACGGGAGAGGTGTTTTTACCATCTTGCTACCCGATTGGTAATTGGTAACGCGATCCGAGCTGACGATGGGTTCATTTAACTTTTGAGCCAACACCGCTAAATAGTATAAAGTCCGCTTATGAGTTTTATTAGCTTTACTCAACTTAATTCTATTGTAAAGTTTAGTAAACAGATGTAAATTAAATTTATAGGCAAAAACGCCTACGCAAGTTTCTGAAAGCTTATTGCAATCATAAAACCATGACAGCAACCTTACAACAGCGCCAAAGCGCAAACGTATGGGAGCAGTTCTGTAACTGGATCACCTCCACCGAAAACCGCCTTTATGTCGGCTGGTTCGGCGTATTGATGATCCCTACACTGCTCTCCGCAGCCATCTGCTTCATCATCGCATTCATCGCTGCTCCTCCTGTAGACATCGATGGTATCCGCGAACCTGTTGCAGGTTCTTTGCTCTACGGTAACAACATCATCTCCGGTGCCGTTGTTCCTTCTTCTAACGCCATCGGTCTTCACTTCTACCCCATCTGGGAAGCGGCTTCCTTAGATGAGTGGTTGTACAACGGCGGTCCTTACCAGTTGGTAATTTTCCACTTCCTGATTGGCGTATTCTGCTACTTGGGTCGTGAGTGGGAATTGTCCTACCGCTTGGGTATGCGTCCTTGGATCTGCGTAGCATTCAGCGCACCTGTAGCAGCCGCTACCGCAGTCTTCTTGATCTACCCCATCGGACAAGGTTCTTTCTCCGACGGTATGCCCTTGGGAATCTCTGGCACCTTCAACTTCATGTTGGTGTTCCAAGCAGAGCACAACATCCTCATGCACCCCTTCCACCAGTTAGGTGTAGCAGGTGTATTCGGTGGTTCTCTGTTCAGTGCAATGCACGGTTCTCTGGTCACCTCTTCCTTGGTACGTGAAACAACTGAAACCGAGTCTCAGAACTACGGTTACAAGTTCGGACAAGAAGAAGAGACCTACAACATCGTCGCAGCACACGGCTACTTCGGTCGCTTGATCTTCCAATACGCATCCTTCAACAACAGCCGTTCTTTGCACTTCTTCTTGGCAGCATGGCCAGTAGTAGGCATCTGGTTCACCGCACTGGGCATCAGCACCATGGCGTTCAACCTCAACGGCTTCAACTTCAACCAATCGGTAATTGACTCACAAGGTCGTGCTATCGGAACCTGGGCAGACATCCTCAACCGCGCTAACCTCGGTATGGAAGTCATGCACGAGCGCAACGCTCACAACTTCCCCCTCGACTTAGCTGCAACTGAAGTTGCTCCTGTTGCAATCAGCGCTCCTGCTATCAACGGTTAAGGTTTAGGTAACACGGTTAATTTGTTAGTAATGCTGAACAAAGTCTAACTCATCGTAGCGCTCCCCAAAAAGGAGCGCTTTTTGTTTTGTTTATACAATTAAAACATCTGTTCTTCTTCAAAAAACCACATTTCTGCTAGAAGTGTTAAGCCAATCAACCAAAGAAAGCAAAAAGCTAAAAATATAACTATTCCCATATCTATCATCTCCCATACAATCTATCGCTTTCTTTTCCTTGCTCAACAAAGGAAAAGCCAGCCTGAAAAGACGACAATACCCAAGCTAATAGCTAATGGTCAAAAAGCAATTAGCCATTAGCCATTAGCCATTAGCCATTAGCCATTAGCTATTAGCAGTCTTCACTCTTATTTTTAGATTTCATTTAGGATTGCTGTATTAGCTATCGATCGCTAGGTTAACACTGATAAGAATGAAGGCAGTTTTTTGAAAATAATCTTTATATATTCAAGTACAATTTTTCTGTACCAATGTTGTGCTGCTTGACTTGGAGTTATTGATGTCTGCTGAAAGTAACCCTTTACTGGGAACTTGGAAGTTAATCTCAATCACTGCTACATATCCGGATGGTACTTCCAATTCCGAAGCCTATGGAGAAAACCCCAGAGGTTACATTACCTATACTGATGGGGGAAGGATGATGGTTCTTTTCTCGACAAGCGATCGCAAGCCATTCAGTAGAGATATACTGACACCACTGGCTGTAGATTTAGACTTAGTATCAGTAGAAGAACGCGCACAAGCATTTTCTACGTTTAATGCATATGCAGGTACATATACGCTAAATGGGAACACAGTAACTCATGATATTGAAGTAGCATCAATTCCCAATCGAGTAGGCAAAGATTTAGTTCGCACTTTTACCGTGAACGGGAACCAAGTTACACTCAAAACACAACCTATTATCAGTAACGGTACACTCACGTCCCTTGAGCTAGTCTGGGAACGTCTAGAAGCGTAATTAAAAAAAGGAGCTACAGGACGGAAGCCCCTGAGATTTACCAAATCTTTACTGATGTAGAACACTAGATTTTTATTTTCTCTCAGAAAAATACACGGGCAATAGTGAAGTTGTATGACAAGTGTTCTTTCTGAGGTACATACAATGAAGCCGCAATATCTTATAGCTCCATTGATAACGGTAGGAATAATATCTATATTTGCCAACTACGGACAAGGATATAATTTCTTACATCTTGTCAATAATCCTGCTAGAATCGTCAAAATTCTAAAAAATGAGCACCTAGAAGCTCGTATACCACCAAATCGGGGCATTCCTACCGGTCGGGAAAGTGGCAGTAGCCGTCAATTAAAGTGGGAGAACCAATAAACCAATAAAATTAGCATTCATGCTTAACAAAGACGTCTAATAAAACAATTTTTCTGCCACTTGAAGAATACAGACAAAAATATAAACGTTTTAATAAACAAGTCGAAATTCTTATACCATTTCTGTATAAAGATACATCTAATTAGCCCGCGCAGGCGCTGAGTCCAGCACTGCAGGCGGGTTTCCCCCAACCCCACTTTGTGGGAACTCCAAAACCGCCCTTGTAGCGCCTGCCGTCCACATTTCTAATGTGAGGGAATTCTCAGCGCAACCTCATATAGAATTGGTATTACATCATCAGGATTTGCTAACAGAATTAATAATCCAGTGGCAAAATGTGTTAGTGAGAAAGTAGCAATTGATAACTGGAATGGCGCAAACAGAACGGACTGCTCGAGAAACACAAGAACTCATTTTGGCAACAGCTGAAGCCCATCTCCGACGGTATGGCTACGCCCGAACTACGGTTAGTGAAATTGCGCGTGCTTGTAAAATGTCGCATGCCAACGTTTATCGCTTCTTCAAAACTAAAGCGGATGTTATGGATGCCGTTGTGCAACGTTGGTTTAGCGGTGTTGAACAAGCTTTACAAGAAATGACTCAAAAACCGAATTCTGCTGCGGAGTGCCTCGAAGCCTACGTCTTAGGGCTATATCGGCTCAAACGCGACAAACTAGCCGCTGAGCCAGAACTTTTTGACGCGTATCTTGCCATTCTGGAAGTTGACCGCACGGCACCCAAGCATCACTTGCAGGTGTTATCTTCCATCCTTCAAGGAATTTTGACCCGTGGAGTCGAAAGTGGAGAATTCCAAATTGCCGATCTCTCTCTGGCAACTATCGCAATAAACGCTGCTACCCTTAAATTTCACCACCCCCTGATGATTCGAGAATGTGCTCATGAGCCACTCGAAGAACAGGCGATCGCAGTTGTCAAATTACTCACCGTATCTCTAACAGCAGGAAAAATATAGTCACAACAAGCATTGTGACATTTTTCAATATCTGTTAGTTGTCACATTACTAGCTTGCGTGATACGATAAACTCGTAAAGGTTATTACAAGTTACAAAATTTGTAATTTGTAATGTAATGAGACACAAAGAAATCAAAACTTATGAAATACCGCAAACTTGGAAAATCTGATGCTCAAGTCTCGGCTTTGGGTTTGGGCTGTATGGGTATGTCGGATTTTTATGGTGGAAAGCAAGCGAACGATACCGAAAGCATCGCGACGATTCGTCATGCAATTGAACTCGGCGTAAACTTTCTCGATACAGGAGATTTTTACGGAGTTGGACATAACGAAGAGCTAATTCGCCAAGCAATCAAAGAAGTTCCACGCGATCGCGTTTTTATTGCCGTGAAATTTGGTGCTTTGCGAAACTGGGATGGAAATTTCATTGGTTATGATAACCGCCCTGTCGCTGTGCGTAATTTTCTGGCTTATAGTTTGCAACGTCTGGGAGTAGATTATATCGATTTGTACTATCCAGCCAGAGTCGATCCGAATTTGCCAATTGAAGAAACCATTGGCGCGATCGCAGAACTGATACAGGAGGGCAAAATTCGATACGCCGGACTATCAGAAGCGGGTGCAGATACCTTGCGCCGTGCGGTACGGGTTCATCCCATCGCGATGTTGCAAACCGAATATAGCCTTTGGACGCGGGAACCAGAAACAGATGTATTGCCTGTTTGTCGAGAACTGGGAATTGGATTGGTAGCTTACTCACCTCTCGGACGTGGGTTTTTGACTGGAACGATTCAAAAACCTGAAGACTTTGCACCCGATGATTTCCGCCGTCACCTACCACGGTATCAAGGTGAAAATTTTGAACGCAATTTACAACTTGTGGCAAAAATTAAAGAAATCGCAACTGAAAAAAACTGTACCCCCGCACAACTTGCTCTTGCATGGCTGCTAGCACGAGGCGAAGACATCATACCGATTCCTGGAACAAAACGGCGCGATCGACTTGAAGAGAATCTACAAGCGATCTCAATTGAATTAAGTGATAATGATATGCAGCGAATTGAAGATGCTGCACCGATTGGAGCCACGAGTGGAACGCGCTACCCAGAAGCAGTTATGGACACGGTCAATCGATGAACAGATCGACCGATTTGTCATAATATCCAAATTGGGCTTTAACTTGTTTCTTACACGCCTTTTCCATTAACAAGAATTGTTGGGTTTTGTTCCTCAAACGCCACGCCATCCCCGCACGTGAGTGGCTCCCCAAGCTACCTCTCCCCCCTCTCCCTTGTCCCATCAACAAGAATTGTTAGGTTTTGTTCCTCAAACCAACCCACTCCGTATCACTTAAGGGCTGACACAATGACATAAATCGCTTTTTTCCCAAACAAGTTTTCTGCAAATTTCGCAGGCTTGTTTCTCAATCTCGTCTGAAAGCTCTTCTAAAATTGGGTGATACCGCAGGCGATCGCAAGCGACTTGCAGCCAGTGTTTCCAATCTCCACCCCACCACAGTCGCACCATTCCATCCCAACTTCCACTGACAATTGTTAACCCATCTTGGCTAATGGCAACAGCACTCACGACATCTGCATGTCCTGGGAGGAGGCTATCCACAAGATGACCTTGCCGATCCCACAACCGCACGCAATTGTCGCGAGATCCACTGATGATATACTGACCGTCTGCGCTAACAGCAACGGAATTGGGAAATGAATCTGACAAAGGGCGATCGAGGATAGGTTTACCCTCCCTGTTCCACAATCCTATGGTTTCATCATCACTACTCGTGACAATCGTTTGACCATCAGCACTAATAGCGACTGAATTGACGTAAGCTGAGTGTCCGTCAGAAATTTCCGCAATCTGTTGACCCCAAATATTCCAAATTTGGATGTTAACAACATCACTGATACTCACAATTGTCTTGCCATCAGCACTAATGGCAACTTTTCTGTGAAAGCTTTTTTGACCTTCAAAAAATCGTTCTTCAAGCAAGTTGCCGTGCCCATCCCATACCCGGATCTTATCGACATTCATGTCATCGCTTCCACAAGTGATAATTGTCTTGTCCTTGTCAATAGCGATTGCATTTACCACACCTTGGTATGCTTGAAACTCTCGTAAGAGATTGCCCTGTGAATTCCACAAACGTAAAATTCCATTGTGAGTTCCTGTTACGGGGGCTTCCCCATCAGTACTTATAGCAGCTAACTTGACAGTGCTTTCATGCGGTAGCGGTTGACGAATTGCATCTCTGAGATTCCACAACCAAGCACCACCATCACTCGCACTTACAATAATCTTGCCATCACCACCAACTGCCACTGAGTTAACAGGTGATTTATGCCCTGATAAAACATCAATTTCATCGCCCTGCAAATCCCATAACGTGACTTTACCAAAGTTTCCACAACTTCCTGTAACAGCACATTTTCCATCTGCACTTACAGAAATGTAATTTCCCGAGTATACTTGCTTTTGAATAAGATAGCCCTCTAAGTTCCACAATCGCAGCACAACTGATGGAGTACTTGTTTTACATTGACTGATACAGATAATTTTCCGGCTATCTGATGTAAAAACAACCGATTGCACACCATGTTCTTTCAAATTAATTTCGTCTTCAGTTACGAGAAAATTCTCGATAAATTCTCCTTGAGAACTCCATAACTGAACTTTTCCCGGACTCACGGCATCACCAGTTACAATAAATTGTCCATTAGGGCTAAAAGCGACAGAGTTGATTTTTTCTTCAAAAATGGGAAAATCTTTGATTAACTCGCCTTCGATATTCCATAACCGAACTTTGTTCTGGCTTCCAGTACTAGCAGTAACAATATGTTCTCCATTAAAAGCAACTGAATCAATCTTCTCTTGAGCGATAGAAAAAACTCGAACGAGATCGCCATTCATATTCCATAATTGCACTTTCCCCTCAATATCGGAAGTAGCCGTTAAAATTATTTGACCATCAGGGCTAAAAGCTAGGAAGTTAATATTACCCTCAGGAACGATAAAGTCACTGAGAATGCGACCATCAAGACTCCACAAATGGATTTTACAATTATTGCTAACCGTGACAATTGCTTGACTGTCAGGGCTAAAAACGATGGATTGGATGCGATCGCGTTCGGGAACTCGAAAACTATTAATAAAACTCCCTTGAAAATTCCATAAACTTAATGAGTCGGAGACACTATAAGCGATATACTGTTTGTTAGGGCTAATAGCTACAGCAGATATATCTCCAACTCCCAAAATATCGCGTTCTCTGGCATTTTCCACAGCCGCTCTTAAACTGGATTGTATGGGACTGAGAATTTCGGTAAGTGCTTCTAAATTCTGTCCTAATGCTACGATGGCAAGAGCCAGACTGCTCGCTCCTTGTTTGAGCCTGAGTAGCTGTTCGACGAGATATGCTTGCTGTTGAAGTTCTGCTGTCACTTGATACATCTGGAACTTTTGTTGCTGCTTTTTATTGTTCTCTTGCTCTTGGTTTCTTCTGTTGATGCTAGTTTGAACAAATTCTATTTCTTGCTGATTGAGCCAGTGACCATCTTTAGATTTCAGCAATTCCTCTAAGCGCGTGAGACGGGGATCGTACACCCAAAGATACCCTATTGCGCGATCGTGCTTGTTCCAATCACAAACGGCAAATGTCAACCGTTGCTGCAATATGAGATTTTCATGTTCCTGTCGCTGCCATTTTTCCAACTTGTCCCACTCTCTGACTAAAGCATCATGAGCGGGTTCTACATAAGGTTCTCCTCCAATATCTTGTCCCTTAACAATCAGACGAATTTCAGCAAGATGATTGAGAATTATCTCCACTTGTTTGTTCTCTACCTCAGATGCGTATTGAAGTTCCCATTCAGGGACTCGCCGCCGTGCTAGCTGTCCATCCTCAAGCGTTACCATTCTTAACATGACTCGCCGCAATGTTGCTTGATGGGCTGAGTCAAGCTTGTCGTACTCCTCTGTTGCTCGATGTCTTAACGAACCAACAACTCCTCCCAACGCCTCATAATCTTCTTGAGTTATGGTTCGTCTTTCTTGTGCTACGCATTTTATATAAAGTTCGCTAAGTGTAAACGATAACAGCGATAGCGCTCCGGGCATTTGCCCAACATCATCTATAAGGCGATCGACAAGAGTTGGTGGCTCGAAATCCAACATCTTTTCCATTGCAGGTTTTTCAATGGCTTGACGCAATTCATGTGACTTCATCGCTTTGACTTCAAAGCGTGCTGCATCCCAATAGGATTTTAAAGGAGAATCCGTAAAATAGAATTCAAAGTCAGACCGCAAAGTCAACACAATGTGAAGGCGAGGATCTGTCTCTAAAGCTTGTGCCAGAAAATTTAAGAAACTCTCTCGCTTTTCTTCTGTCTTGCACATTGTCCAGAGTTCCTCAAATTGGTCAACAACCAATAAAAACTTTGCATTAGCCCCAACTGGGTTGTACTGTTGAATCAAGTTAATAAATTGACTCGGTGCTTCTTTAAGCTTTGGTTTGAGGTAAGCAATTTTTTGTCGTTTCTCGGCTTCATCTGGATAAGCATTTCGCAAAACAGCTTCTGCAACTGCTCCAAAGGGCGACTTTGTCGGTCGAACAGTCGGTAAGATATAAAATTCTTCTTCGTGATGAGTTCGCAAGTAAGGGATCAGACCTGCTTTCACCAAACTTGACTTACCAGAACCGGAAACTCCCAAGACCACAGCAAGCTGGTGACGGCGATCGCTAATATGAGTATATAATTGCTTGACCAGTTCATCTCTACCAAAGAACAGGGAAGAATGTTTTTCTTCATAGCTTTTAAGTCCTCGGTATGGATTGTTTTCGGGCTTAAGTGCGGGTGCATCTTCTAAGTTCTCCCGCTTGAAGTGAGGTAGCAGGAAAATATATTCACCTTTGTCATGCTTTTGCAGGGGGAATAGGCTCGGTGTTTGGCTGAGTTTGTGGTCGTCAGCGATCTGCTCCACTTTATCCCGCACATAAGAATAAATTTCCGTTGCCGTGATAATACCATCGCCTCTTTTGAGAGTCGTATCGGCGTAACCTTCTAATGCTTCAAATAATGCACTTGCAAAAGGGGAATGGTCTTGTGTCTGGTCGCTTTCCCTCTTACCAAAAAAACCTAAGAAATCAAGGGCTTTTTGATCGTAAGCAGCAGAGGTAATAGCTTGCCATGCACGAGTCCCAATGAAGCGATCGTAATGTTGCTTGTAAACTTTGGATGCAGGTATGGCGTTGCGATAGGAACTTGAACGAAATGCTCCGGCAAAACAACAGTCTAAAATCACCAGCATATGACGGCATGGCAATTCTATGAGAGCATCATGCAAGTCTTGCATGGGTATAAGATGGTTTTGTGTTTGGAGCAGATTTTCAGTTTTGGCGTCAGTTGGGATAAGGTAACCTCTGCAATGACTATCGTTTTCTATTCCATCTGCAGGTACGATTCCATGTCCGGCAAAATAAAAGAGTATGCGATCGCTCTCTTGAACCTCCACAGTCGTATCGCCTATTGGGAATTTCTTGTTTCTGAAATCGGTCAGCAGAGAGTTTAATCCAGAAAGAGTGGCTTGTGAATTGAGTAGAGTCTTAACTTGATATTGATAGCTTTGTTGAAGAACATTTGCCAGTTTTTCGGCATCAGCAACAGGGGTTGTTAAGGGCGGAACACCATTTGAGTATTCATTAATACCAATAACAACAGCTAAATTACGTTTAAAGTCATATCTAGATTGAGCCATAAATAAACAATCGGCAAATAACTTGATTGAAAGATAACAACTGACCGAACCAATAAAAGTTTAAAAATTAGTTACTTTTTCTTATACGTAAGGATACACGGAGATAGCCCTCTTCTCCGGATATATAACTATGCCTACACAATAAATTCACAATGTTCCAAAATGCACTTCAACTTTCTAGATGCAACAAGTTTAGTATTGCAGGGTTCGGAATTTGCCAACGAATGTCTGCTCACGCTTGATGACGGAAGTATATGGACATTTTCCTTCCGGGCATGGGGTGAATATTTATTTGAGTGGGCAAATCAAAATGAATGGATGCAACAGTTTGGTAACTTTAATGAGACTGCCTTTGCATTTTATTGCGATCAAACCATAAAGGATTATCGACAATGGGCAGACATTGCTTTTGCTGCAATTAAGCAGAAGTGTTCGATTTAAATCCAGTTAGTGAGTTATTTTTAAATGTGTTAATTAATAATGAGGCTAGAACACGATAATCGCCGCCATTGGATAACAGAAATAGCCAAAATCAAGCAGCAGCAAACGTGAAAGGAATGTCATCAAACACCCCTTAGCGTCCATTAGCTCAGCCCATAGTTATTGAAACAACAGCGTTAACTTAGTTTTCTCCGCCTTGCCCTCTTATGCACTCCGGGCTAACCTGAAAATTCTCCCTAGCAACCGTGTTAGAGTGAAACTGAGACCTGAAGACTTAGCAACAGGCACTTAGGACTCTGCACTATTGTAAGAAGTAAACTTAACATAGCCCTATTCGGATGGATTTGAAGCTATTTTTGTGACTTCCTCGACCGATAAATCAACAGCCTTCGCCACTTCGGAGATGCTGTAACCCATACCCAAAAGGCGCTCAGCCGCTTTTAACTTGGTTTGACGTTCCAAGTCTTGGTAAATTCGAGTTTCTTCAATGCTAAGTCCTAACATGGCTTCAACTTCCTCTCTACTTAACGAAGAAAACTTATAAACGGCAATAGTCGTGATGACTTCTATAATTTCGTTTTTTGCCAGTTTACCTGTTTCTTCTAATTCTACTCGCTCAATTAATTGCTTTGCTTGCTCTGCCATCAATTCATCTGGCGCAATCGTCAACTGCATCAAGTTGATGCCTACAGGCTGCTGGCTTGGATCGCCTAACTCCAGAACGATAAATTCGCTGCACTTGGTCGCTGTTGAGAAACATTCTATGAGTTTTTCGATCGCTTGGTTCCAAAGAACGTGATGGAAAAATGACCACACAGAACCAGTCATCATACTGAAAGCGATTCCGATTCAAATACATTATTGATTCAGTAAAAAATCGATAGTAGAGGGCTTCAGGTAGAGTCGAGGGAGAGTATTACCTCTCGCCCCTCTCTTTTAAATCTGGACGTGCGTATTTTTACGCATCCAGCTTCCGATATTCTTAGGGTTAAGGTTTTTGTCGTCGTAAGACCGGGTTGTCCTTCACCGAGGATTATTTTCTAGGTATTCTTCGGTGACTTCCAGACCTACTTGCGTGATTAACGTAGTCTCCTTCCCCTTTTGCTTCATGTGGAGATAATCGTGACAGCTTTCGTGTACTGCTGTCAGGTTTGAGTCCTTCCAGTTTCCATGATTGCCGTCAAAATGATGTAGATTTACCTTTTCTTCTGAGGTCAGTTTGTGACCGCAGTATCCACACGTATGGCTTTGCTTCCTTAATAATCTTGAGGTCATACCGTCATATAGCTTACTGTTGCGTTCACTCCAGTAAACTAAGTCTCCATCAAAAGGTGATTTATTTCTTTTGACTTTAATGTGGCGGTTTTCGGAGTAAGGAACCGATGGGAAAGCTTTATCCAGCAGTTTCTTGCTAGATAGGCAATCTTGTTTGGTTTCTTTGTTGAATACCTTGTAGGTTCTGTATTGTACGTAGTAAAGGCTAAATTTAGAGCCGTCCATTTTACAGAACTTGTGGTATTGTCTCCATCCTCGGACTATCGGGGCTAATTTCTTAGCTTTTTCGTTAGCACCATAATTCGAGTTATTGACAATTTTCTTGACTTTCTTACGGAATGCTTTGAAGTTTTCCTCTGAGGGAGAGCTTCTAAACTTGCCGTTTTGCTGTACTTTGAAGTGCCAGCCTAAAAAGTCAAATCCTGAAGTCGAGGCGGTTAGCTTTGTCTTTTTCTCACTTACCTTTAGTCCTCTTTTTGCTAGGAATTGGCTAATACTGTCAAGTATTTGTTTTTCATCGTCTTCTGGTCGTAGGAAGAATACCGCGTCATCGGCATATCGAACACAGGCGTTCACAATGTCCTTTTCGAGGGTAGTTGCTGTTATTTTGCGTCCTCTGTTGACGTGGTATTTATGTATTTCTTCGATTCCATTCAGGGCGATGTTAGCTAGTAGTGGACTCACCACCCCACCTTGACAGGTACCTTGTTCAGGGAATTCGGGGTTGATTCCGGCTTTGAGGCATCGGAATATCCCTAATTTTAGCCCTAGGGGGGCGATAAGGTTCGACATGATGGATGAGTGATTAATCCGGTCGAAGCACTTTTCTACATCTAGCTCAAGGATTCTCTTGTTGATGCCGTTGGACTTTGATTTGAGATGATCGAACACCTGCTTCTGGGCATCATGGGCGGAGCGCCCTGTTCTAAATCCGTAGCTATTTGCGTGGAAGGTGGCTTCGTGTGCTGGTTCTAGGGCGAATTTTGCTAGGCATTGCCAAGCTCTGTCCTACCCGATGCAGAGGGATTCCGTATCTCGTCTTACCTACCAGGGTTTTCGACCTTTCCCCAGACCTTTGCACCGTTTTTACTCGTTCCGTTCTTTCGATTGTTTTGATGGTTTAGGGCAGTCCACTTTGCCTATCCTCTTCTCGGAAATTACAGCTATTAAAAGAAAGATGCTGTGAGAATTTAGAGGATGAAGTCTACATTTGTTATTCAGGCTGTAGCTCATTTCCTGAGACACTTTTCTAGGACTTGTTTACCCAATGCCACCTTCCCGTTAACGCCAGTGTTGTTACCTGCTTGTTTTACAACTGATTGCGTCCTGTTCCCAGCTTCAGTCTCCATAATTTCGAGTATGTTTACTGTGGGCAGGTAGGGGGTCAGTTGTCTCCTCAAGGGTAGGGCTTGCCGTTCTAGGTTACTTGGCTCACCTACATCAAAAGAACAGTTATACATTTTTGAAATCTACTTTCAAAAATCTACCTTAGCCATACATCCCTGATTTCTAGGGGTTCCTGCTAAAAACGAGCCGCACTCTTTTTGAAATTGGACTTCAGCAAAAAAGATAATTTTAGGTGTTGTACCTTCTGGAGGTAAAAAGACCCCATCAATGCGAAAGCCAGTTTCTTTGACTTCAACCGACTCAAATCTATAATTCTGCGCTTGTTGAGGAGGGTCATTAACCAGTTCAAAAAGTAACCCAGGAAAACGTTTGAATATTTGGTAATAAATGGAGTCTCGTTTCACTTTAGTGAGTTATTTTTAAATGTGTTAATTAATATTGAGAGTAAGTTATGAATGCTGAAGAGTTGTACAGGCATTATGCCACTGGTGAAAGAAATTTCTCTGGTATTGACTTGAGTAATGTCAACCTTAACATTGCTGGAATTAATCAATACGACCCCACTAAGAATAATCTTAGTGGCATCAATTTGAGTGGTGCTAATCTGACTAGAACCAAGATGATCTGCGTCAATTTGAGCGGTGCTAATCTGAGGGATGCCTATTTGGGACGTGCTACCTTGACTGGTGCTAACCTCACTAATGCTGATTTAAGAAATGCCGACTTTGATTGTACCGATCTCGAAGGCGTTAAGCTGATTAATGCCAATCTGCGTAATGCCCATCTTGGTGCTGTCATATTGTATGGAGCTGACTTGACTAATGCTGACTTGTTCGGTGCTAGCCTTACTACTGCTGATGCCAGATATCTCACTTTGTGCAACACCATTATGCCAGATGGTACTGTTAGAACTGAGTTCATTGATACTGAGTGATTGAGCTACTGATTCTGTATCGGCTGGGAAAGATGACGCAATTGGGATGAGAACAGGACCTAAATAATCTTCAATGCTTTATAGAGATACACCCAAACAACTTAGTAAAAGTTCTTAATACTTTGCCAGATCGCTGAACAACCCCTAATACCTATCAGCAGCATTGTAATTGAGCCATGAGACTGGGTAGATTCTGACAGGAATGACTTTGTTGTTTTCGGTAAGCTTTTGGGGTTGTGCCAGTCAATTTGCGAAAGTGTTTGGTGAAGTGCGTCTGGTTGGCGAATCCACATTCTAACGCAACATTCGTGATAGTTAGTTTTTGCTGTTTCAACAAATGTTTTGCTTTTTCGATGCGTTGTTGCAGCACATACTGATAAGGAGAAACCCCCATTGATTGTTTAAACAAATGGCAGAAGTGACACTGACTTATGTCAAGATGTTGGGCAATTGTCTCCAGCGAAATCTTTTCACCCAAATGCTGCTCAATGTACTCAATCGCCTGCTTCAACTTATGATTTGGCAATTTACCAGTGTAAGCTTTCAGAAAGCGATCGCGAGTGCAGGAATCGCGCAAAAAGTGAGCTGCTAAAAAGGTGTTGGCAAGTTCCGCGTAGCGTTTTCTTTCAATGCTACCTGTTTCCAGTTCTGACTTGAGGGCAACACCAATAGTTAGGATCGCGGTATCAAATTGAGTAAAACGATGTTCCTGGTAAGCTCTTGGCGTTATTCCAATGAGTTGGCGGAAGTGCTTGGTGAAATGGGTCTGGTTGGTAAACCCACATTTTAATGCCACATCTGTGACGCTAAGTTCTTTGTGTTTTAGGAGCTGTTTTGCCTTTTCTATACGCTGCTGTAGAACGTATTGGTACGGAGACACACCCATCGACTGCTTAAACAAATGGCAGAAATAATACTGGCTCATACATAAATGCTGAGCGATCGCCCCTAAGGAAATCTCTTCACTCAGATGCTCCTGAATGTAGGCAATAGCTTCTCTCAAGCGATATTTCGACAATCCACTACTATATTCTGAAAAAGAGTGAGTGTGGGTGCAATAATGACGCAACAAATGAGATGCTAGGAATGTTGTAGCAGCCTCCACATAGAGCCGTCCTTTGATGCCATTAGTTTCTAGCTCGGCTTTGAGAGCGAAAGCTATATTGGAGATAACTGGATCGAGTTTGGCAAATTGTGGGATAAGTTCAACGCGATCGCCATCCACCATTTCACGAGCAAGTTGAGTGAGGTAAGCAGGCTCAAGAATGAGTAAGGTAAATTCTAATTCCCGATCCCAGGTAACTTGGTGTAATACACTGGCAGGAACAATAACGCAACTTCCATGAATTAAATCTTCTTGTTGTCGGTTTCCTGCCAAACACCTTTTCGAGCGAGCCATCTCCCACCCAGGATGGTGAACAATGACATGATGATTGAGTATGTGTTCGGGAGATTCGGAGGCTGGTTGATGGTGGTGTTGAACGTAAATTCCACTCCAGCCGAGTTCATCACTCCTTAACAGGGGTTGGCGCGGAAGAATTGTCGAAACAGATTGTTTTTGAGTAAAATCAACTGTTAATTTTGGTGCGTCTAACATGGCTTGCTCCGATTGACCTTAGGCTTATTTCAATCAGAACCAGAGACACCTTGAGTTACCGAAGGCTCGCAAGCGCATAAACTTGATAATTCTCTGAATGCTTGTACTCGCATAAATTAAGTAATTTTTCACGTGTGAGTGGATTATAAACGGCAAAATTAGTCCCTGGCTTGTCTAATCTTGCCAAAATGGTGAGGCTCGCAAGTACAGTCTGCTTCCATCAATCAATGTGCTTGATAAGAGTACTCGGTGGAAGTTCATCATGCTGGGAATGAATGGGTCTGGTGCGTTCTCTGAGAGAACTTCCACCGCGATCGGCAACAACAGCTTGAATTTCTGCCACTATTGAAAGAGCAATTTCTTCTGGAGTATTAGCACCAATGTCGAGACCAACCGGACCGTAAAGGCGCTGCAATTGGTCTGGTGTAGAAATGAATCCTGAGGCTTGTAAGTCTTGAAGCAATCTTTCTCGTCGAGTTTTCGGTCCCAACAGACCAATATACTGTAGGGGAGATAACAATAAAATTCTTAACAATTCTAAATCTTGGAGGTATTTATGGGTCATCACCACAGCAACCATACGTGAATTGAAACTGAAGTGAGTTTCAAGGTTTTCTGGATCGCAAAAGATGATATCATCCGCATTGGGAAAGCGATCGCGAGTGGTATAACCGGGTCGATTATCAATGACTGTCACGTGCCAACCCAGCTGCTTGGCACAATCAACGACGGGAATAGCATCGTGACCCGTTCCAAAGACGAGCAAGGGGAGGGGTGGTTGAATCACTTCGAGAAGGACTTCAACACACCCGTTGGCGAGTGAATACGCTTTTACAAGCGATCGCCCGTTTTTGAGAACCTGTTGAGCATCTTGCAAAACCTTTTGAGCGAACTCACGGTCTTGAATATCCGTAGCTACAGCACCATCTTGTTTTAAAAACAACCGAGAGGCAACTTTTACTTGGGTGTCTCCCCGAACATCAAAGACGGTTGCGATCGCTCCCGATTGATTCTGAAGAAAACACTCAGAGATAAACTCAAGTTGATTGCTAGCAGATGCATCAGCCAGAGATTCGATCAATACGCTGACAACTCCGTTACAGCCAAGACCAAAGCCCCAAACAATATCCTCGCTAGATGTTGTATCGTATTTTACAACTAACGGCTCGCCTGAGTAAAACATCAACGGTTGCGATCGTTCAAAAACATTGCTTTCCAAACACCCACCGCTGATAGCACCGATTGTGTAACCGTCATCTGCAAGTAACATCCGTGCGCCCGGTTTGCGATAAACTGAACCGCTTGTTTTAACAACAGTAGCAAGAGCAGTACGCTGACCGCTTTGTTTATACTGCTTAAAGGCTTTGATAATGTTTTGCAGTTCTTTCATGGCTGTAATCGTTGACTAATACTAAATCCGCGTCTTATACCCCCCTTTATAATTTAGTCCGCGCAGGCGGTGAGTCCAGTCCTGCAGGCGGGTTTCCCGCCGTAGGGAACTGGCGAACCCGGAGGGACTTCGTTTGTATAGCCGTGATTTCTAATCACTAGGGCTTATTGGAGTTATAAAAATGGATTTGGTATAATATCCTTCGCAGTTTCTCATACGAATGTTTAACGATCGAGAAGGCTCATCATCTGCGGAGCATAGCGATCGCCCGATGTCCCTCCCACAGGCGCAACTCGATCTATTTGTGCCAATTCCTCCACACTCAAGCTAATATCAGCTGCTGCTGCATTCTCCTCAACATATGCCCTGCGTTTGGTACCGGGGATGGGTACAATATCATCCCCTTGGTGCAACAACCAAGCTAACGCAATTTGTCCGGGTGTTGCATTTTTAGATTGGGCGATTTGGTTAACGCGATCGACAATTCTCATGTTTATTTCAAAATTCTCACCCTGGAAACGGGGATCGTGCCGACGATAATCATCGTCTGCACACTCTTCAGCCCGTTTGACCTGTCCTGTAAGAAAGCCGCGTCCGAGCGGGCTGTAGGGAACAAAACCAATTCCCAAGTCTCTTACAGTTGGCAGAACTTGTTTTTCAGGATTCCTTTCCCAAAGAGAGTACTCGGATTGCAAAGCACTGATGGGGTGGACTGCATGGGCGCGACGGATAGTTTCTGGGCTAGCTTCTGATAGTCCTAAGTAGCGAACTTTACCTTGCTTTACCAATTCTGCCATTGCACCAACGGTTTCTTCAATTGGCACTGTCTTATCCACTCGGTGTTGGTAAAACAAGTCGATGCAGTCCACTCCCAATCTTTGTAAAGAAGCATCGCAGACGCGCCGAACATTTTCTGGCGTGCTGTCTAGACCGGCTATCTTACCACTCTCATCCATCTTGAAACCAAACTTAGTAGCAATAATGACTTTATCTCTACGGTCTTTGATAGCCCGACCCACTAATTGCTCGTTGGCAAATGGTCCATAAACCTCCGCAGTGTCCAAAAAGTTGATACCTAATTCAAGAGCGCGGTGAATTGTTTGAATTGACTCAGCTTCATCTCTACTACCATATGCCCAACTCATACCCATACAACCGAGTCCGATATCTGAGACTTCCAATCCTTGTTTTCCCAGTCTTCGTGTTTTCATAAGGATTTCTCCTAAGGTAATAGATCCACTCTTGTTGCTATGTTAGTCAAATGCAACACATTTTGCTCAAACCAGTTGCTCTCACTCTTTACGGTAATTGATTACTTGATGTCATAAATATATTAAGTATCTGAGGCTACAAGTAGAAACGCTCGACACAATAAAACCTCGAAGTTAAGCGCTCTGCATGCGTTTGTCATAATTTATGCATTAACTATCCATTTTGATAGAAGCAACTAAAAATTTTCTTAACTACAACCTAAATAACACTTTGTGCAACTAACGTTCGTTACCGCACCACTTTCCATGTTGATCTGCCTTGATACCCATATCCCCTTTCCTCGTCCTTTGGTTTATGCCACTTATCGCGACAAGCTAACAGAACTTGTACCTTATATGTCAAAAATCAGACAAATTAAGTTCAAATCAAGCCAAGAGCAAGACGAGCTTTTATATTTAGTACATGATTGGTATGGTGGTGCTAATATTCCTGCATTAGCGCGTGCTTTCCTCAGCGAAGATTTACTCAATTGGACAGAAGATTCTATTTGGAATAATTCTGAATACACAACCACTTGGCACATCAATACTCATGTTTTTACTGAAGCCGTTCGTTGTACTGGCAAAAATCAATTTTTTGAAGATGATAAAGGAACGCTCATCCAAAGCAGGGGCGAACTTATTATCGATCCACAACAGATAAAGGGTACACCACAGCAGTTAACAGTGGCGATCGCCCGTGTCATTGAAAATTCACTAGGGAAACAGATTGCACCTAATTTCCAACAAATGAGTGTGGGAGTTTGTAACTACTTAAAAGAGAATTTTTAAAACTGACTTTCTATGATTCCTTCTGCTTCATGAACCAAAGAACGTAATGTTTCAAGAGTTTCTCCTGACACATTTTCCCACAAACCCCGTTGGTGAGCTTCTAATAATCTTTCTGCCATATCCCGCAACACCCAAGGATTATTTTGTTGAATAAATTGTTGAACTGTTTCATCAAATAAATAAGCCTCAGCTATTCCTTGATACATAAAATCAGCAACACAGTTAGTCGTAGCATCAAAAGCAAATAAATAATCTAGAGTTGCTGCCATTTCAAAGGCTCCTTTATAACCGTGACGCATGGCTCCTGCAATCCATTTTGGATTCACAACCCTAGAGCGATAAACGCGAGTTATTTCTTCTGTAAGCTTGCGGATTTTTGGTTGTTGGGGACGAGAATTATCGCCAAAATAAGTGACGGGAAGTTTTGCAGACACCGATCTAACAGCAACGGTTAAACCGCCTTGAAATTGATAGTAATCATCGGAGTCTAATAGATCGTGCTCTCGATTATCTTGGTTCTGCAAAACAATTTGCATATTGTGTAACCTTTGGGTAAAAGCTTCTGGTACAAATTTACCCTCAGCTTTACGGGTGTAAGCATAGGCGCTCCAATTAATATAAGCACGAGCTAAATCATCTTCATTTGTCCAGTTTTGTGATTCAATTAAACCTTGTAACCCAGCACCATAAGCGCTGGGTTTTGAACCAAAAATTCGATAGAGCGATCGCGCTTTTGCTTGTTCTGCTGTCAATCCTTCAGTTTGCCAAAACTCTGTTTCTGTTTTCACTTTTGCAGCTAAAGGATTTATATCTTCAGGCTCATCTAAATGAGCAACAGCCGTGACAGCACTATCAAATAAATCCATTAAATTTGGGAAAGCATCGCGGAAAAAACCGGAAACTCTTAAAGTCACATCTACACGCGGACGACCTAAAATTGAAGGGGGCAAAATTTCAAAATCTACAACTCTTCTAGAAATACCATCCCAAACGGGTTTGACTCCTAATAGCGCCAAAGCTTCTGCAATATCATCGCCTCCAGTTCGCATAGTTGAAGTTCCCCAAACAGATAAACCTAATGTTTGAGGGTATTCTCCGTGTTCTTGTGTATATCTTTCTATTAATATTTCTGCAGCTTGACTCCCTACATCCCAAGCAGTCTCTGTAGGAATAGCACGAATATCGACAGAGTAAAAATTCCGTCCTGTGGGTAATACCTCCGGTCTTCCCCTCGTTGGAGCACCAGATGCGCCACTCGCCACATATTTGCCATCTAATCCTCGTAATAAATTAATAATCTCTTTTTCTGTTTGTCTGAGTGCTTTTAAGAGAAAATTCTGAATCCATCTTAACTCTTGAGTTGTTGTTTTACCGCTTTGCGGGATTTCTTCATTTTCAATGATATAAGTGACGAGATCTGATGCACAATCTTCAAGGATTTGAATAACATCACCTATGATTCGGCAGTTTTTCAGCTTTTGATATCTTTCACTGAGTTCTCTTAATCCCTCCTTGTAAAGGGAGGAACCGTCTGAAGCTCCCGCTTCTCCATCGGATGGGGATTGGGGTGGAGTCAAATCTGAAGTTGCAGTTCCCACCTCCCGGTAAAATGAGGTTTCGGGTAGGGTCAAAGTAGGAAAATTAATCTCAAATGCTTGACTGAAATCTACAGTTAAAGGATCGAAATCTAATTGCCAATCTATCGCGATCGCCCTCGTCAATCCCAATCTACCAACACCGGGATTTCTGGCAATAGCAACAATTAAATCTCGTAATTGTTTTCCTGATGGACATTGACCAAAAATATGCAAACCATCCCGAATTTGAGCTTCTTTTAATTCACAAAGATAACCATCAGCTGCATTGAGAAATGAAGAAAGAGTCGATTTATCGAAACGAGAAATATCAATCCCCAAATCTTGATGAAGATGCTCCCGCTCGATTAATTGAGTTATGCGATCGCTAATTGCAGGTAATCGTGATGGCTCTAAACTTTGAGCTTCATAATACTCATCGATCAATCCTTCCAAAGAGTATAAATTACCATATAATTCCGCACGAGTCATGGGTGGAGTTAAATGGTCGATAATCGTTGCTTGAGAACGTCTTTTGGCTTGCGAACCTTCACCCGGATCGTTAACAATGAAAGGGTAGAGATGGGGAATTGCTCCCAAGACGGCTTCTGGATAGCAATTCTCAGACAGTGCTACACTTTTGCCTGGTAACCATTCCAAGTTACCATGTTTGCCAACATGAACAATCGCATTTGCACCAAAAGACTCAACCAGCCAATGGTAAAAAGCCAAATAGCTGTGGGGAGGCTCCAAATCGGGTGCGTGATAATTCAAAGATGGATCGCGATCGTAACCCCGTGAAGGTTGTATTCCCACAAATATATTCCCTAACTGTATACCCGAAATGGGCAATGAATCGGTTTCTTCAGGGAAACCCCAACGGTTTTTTAGTCCTTCTTGTACTGCTTCAGGTAAACTATAAAGATGCTCTAGATATTTCTGCAAAGACAAAGATTGCCGTACTTCTCGGAATGGGTATCCCTCTAAATCGTTAGTGACACCAGTTGTTAATAATTGAATTAATTCCTCTCCCGTATTGGGAATATTATCCACATAATATCCTGCTAACTGTAAAGCCTTCAGAATTTCAATGCAACTTGCGGGTGTGTCCAATCCCACACCATTTGCCAAGCGTCCATCACGATTGGGATAATTAGCTAATATTAAGGCAATCTTGCGATTTTGTGGTGGAGTATGCCGTAATTTTACCCAATTTGCAGCCAAATCTGCCACAAATTCAATCCGAGAAGCAACAGGTTCGTAGCTGACAACATCAGTTTGCAGTAAAGGGCTGGGAGTTTTGACTGCTTTAAAAGAGACGGCTCTAGTAATAATTCTGCCATCCACTTCCGGTAAAGCCACATTCATTGCGATATCCCTTGGTGTGAGTCCGGAAGAACCAGATTCCCAGTGTTCGCGACTGCTACCGCTAAGAATGACTTGTAACACTGGTATATCTAATTGTTCCCAAAGTTCTACTTGTGGTGTTTCTGCTTCTAATTTTGCTAGAGCAAAACTAGTTGTATTTAATAAGAGGTCTATCTTTTGACTGCAATATTTTAACAACTCCGCTTGGACATCTGGCTCTCTTAAAGAAGAAACAAAAATAGGAATTGCTGTAAGATTTCTTTGTGCTAGAGCTTGACAAAGTGCATCAATGACTGATGTATTTCCAGCTAAATAATGAGACCGATAAAAGATGATACCAATAACACCGATTTGAGAATCTGGTTTGCGTACAGGAATGAAATTATTCTCTACTTGAGTGTAGATAATGCGATCGCTGGGTGAATATGTTCCCACACGAGGAACTGGTTGGGGTAAATTAAAGGTGTAGGTGCAACCGAGAAAAGTTGTAGCGATAAATTTGAGACTGTTAAGATAATTTTCCGTACCGCCTTCATTGAAATACTGCCATATCTGATTGGCGTCTACTAAAGAAACATTAGAGCAACTTATGAGATTGAGATCGGGTCGTTCGTCTCCTGGTAAGACAATTAATTTTGCGCCTGTCTGTTTAACCGTCTGTTCAACAACTTCCAATCCATAAC
The DNA here is from genome assembly GCF_000760695.4 of Tolypothrix bouteillei VB521301. GTDB lineage: Bacteria > Cyanobacteriota > Cyanobacteriia > Cyanobacteriales > Nostocaceae > Scytonema > Scytonema bouteillei_A. Next base: position 2,882,778 of record NZ_JHEG04000001.1, on the reverse strand, counting down.
TCCAATAAGCTCTACCGCCAAGCAACCGTAAAATAATCACTTCCGCCGCACTCAACACATCTTCAGCATACATATCAATTGTCAGTTGTTGCTGGAGTTGTAGTAAATTGACAACCCGTAACTGTAGAAATTCTGAGGGTAATTGAGTAACAGCAACAGATAAAGTTTGAATGTCGGTATCCGCAGCCGTAATTAAAACAATAGGTGCTGGTTGTTGCTCGATCGCCATCACGCCTTCTGCTGATGGATTCCAACCTCCTGGTGTAGTTGCAAGACGATGCATAAGTTTTAAGTAAAGGCTCTCCCGACTTTGAGTGAGAGCAGTTTAGCACAAGAGCAGAACATTACCAAAATTTTTGCAACAAAGCCCCTGTCATTTCTTTATCTCGTTCCACTCCCTTCAGATTGAAATTGCATTTTTAAATTGCTCGTAGTCGTTGCGTGTATCAAGATCGAATATACCTTCTGGGAAAGAAAAACTAACAACTTTCTCAGCATTTTGTTTGATAACCTGTCTTGCGCCAGCAACACCATTAAGTGTCAGTAATTCTGCAAACAAATTGCGTTTGAATAACGCTGGTACACCCCGGACTCCTCCATACTCTGAAGCAATAATTTGTCCATCTGTCTCTTGGAAGATGTTAACCAGTTGATTGACGATCTGAGTAGAAACAAATGGCTGATCGCACAGCATCAATACAACAGCTTCTACACCAGGTTTAATTTCATTGAGGGCTTCCATCCCACACCGAATTGAAGTGCTCATACCTTCAGCCCAGCGATCGTTTTCCACAATTCGGACATTAGATAACTCCACCTCAGGTCGAATACACTCAGCATATGCTCCCAAGACAACGATAACGGGGTTGCAGACGGAAGCAAGCGCTACCTCAACCATATGGCGAATCAAGCTGTGTTGTTGATACTGTAGCAGTTGCTTGGGTGTACCCATACGGGTAGATGCACCCGCCGCTAGTAAAATCAAACCAATATCAGACATTTGAGTTTCGCCTATTGCCTTTTATAGAAATCATAATTTTACTGGCTTCTTAAATCTTAAAATGATTAAAAAAATCAAAAATCATTTTAATTGGAGCTGAAAGAAAAACTGAGCCGAACAATATTGTTCCATAGTTCGTCAATTGTTCGGTTATATCACTTTGTCTTGTAATGACTGAATCTAAAACAGATTGAGTTACCAAATTAGATGACAATATCAAGATAAAACCAATCAAGGGCAGTGCAACTAAGAGCATATTGGAATAAAGATTAGACTTTGTAGCAACCCATTTACCATCAGAGTAATTTATAGATGTTACATCACCAAGTATTGTATAAAAACTTTCTTGGATAACTTGATCATTCGGTTGATAGTTAACAACAACAAAGTAATAGCATTTTGGTATTGTTTGAAATATAACTTGAGGATCTTCAATAAAACATGAAGTGTAATCGCCTTGTTTAAAAACCCGATGGGATGCTGAAGAGTTTTGATATTTGAATTTAGCGATAGTGGAGAATAACAAGCCAAAAATAATAATTATTGCTAATTGAGCAATTGCCAACCATCCTAATGTCTCTAATTCGTTGTTTAACACTTTTTTCAACTCATATTCATTCGACAACCCTTTTAGAGTACCCAAGGATTACATTTGATATTAATGTTCCTTCCAAATCAAGCGCTATAACAAAAGGTTTACATTTCAACATACTATCACCTACCTAATGGAACTATTTTTAGTATGCTTCGCAGTACCATTAAGTACAAAGTAGAATGGATTGGCGCTTTATTTATAGAAGTTCCAACAAACGATCGAGGAAACGTCCATAGGGGAGGGAAAACGGTAGGATGCAATCTGACATGAAGACTCAGAGTGTTGAGATGGCTCAAGCTGCTTATCTCGATCGCTGTGCGCCTGGATACCGCACTCGTCGGGTGCATTGGTCAGGTGGGACGACGCAGGTAATCGAACTTGGCGAAGGGACTCCCCTGCTTCTTGTTCACGGAGGTATGGGTGAAGCCTTTCAGTGGGGAAGTATCCTTTCGGCTCTCGCCAAGAGTCACCGCGTGCTGGCAGTGGATCGACCAGGTCACGGACTCGCGGATGCATTTGACTATCGGGGAGTAGATATACTTGCTCATGCATGTCGATTTCTTGGCGATATTCTCGATACCGAGGGACTTCCTGCCGTGCCAATTGTGGCAAGTTCTATGGGTAGTCTGTGGTCGGTTGCCTTTGCACTCTCTCATCCAGAGCGAGTCCCACGTTTGGTTTTGGTCGGCGCTCCGGCAGGAATTCAGCGCTCTCAGCCGCTCCTGATGCGCTTGGGCACACTGCCTATCCTGAAGACTATTGTGCGTTCTCAGATGCAGAAACCAACACGCGAGAGTACTCGCGCCTTCTGGGCGCAGTTGATGGTAGCCCATCCGGAGCGTCTTGATGATGACTTTCTCGATGTCTCAACGGCAAGTCAAGCCCGCAATGTGACAAATTGGTTCACGCTGATCGACAGTACGGTAGATGTTCGCGGTATGAAGCAGAAGTTGGTGCTAGGCGATCGCTGGAAGCAGCTTTCGGTTCCAACAACGTTAATCTGGGGTGAGAAAGACGTATGGTGTCAGCCCGAAGTGGGGGAAGCTGTAGCCGCCAGCAACCCGCAACTGAGGGTAGTGCGAATTCCGGATGCGGGGCACGCACCATGGTTCGATCGACCGGATAGGGTCGTCAACGCAATTCTGGAAGCCCTCGCTGCCTTGAGATAGATTTCTTCCTGCATTTCGTTGGTAACACAACGATTAGCGACATTGCCTAAATCAACCATTCAGAAGTATGATGCTTTCGATTGTCCTGGTATTAAAAGCTTGTTGCATTGCTTTTTTAAGGACGAGTACGCTTTTTCTAGCTTCAAAAATTTCTTTTTGGAAGCGATCGCCTGGATCGTTCTATTACCGCACTCTCTGGCATTAAAAGCTGTATCACTTGTTGTGTATGCTTATAGCTTTTCTAAGTGCCATTCTTGCAGAAACCCAAACCTCAACGAATTATCTCTGGGTAGTTCATGCTTACTTCTGAGTAGAATTTTCTCCAAGAACTTTTTTGAGTGCTTGTTGCATAACTTTGACTTCTTCATCACTCAGTCGATCGCCAAAATATTCTGCAATTCCTTCAGAGTAGATAGCCCACATTTTTTCTTGCATTGCTGCACCCGCTTCAGTTAACACTGCAAATGTTCCCCTGCGATCGCTCGGACAGGGTTGTCGCTCCAATAGCTCGCTTTTTTCCAGGCGATCAAGCAAGCGGGTGAGATGACTCCGGCTTAACAGGACTCGTTCTGCGAGTTCGCTCAATCGCAAACGTCCCTCTGGTACTTTTTTGAGTTCCCACAGCACATCGTACCATTCCAATGGTGGCAGTTTCGCAGCCGATAGTTTTTCTTGAATCTTCTCGATCGCTTGAATCTGAACAGTGAGAAACAGCCGCCAAGTGGAGTTTCGCATTTCGTCTAATCGCTGCTTTGCCATCAGTCTAAAGAATTTCTCCAAAAGTAGTTGCAATTTCAATTATTGCATATTATCTTTAATTTAGTTGTAAATGCAATAATTGCAGCTTCAACTATAAAATGAGTCGTTTGACTCATGGAGACACAAATGCAGAAGCAGAATCCTTTCGGTCTTTTTGCGGTGGTCGGAGCTTCGACATTTTGGGCGCTCGCCGCTAATGTCGCAAGCAGTTTATTTGAGGGAGGCGTAAGTCCTTTTGAGCTAGCAGGAGTCAGCGCCATACTTGCTACCATTGGGCTAATGGCGCTCAACCTGTTGCAGAAGCATCCTATTTTGAGAGTACCGAGTCTTTCTCAAATTGCGTTAAGTGCTTTGTTTGTTATGTTCGTGGGAGCAGATTATCTCGCGATCGCAAAACTTCCTGTTGCTATTGCCATCGTGCTGATCTTCATGGCTCCGGGTTTTGTCGTGCTGTGGAACGCACTCCTATCGCGGCGCGTTCCTTCCGCAAAAGTTTTGATTGCTCTGGCGCTTTCCTTTTTGGGCGTTGTCCTGGTGTCTGGTGTGGTAGGCGGGGATTTAAGCCAAGTGAATTGGTTTGGTATTGCAATTGGTTTAACAACGGCGATTCTTTTTGCAGCGTACACTCTATTGAGTGAAAAGATTGGCGCTCAAGGAACACCTGTTAACGCTCTGCTGCAAACGTTTTCAATTGCGAGCCTTATTTGGTTTGGCTTTTTGCTGACTCAAGGCTTGACGCCTCATTTACTAGAAGTCATAAATGCTCCCAAGATTCTCTATATGGGTATCATGGGAACGCTCTTACCCTATCTGTTGTTTTTGTGGGGAGTTCGTCACGTACAAGCTGAAAGAGCTGCGATCGTTGCTTCAATAGAACCGTTCATTGCTGGAATTATTGCCTGGATTTGGTTTGGACAATATCTTACTCTGCTTCAAATCACAGGTGGAATTCTGATTGTGGTAGCAATTTCCTCATTGCAAATAAACAACCAAGCAACTTTGAAAAAAAATCGATTGAATTATGAAGGATAAAAAATCAAATCTTATCCTTCACACTTTAGTGAACCTATCTTTGGAGGTTTTATGAAACTATTAGTAAACGGTGTTTGGCATTCTGACTTTCAACCGCTTGAAGGGGAAAGAATACAAACAGGTTCTTTTCGAGAGTTTATCTCTGCTGATGGTTCTTCTGGGTTTAAAGCCGAACGCGATCGCTATCACTTATATGTTTCTTTCGCCTGTCCCTTTGCTCATCGCACCATTCTAGCTCGTCAATTAAAGCAATTAAACAGCGTAATTTCAATGTCCGTCCTCAGCCCGGATTGGGGAGATCCAAGCGGATGGACATTTGGGGACTGGAGCCATACAACAGCAGATACCGTTAATGGTTGTGACTACCTGTATCAAGTTTACGTTAAAGCAAAATCAAACTTTACAGGTAGAGTCACGGTTCCGGTTTTGTGGGATAAGCAAACAGGAACAATCGTCAACAACGAATCTGCAGATATTTTGCGTATGTTGGTGACGGAATTTGATGCGTTTGGGAATGCGAGTCTCAATCTCTATCCCCAAGAACTGCGAGCAGAGATTGATGATATAAATGCATTTGTATCAGATCGGATCAACATCGGTGTTTATAAAGTTGGTTTTGCCAGTTCTCAATTAGATTACAACACTGCGATCGCGCAGTTGTTTGATGCTTTAGATATTTTGGAAACTCGGTTAAGCGGTCAGCAATACTTGGTGGGTCATTCTCTCACAGAAGCAGATATTCGACTTTTTGTCACACTCGTTCGGTTTGATGTCGCCTACTACGGAGCCTTGAATTGCAATCTCCGCCGTCTGACAGATTATCCCAATTTGTGGAATTACACGCGCCACATTTATCACTTACCAAACGTGTCAGACACCGTAAAATTTGACCATATCAAACGTCATTATTACGATACCTACGAAGGATTAATTAATCGACGGATTATTCCCATCGGACCTATCTTAAATTGGGATATTCCTACTTTGCAAGTCTGCCATTAATATGGCTGCGGCGTCTCAAACCTTTAGAGAAGTAAGCTAATAAAAATGTTGTCATACCCATCATACCCAAATGCCAATTTGCCGCAGTCAAAACAGTTGTCCCAATAATTAACAAGCAAATTAAGCTGTGTTTAATCTTCATTTGTCTTCCGTGAAGAATCCCTAATTTCTACTCTTCCTCTCTTTGAGATTTCATCTCTCGCACGCACTCTTGTGCCATACCTACAACTAGCCCTACGCTAGCACCAATTAAGGCATATCTGTTATGCAAATCTTTGTAATACTGGCCTTCAAATTTCAATTCATTAAAATTACTCTGACCAATTTGAGCAGCAGCCAAGCCTATTACGGAGCCAATTCCAGCAGTTATCAAACCTGAGAAAATAATCAGTTTAATATTCATGATTTCCTCATGTTGAGATGATTCATAGGTAGGTAAAAATGAGGGTTTGCAGGACCTCGAAGAACTCTTAATTCGGGGTTCTTACAGCCTGTTAAAATTCATTGACTGAAGAGCTAGTGATGCAAGAAGAAATTGTAAAATAGATATACAACAGTAATTGTAAACAAGATGTGATTTATCCAATCATCTGCATTCCATTTTTTAAACATTTTTGTTACCTTTACACATAAAGGTTACTTTTCTCAAAATAATTGTACACTATTTCTTTCTTTGAAATTCTCAACTTTACGATCGATAATATTACTAGAGCCATTGGAAATCGCGTCTATATAAACAAAGTCTCTTCGGGTTTGCCAGTCCCCAGGGCGTGGGAAACCCGCCTACGTGAACTTTTTATTAAGTCCGCGTATAGCCCTTACGGGCATAGCCTGCGGCATCGCGTAGCGTGCGCTTTGCGCTTAGGCGGACGAGCGTTTGTATAGCCGAGGCAGCGCGTTGCGGGGGTTCCCCCCGTTGTTCGCGAAGCGTCTCCGTAAGGAGATAGCGCCTGCCGTCCAGAATTCTATTCTGAGGGCATTTCATTTTGCTTTGCAATTGATGTTTTGAAAAAAGAGAGCGAGCGTTTAAATCCCCTACTTTCAAGTATGGGGATTTACCGAACACCAATCACTCTTCGGTGGAGTATCCACGGAATGCAGGGAGTACTTGTTCTTGTGGTTGGGGTGTATCTGAAGGCTGTGACGGACTTGTGGGTTTACCGGGTTTACCAGGTTTTAAGAAGCGGTCTTCTAGGTTTTTGATAACAACGTACAAGACTGGAACTAAAAACAAACTTAAAACAGTTGAAATCAAATAACCACCAAACAGCGCTGTTCCTAAAGCCCATCGACTCATGGCTCCAGCACCAGAAGCTATCACCAATGGCCAAAACCCAACTAAACCAGCAAAAGCAGTCATCAGAATTGGTCGCAAGCGTTCTTCACAAGCGCGGATTGCAGCCCTGGTGTAGTTCATTCCTAGCTCTGCTGACTGGTTGGCAAATTCGACAATCAAAATTGCATTTTTACTAGCCAGACCAATCAGCATAACCAACGCTACTTGAACATACATATTATTGTTTAGCGTAGGCCAAACACCACCTTGCTGGAAAATGTTGGCGCGGAACACGATCGCACCGAGTGCGCCCAAGATTGCCAGAGGTACGGTAATCATAATGATAGTTGGATCGACGTAGCTTTCGTACTGCGCCGCTAACACTAAGAAAACCATGACAAAGGCTAAGCCAAAAATAATTGGTGCTGCACCACTAGAAGATCTCTCCTGAAAGGCGGTTCCAGTCCAAGCAAAACCAAATCCTGGTTGTAAAACTTGGTTCGCAACTTCTTCCATAGCTTGGATTGCTTGTCCCGTACTGTATCCTGGTGCTGGAGAAGCTTGAATTTTAATGGATGGGTAAACGTTAAAGTGAGTGACAACAGGCGGGTAGGTTAATCTTTCCATTTGTACCAAAGTACTCAGTTGAATGAGGTTACCATCCTGAGAGCGCACGTACAGACGACTAACATCATCAGGATTAGACCGAATTGTCCCCTCCGCCTGAGCATAAACGCGATACAACCGCCCACCAAGCACGTATTGGTTGACATAGCTTGCACCCAAATAGGTTTGCATGGTGCTGAAAATATCACTCACTCGGACATTCTGAGCTTTGGCTTGATTGCGATCGATGGAAATTTGCATCATCGGGCTGTTGAAGGTGAACTGGGTAAAGACACCTCCTAATTCCGGTCTCTTCTGGGCTGCTGCTATTACCTTTTGGGTATTGTCGATGAGCGCTTCCATGGGAAGTGCTTGTTTGTTTTGGATGTACATCTCCAACCCGCCTGTACTTCCCAAACCATCCACTGGTGGGGCGTTAACAGCGATCGCGATCGCTCCAGGGATTTTTTCTCGCAACCCTTTATTGATTTTTCGCAGAACACCAAAAATGGAATGCTCTGCACCATGACGTTCTTGCCAATCTTTCAACTTGACGAAAAACAGTGTCTTGTTACTGGCGTTCCCTTCAAAACCAAAACCAGCGTTACCAACAACGTGCTCAACTTCCGGAAGTGGTAGCACGACTTCCTCAGTAATTTTCTTAACTAAATCGACACTGTAGTTGAGAGAGACCCCTGGGGGAGCTTCCACAATTGTAAAGAAATAACCCTGATCTTCTTCAGGTATAAATCCCTGGGGAGTCGTCTGATAAATCCAACCCGTTGCAAATAAACCCGCAAGAAATACTGGAATCACGAGCCATCGAACCCGGATCAGGAATTCTACGATTTTGACGTATCCCCCCTTAAACCAATCAAACACGCGGTTAAACCACCGGAAAAACACGCCTAAAGGACCGTGAACTTCCTGCTGTCTCCGCATGATGATAGCAGACATACTGGGAGAGAAGCTCAAGGCGTTGAAGGTGGAAATGGCAATGGAGAAAGCGATTACTAGTGCAAATTGCTTGTAAACGATACCCGTTGTCCCTGGAAAGAAAGTTACGGGGATAAAGACAGCCATCAGTACTACTGATGTTGCGATAATTGCCCCAGTCAGTTCTTTCATGGCATCTAGAGCTGCTTGAAGGGGTTTCATCCCCTGTTCGAGTTTAGCTGCGATCGCTTCCACCACAACGATCCCATCATCCACCACCAAACCTGTTGCCAAGATAATACCAAATATCGTTAACTGATTTAAGGTAAACCCAAGCACATAGGCAATTGCCATTGCCCCAATCAGCGATACGGGAATGGCGAGAGCGGGAATAATGGTAGTGCGCCAATCCTGTAGAAAGATAAAGATGACAAGGAACACCAGGGCGATGGCTTCAACCAGGGTTTTAAAGGCTTCATCTAGAGAAGATGCCACAAACAAAGTATTATCTAAACCAATTGTCGCCTTTAATCCTGGTGGAAAATTAGTTTGCAGCTCTGCCATTTTTGCTTTAATGGCGTTAGCTGTGTTCCAAGCATTCGTACCGGGTAGTTGGTAAGCTAACAAAATGACAGCCGGCGAACCGTCAAACAGAGTTGTCGCGTTGTAATTTTCCGCCCCTACTTCGGCTCGACCGACATCTTTTAACCGAATGAGCGTACCATCCTGACCGACTTTGACCACAATATCTTCGGCTTCCGCAGGAGTGGTAAATCGACCGTTAGCTCGCAAAGCAATTTCATACTGCTGCTCTGTTGAAGTTGGCTGTTGGCCAATTCTCCCCGCTCCCACCTGAATATTTTGTTCGGTAATAGCGCCAATGACATCTTGTGATGTCAAATTTCTAGCAGCAAGGGCTTCGGGGTCGAGCCAGATACGCATGGCGTATTTCCGTTCCCCCACAATTCTGATCGAACCGACACCCTGGATTCGTTTAATTTCGTCAAAGATTTGTCGGTCAACGTAATTGCTTAAAAAGATATTATCGTAGATAAATTTTCCATTCTGGTCTTTTTCTGAATAGAAAGCATAAGCGAGGGTAATCGTTGGTGACTGCTTCTGCGTTGTTACACCAATGCGATTGACTTCTTCGGGTAAATTTGGTTCTGCGATCGCTACATTATTTTGGACGAGGACTTGGGCTGTGTTTCTATCCATCTCTGTAGGAAAAGAGACGTTAATAGTAGCATTGCCATCATTCGTCGTCTGGGAGGACATGTAAACGACCCGTTCCGTACCGTTAATTTCCCGTTCTAGTACGGTGGTAACGTTTTCTTCTGCTGTTTTGGCATCAGTCCCCAAATAGTTAGCAGTCACAGTTACCTGCTTGAGAGCCATTTCTGGGAGCTTATCCAAAGGGAGCAGGGGAATACAGATTCCCCCAACTAAGAGAATAATTACAGTACAAACTGTGGTAAAAACAGGTCGCCTAATGAAAATATCCGCAATACTCATAATGAATGATGAATTATGAATGATGAATTATGAATGATGAATTATGAATTGAAAATTTCATAATTCATAACTCATAGTTCAGTTAGCTTTGATTGGAGTGCCATCCCTTAAAGTAAGAATTTGGGTAACTGCAATTTGGTCACCCGGTTTCACACCATTAATGACTTGGTAGCTTTGACCTTGAATGGCTCCAAGTTGAACTGGTTGACGGCGCACGGTTTGTTTTGAACCTGTTGTCTGGGCTACAAAGACAAAGCTTTGTGCTCCAAGGTTGGATACAGCTACGGTAGGAATCAAAACACCCGACCGTTTGTTCCAAATAACTCTTGCGCGGACAAATTGTCCTTCTCGTAAATTGTTACCTGAGTTGGAAAAGCGGGCTTTGGTTAAGATAGCTTGAGCACCCGTGTCTACTTCTGGCGAGATAAAGTTGATAGTTCCAGTGCTCAAGGGTTTTCTTGTTTTGGCATCTACGAGCTCTACTGGTAACCCCCGTCTTATTTCTGAGGAGCGGTTGCTGGGAATTGAAATTCGCAAGAAAAGATTGTCATTTTGAGTAATCGTGGTTAGGCTCTGACCGACACTAACAACATCTCCTACCTTAACGGGGAAGTCTCCTACTTCCCCGGTAATTGGTGCTAATACTTGTTTGAATTGGAGAGACACGCGAGCAGAAGCCGTATCAGCCTCATATTGTCGGACATTAGCTTCTGCTTGCTTGACGCTGGCTTTAGCAGCTCCTACTTGCTCCGCAGTAGCGCGGAGAGTCGCTAGTGCTGTGTTCAAGTTTTTTCGGGCTATGTCTAACTGCTGTTGAGCCTGTGCTCCTTCAGTCACTAACTTCTGCGTCCTTTGAAACTCAACTTTTTGAAGCTCTACATCGGCTGCATCTCTAACTTGCTGCGCTTCTGCTGCTTTGAGTTGCGATCGCGCTGTCAGGTAGGCGGATTTAGCTGAGTTAACTCTAGCCACAGCACTCAGTAATTCTGGTTGAGTGCGATCTGGTCGCAGTATCACAATTGGCGTTCCTTGCTCGACTCGATCGCCTGACGCGACGGGAATCGATTCTATCCGACCTTCGATTTCGGGTCGCAACGAGACTCTTTGTTGCGCTTCCAACCTCCCTACGAATTCCGAGACATCTTGTAGTGTTGTTGACTGCAATGACTGCAATTTCACTGGTATTGGTTGGGGTTCGCTGGCTGTGGCTTTGGGTTTGTCCTGACTGCAAGCGCTTGTTAAGGCGGAGACCAGAAGAACTGGAAATAATACTTTACAAGCCAATAGAGTGTCGGATTTTTTAGACATATTCTGACCTCAAAAGAATTCAACTGAGGTAAAGGGAGTGATAAGTTAAAGCGAGTCTTTAGAATTCCAAATGACCGGTTACATATCCAAAACAAGCCTCTCAATTTATTAATGGAAAACCCAAAATTCATTCATTATTCAAATCCTCTACTTTTGGTCACCGGTCATCGGTCATCAGTTACCGTTCGTTAAATACTACAAACTAGCAGGCGATTGAAGAAATAGTTGGTCATTTTTGAACCAAAAGGAGAATTCCACCATCGCGAGGGATGACAGCCAATTGGTGCAGCTAATGTATAGTCCAAATCATCGCACTTTTTCCATCGATTGTCCTCACGCCATCCCACACGCTCGCCGAAGCGCTCGATGGCTTTACTATCTTGATTAATGGTGCTTTCGAGGGAACCACCCACGCTTTGGTAAATTTTTATTTGTACGCTAAAACCAAAGCGACCTTCACTGTATTTTGTCCACAAATTGTCTATCACTCGCAGTTCATCACAGGGAAATTGCCTCATATCATCTGGAGTAATATCTCCCAATTCTGGCTCTTTTGTTATTGCTTGAATAACCCGAATAGTTTCCCAATCGGCTTCTCTTAAGTCTCCTACTATTAAAAGTTCTTGCAGTTTTTTGTATTTATGGATATCGGCAATGAGGAGAAAATTATCTTCTGACTTAGCAATGCGATCGCTGAGATTTGATAACAGCTGATTGAATTGCTTTAGCTGCAGTTCTATCGCAGTTAAGCGAGCCGTCACTTCTGATTCATGCACTTCATTAGACATTGAATTCCTCTGAGAATAAGGAGATTTTCCACTGAAATTGTAAATACTGTGTAATTGTTTTCGAGGAAACGAGTTTGCACTCCTTAAAGTGCTGAGGATAATTGCAGCCGTAACATTAATTAATGCTAAGAGACCTGCATTATTGTAATGACTAACTCAATCTATAGTAAGAGCGAGGGTTGCTTGCTGTAAATTACTTTTCCCGGTTTAGCCAAATATGCTCAATATCTGGTTATTACCGAGTAGACCGAGTGTAAACTGCATATTTCCTTATGAATGGAGTTTTGATACGGTTACCTCCCAAGATTTTGACTTTTGTGCCATTGAAGATATATTGACACGAATTTGCTCAAAAGCGTCTACTCTGGTGAAACTCGAAGCGACTGCTTCTGAAGTTTCCATAACTGAATACAAGACCCGTATTTCAAGCATCAGAGCCGATCTTCTGCTTTTTTGTTATTGACTGGAGTTCTTTATGTCATCAATTCATGACATAATAATTGTGCCAATACTAAAGAGGTATAGAAGATTAACTTCTATCCACATGGCACTTCTGTCTCCCCTACATCTCAAAAAAATTTATGTTTGGGGAATGTTTACTGCAAGAATCTACTTTGTATCGCAATAATGTACAAGAAAATCTGCGTGAAATAGTCTATTGTCAAAAAATTCTTATTTGTGAGGCGCGTTGTTATGTAACAATCTCTTAAGAACAGCGAGGCAATAGGAAGAAGAGCCACAGACAAATGGTTTGCACGTTTCCATGAGGTTTTAGATGAACGCAAAACCTGCGAAAAAATACGCACTGGTGACCGGAGGTAATAAAGGGATTGGGTTTGCCATCTGTAAGGGATTGCTGAATGCTGGATTTGAGGTGATTCTAGCAGCGCGATCGCTCTCAAAAGCACGGGATGCTGCAGAAAAACTATCTTCACCATCCAACGTCAGACCAGTTGTTCTTGAAGTCACTGATGATAGCTCCATTCACGACGCCGTTCGAGAGTTATCCCAACAAATCAACCATTTAGATGTACTTGTCAACAACGCAGCAATTTATCCCGATGAAGGCGTGAATATTCTCAACATTTCTCGCGAATTGTTGGATGTCGCTTTAAACACCAACACCCTAGGTCCTATTAGTATCGTTCAAGCCTTCTTGCCTTTATTAGAAAAAGCATCCAGTGCCAGAATTATTAATGTATCGAGTGGATATGGAGAGATCGGCGGTCTTTCAGCACAAGTCCCCAGTTATTGCTTATCTAAACTAGCACTTAACGGTGCGACGATTATGCTCGCTGAAGCTTTAAGACCAAAAAGAATTGCAGTTTACGCTATGTGTCCCGGTTGGGTGAGGACTGATATGGGTGGTGCGTCTGCTCCACGGTCACCTGAAGAAGGGGCTGATACTGCTCTTTGGCTGGCGACAGAAGCTTCATTAAGCGACAGCGGTAAGTATTTCCGCGATCGTCAAGAAATTTCTTATTGTTAAAGTTATTCCGCCCAATTACTTTCAGTAATTAGGCGGAATTGACATAACAATGAGCCTTTATATTTCTCTAGAGAGAGCAGTTACTGAATGGCAAATCCTTGGGGTCTTACCACATCCTCTAAATCAGCCCCTTGAAGATTTGCTCCCAATATATTTGCGTTTGTTAAATTTGCCTTCTCTAAGTCCGCATCAAATAGGTTAGCACTTGCTAGGTTTGCGCCTATTATGTTTGCCTTACCTAAATCTGCACCTTGCAGGTTCGCGCCTTGCAAGTTTGTTCCTTGTAAATTTGCTCTTTCTAAGTCAGCATTTTGCAGGTTTGCATTTTCTAAGTTAGCAGCTTGTAGGTTTGCGTCTTTTAATGTTGCTCCAATGAGATTGCATCCCACACACTCGTTGGTTTCTAGTAAATGTCTAATGTTTGCTGCTACAGATGTGATGGGTGCTGGTGTAGATTGTGTGGTTGTAATTGGTGTTTGTGTTTGAGCGCTAGCACTTGGCTGATCGAACAATGAAAAAGTGACTGCGAGTACTAGAAAGACTGCTGTTACAAGCCAGTTTGTTAATTTTTGAGAATTGGATTTATTCATTTTTCCTTCCAAGGCTTTAGTTTTATACGAGCCACTACTAAACTTCTTACTCACTACTTTAGAAAAGCGGTTCTATAAAATCAAACATTATTTTTATTTAAATTTATAACTAAAAGTGATTAAAAGTATCTTTTAAGTAGAAAGGCGCAAAAAAACCGAACTATGTAACGAAAAGTAAAGTTGCCTAAAAACCTCTTCCCTTCTGCCATCTGCCCTCTGCCATCTGCCTTGTCATGACGATAATTTTTAATACTGACCTACTTACAGAGAAAGGGGCTCTATACGTTCGATAGTTGCGTTTGGTAGAAGTTGGCAATCGATCGCTTGTGAAAAAGAGCAAGGTCATTTGACACAAATGCAAGCCAATGCTTTCTCAATCGAAATGATAATGATAATATTTTACAAAAAAATTATGCATTGCGTACAACCCTTGTTAAGACGAGCAGTTTGCAATGTCTTGAGATTATTTTTCACTAGATATGTCTAGCTGCTTGGACTTCATAATTATAAAAACAATCATAGAGCACCAGCCCCATGATTGTAATCTGTTCCCTGCATTATCCTGTTATGAAAGGTAAGCGGTGTTAACCGTACTTACTGTATTCAACAGTAAAAGACTTTGTATGAGTTGTCTTGCCAATTCTTGTGAATTACAACAATTTCTTGCTATTCTTTGTGAGAATATTGCGCTTGGGATAGGCGACTGTTAAAGATTGAGTGTACTCATATGTTGAACTGGATAGCGATCGCCTGCAGCAAATCCCTTGGGTGCAACTTCTTCAATCCGACGCAGATCGTTTGGTGTGAGCGTAATTTCTGTTGCTCCTACATTCTCTTCTAGATATCGGCGTCGTTTTGTCCCTGGGATGGGAACAATGTCATTACCCTGAGCTAACAACCATGCTAATGCCAGTTGACTGGGGGTTGCACCTTTTTCAGCTGCGATCGCCTTAACCTGATTCACCAGTTCTAGATTCTTGTAAAAGTTCTCACCTTGAAATCGAGGAGACATAAGGCGATAGTCGTCTTCTGCAAAATCATCAGGGCTTGTAATAGCTCCCGATAAAAATCCCCGTCCTAGAGGACTGTAAGCAACAAACCCAATACCCAACTCTCTGACTGTGTCTAAAATTTCGTCTTCAGGGTCGCGGCTCCAAAGAGAGTATTCTGTTTGTAATGCAGCGATTCAGAGTAACGACAAAGGCTTGCTGTTACCTTTACCGTGCTACGAGATCCGTCCTGGTTTTGGCTTCATGGTAAAAAATTTAACAAAAACTTTCTTGCCAATTATTGCGATTCATGTGTGTTTCTTGCTGTTGGTCTTGCAATGAAGTTGGATGCTGAATTTTGGATTTATTACAAAATGTCTCTTAAGCTTAACAATCAGTAAAGTTTTCTTTTAATTTCTAAATCTGCTCGTGTTACCGATAATTGGTTGCTTAAATTACAGAAAATTCTGACTCTTTTGGGGAAAAAAATCAGCGTATTGAAACCAAATCAACATCGACCAATATCATCCTTAAGAAAGATTGAAATTCCAAATTTTTTTCTAAACGCTCGTTTCGAGCCAAAGACTTGTGACGACAGCAACTTGCTGTATAAGAAAATCATTTGAAATATCCGGAAATTAACTGGAATGTCCTGTACTGTGGGGTGTCACTGTAAAAAGTGGATAAGTATATTCCCGTGTCATTTAAAAATTAGGAAAGGTTACAATCGAACAAATGCCAAACATCAAAATTTCTGTTTATACGTAAATCTGTTTAAAATGTTAAAGGATTAACATCTTTTTAGTTAAAATTTAAAGACAGATTAAAGTGAGTATTGCCATTTTGGCAAGTGTCATTTTTTAAAATAAGATATTAATAGTTTATACAAACAGGTATCGATATCAGGCTTGCTGCTATCTACTTATTACTGAAGGAAAAACAACCTCCATTACAACAAATTGTCTAAGCAATCTTTCGATGAGTGGAAATAGTGCATGTTAACCTCACTGTCTTCTCATAATGTTATCCAGGACTTGCAAGAAGCAGGTCTGTGTAGCTCAGAAGAAGGCGTTTCTACCGACTCTGAATTGCCACAGAGTAGCAAGAAAAATTTTAATTTGCTCGTTACTCTGAAAGGAAATCGCCAGCTGTTGGTTAAACAGGAACGCCATATTGATAATGATGGAAAACCACAGGAATTTTTCAATGAATGGCTGTTTCACCAATTGCTCGAACGCTTTCCTGCTTTGGGGAGTATTTCTGCGATCGCATCATTGGTGGTGTACTTTGATAGGAAAAAGTCTATCTTAGTCCGCAATTACCTTAAAGACTATCAAGACACTGCTAGTTTTTATCGACAAAACTTGCGCTTTCCCAACTCGATTGCTACTGCGATCGGTACCAGTCTGGGATTATTGCATCGTGCGACCTTCAAGCATCACGAGTATCGCGATTTTATGGCAACTGCGCCAGAAGGTGAGTATCGCTATCATTTATATAATCCAGCACAAGGACTTGGCTCCATTGGACCGGAAATTATTAGTCGCGTTCCCACGAACGCCTTAAAATTCTACACTCTCTACCAACGCTATGAAACCATAGAAGGGGCGATCGCAGAATTATCTTATGAATGGAAGCCTTGCTGTTTAACTCATAATGAGTTGAGATTGGACAACATTTTGCTTCATTCCAAGTGGGAGCAACTCGACAACTGTCTGGTGCGATTGATTGATTGGGAAGCATGCGCTTGGGGCGATCCCAGCTTTGACTTGGGAACTTTAGTAGCCGATTATTTGGCAATTGGGTTAGAAAGTTTGGTAGTAGACCCTTCTTTAGATTTAGATGAATCTCTGCATCTATCAGCAGTTCCATTCGACATTCTTCAGCCTTCAATATTGGCTCTGATTCAGGCTTATCTCGACACTTTTCCAACAATTCTTGAACAGAGGAATGATTTTCTTCTCCGTACCGTTCAATTTGCGGGTTTAGCGCTGCTTCATAAAATAGATGAAAAAATTAAGCAGCATCGCTACTTTGATAACTCAGGCATATGTACGTTTCAAATTGCCAGAAGTTTACTGACCAAACCGCAAGAATCTGTGATGACTGTTTTTGGAGTTTCAGAAACAGATCTCATCAAACCTTTTGTAAAACTTACAAAATTTTCGCAAGCACAAAAAGAAGTCAATTTGCTGCGTCTCCACAACAATAAAGCACGTTTGCGCGGCTGTTAATCATTTTCATCTCCTCTTTTCCTCTCTCCCTCATTCACTCAGCCACTCCCTTTTTGCCGGATCATGTTAAAATCTTCAAAACCACTCTTAAAATCTCTCTTAGATATAGCTAGCAATATCCAAATTGAATCGAGCTTTTGCATTAGCCATCCTAAATACCAACCTTTTGCCTTACCACAACAAGTAGCAGGTAGATTTCAGCAAACTTCGCCCAGTTTACAACAAAAATATCTCTCTCTATTACTGCGGAATTTTCTTCACGGTATCTATTACAACGGTTCTCTAAAAAAGATACTTATAGAAAAAAATGGTATTTGTCCTAGTAACCTTCCACACAAAAGCTTAGAGAGCGATTCTCAATTTAAAATAGACTTACCGTTTTACGAACAACTACACAGTAGCAACCACGGTGTTGGTTATTTTGATTCTGGTTGGGAAGTCTTGCGACAAGAACCTGATGGTAGTATGGCAGTAGCCAAAGGTGGTTTAACACTATACGTTGAGCGTCCAGCCAACTTAGAAACAATGGTCCAGTCTACTAAAGTAGGTGAAGTCACTGCCATTTGGATGCCAAAAAATCGTATAGAAAATGGCTTCTATATAGCAGTTAGCAATGTCGGTCAGGATTTACAAGTCAATTTAAACGGTGATTTTGGAGTGGGGCGAATTTACTTTAATATAACCCCAACAGGTGCGATCGCTCTTATGAATAGTCTTACAAGGCTACTCAATTCTGCGGAAATTCCATTTAGTTTTCAAGTTCTACACAATCGCTCTAGTTACGGACGCTATGACTCAGGAATTCTGTACTTTGAACGCGAAGACTATTTAGCAGTGCGAAAAATTCTGAAAGCTGTCTATGTGAAGCATCAAGCTCATTTTCACAAAGACATTCCTCTATTCACTAAATTTTTAGCCCCAGGACTCGGTCTTGCAGAAGAACCAAGCCAAAAGTTTGCGTCTCAAGAAAGTTTCGGTATGAACCGTTGTCAAATTGTGGCTAATGCTTTATTAGAATCTTGGGAGAACGGCGATAATTCTACCGAGAAGAGGATGTCAGCAATTTACCAGCATTTTGCTCGGTTGGGTATCGATCTACAGCGTCCATACTTAAATCCAGATTCTGAGGATATTTATTCACCTTTAGATCGAACCAACAGATAATTGGTAAACTTGGTTACAGTAGCAGGCAAACAGCCTGCTATATAATAGACAACCATAATTTTTTAATATGGCTTTTACATACAACCACACCGTTCGCTTTCGAGATACAGATGCAGCCGGAGTAGTTTACTTTGCTAATGTCTTGGCCATATGCCATGAAGCCTATGAAGAATCTCTAGCCACCTTTGGCATGAATCTCAAAGATTTTTTCACGAATCCATCTATTGCATTCCCCATTGTTCATGCAAATGTCGATTTTTTTCGCCCATTGTACTCCGGGGATAATTTAGTTATTAGACTCATACCCCAACAACTGAGTGGGGATAGATTTGAAGTCGGTTATGAAGTTATTGTTGGTGAGGTAGTCGCTGCAAAAGCAATTACCAGACACGTCTGTATTGATACATCCAGCAGAACCAAAACAGAGTTACCCGAAAACATGAAGCAATGGTTGGAGACAAATCGTAAAGGTGCAGAAAGTATAGAGAGAAGAAAATCGCGAGAAACTATCTGAAGGGGAAGAAATTAGTATGATTTTATACTAAATTTCTAAAGAGTGCGATTTCTAACCGGTGGCGCGATCGCAACCGCTATGCTGATTTGTATGCTTAGGTGGAGTAAGTACTTGATTTTGTCTGAGATTTTTTTGCAGAAAATTGCTAGCTAATTCCTGTACCTGTAGCCGATTAATTTTGCCTTGAGAATTTCGAGGTAAGCTGTCTACTTTAATCCAATTTTTTGGAATTTTAAATCGACTCATTTTATTTTTCAATAATTCCTTAATTTGTAAATAAGAAATATTTGAATTTTTAGGTATATAAATTGCGGTTATTGCTTGTCCCCAAACCGGATCGGGTACACCAATCGCGCAAACATCTGTTACCATTTGAGTTCCTCTAATAGCTGATTCCACTTCTATAGCATAAACATTTTCACCACCTGTAATAATTTTGTCACTGCTACGTCCGGAAATATGTAAATACCCCTGTTCATCTAAAAAGCCCAAATCATCTGTTTGTAAAAACTCCCAATTAGTTTGAATATTAGGATAATAACCAAGGGCTAAGGATTGAGAAGAAATCTTAATATTGCCTGTTTGATTTGGCTTCAAAATTTCGCCTTTCTCGTTATAAATATTGACTTTGGCATGAGGTAGCAGACGGGTACAACTATCTTTACCCTTAAGAAAATCATCTGGTAACAGGGTCGCTATTTGAGATGCTGTTTCTGTCATACCATAAGTCAGACCCAATCGAATTTTATGGCATCTTGCTGCTTCTAAAAGTTCGCTCCAAGCAGGCGCACCTCCTAACAAAACTGTCTGAAATTGGGCGAGCCATTGAGTGAGTTCTGCATTTTGCAGGAGACGTTGTAACTGTGTAGGAACTAGAGAAATAAAAAATTCTTGTGGTTGAATATTATAGTTTTGTCCGGATTCTAACTCTTTAAATGGGAGAATTGCCAGCTGACCTCCTGTTGTAAAAGAACGCATAAACTGCATTAATCCGCCAACATGATAAATAGGCAATACGCAAAAGGAGTTAATGTTATCTACTTGAAAATATTCTTTAAATCCCCGTACTGACGCCATTAAAGTTTCCCAAGTATGCATGGCAAACTTAATCTTCCCCGATGAACCGCCTGTAGGGATCATGATGAGTGGAGACGGGGATAGGGAGGGACAGGGGGATGGGGGGAAAGAATGTTGCTCTTTGCAGAGCTCCGATACCTTATGGTTCACGCCCCAAATAATATCTGGTTTAACTAAATCAAAAACCTGTTCCCATTCTTGTTGTCCCCAACCGGGATTACAAAGGAAAACCGGACAATTTGCTTGACAAGCTGCAAGAAAACTTGCAAGAAACTTGACTGGTTCGGGTTCGGCTAAGAGAATCTTTGGAGGTGTTTTCCAATGGGAAAACTGCATTAACTCTAGATATCGTTGTTTGATAATGAGGGGAAATAAATTATCGGAATCGCAAATTAGCCAATCTGAAGGTACGCGCAAGGACTGTTCTACGATATACTCTAACGTTGCTACCATAAATTTTCCAACCAAATTTCTTCTTCTTCTGCAAAAAAATGATTGACTCCAAAACCCACCGCTCTGTTGTATCGCGATAATTCAACAGCCAGTTGGAGTGCTGGTTTTCTACCAATAGAAGTTTCAAAAACAGAAGAAAACACAGCATCAACTTCACACTCCAAGCAAAATTGACGCAAACGGAATGGCGAACCCACTATTCCCGGCTTAATAACAAAAATCTCTCGCCAGCCTTTTTGGTAACAAGCTACGAGTTGGTGGAGTGTTGCGACAGATTCATCTAAAGCTATTGGAGTGTGATAGCAATGGCTCAATTCCAACATGGAATCAAACTTATCTACAGACAGTGGCTGTTCGACAAATTCAATTTCTAAATTTAAAGTACTGTCAGTCTTAAGATTGTCGCAAGTCCACAACCACAAGTTAGCCTCTTCATAACTCAATCCACCGTTTGCATCAAGCCGAAGTTTTGTCAAAGATGGTAAGGTTTGAGCGAGCCTTTTGAAAATTCTTAGTTCTTCAGTAACAGGATAAACACCAATTTTCCATTTAAAAGTACGATACCCCCCCTGCCAAAGTGTTCGCCATACCTCCAATGCATCTTCTCCCGCAGGTAATAGGGCGCTATATGTTAGGGATTTTGGATTGAGTGATAAAGTAGGAGAAACTCCCTTGTCCCCCAATCCCCAGTTCTCCGCCCTCAGTCCCCAAAAAGCCGACTCAAAACCAAATTGACACGCAGGTAACTCATCAGGGATGGAAAAAATTGTTTCGTCTGCGATCGCTTCTGGTAACTGGCGACAGAACGAAAGAGCTTCCTCTTGGTTTTCAGAACCAAACCAGCTGATGGGTGCAATTTCGCCCCAACCCACTCCGCCCAAATCATTTGTGAGTTTGAGGATTATACCTTCGCGAGTCTCCCAAACTCCGTGACTTGTGGTTAGCGATCGCACAAATCTCCGTTGATAGGGACGGAACTGGAATTGGTAATGCATTTTTTGCTAATGGCTAATGGCTAATGGCTAATGGCTAATAGCTAATGGCTAATGGCTAATGGCTAATAGCTAATGGTGAGTCCAGAGAAAGTAGGCGGTGAGTCCAGTGCTTCAGGGAGGTTTCCCGCGACCACTGGGACTGGCGTAAGCCGTTGCGGGCATAGCTTCGCAACGCGTATAGCCCTTACGGGCATAGCCTACGGTATCGCGGAGCGTGTGCAAGGCACATAGCGTCTGTGCTCCTGAGATACAAGGGAGGGCTAATAGCTACTAACGACTAACCTAATACGAACCCCAAGCCAAATAGCAAGCAGCACCAAAAATGCACTGAGACTGCAATAAATTTACAATTGTTTACCTTGTCTGGTTGGTTGTGATTTGTTTGGACATGGTGACATAATTTTCTTGCAAAGGGTAAACTTGCCCAACTTAGTAAAGTCCAACTTGGAAACAGTCCCCAAATCACTCCAATGAAGGCGATCGCATAAATGCTACCTGTAAACCACTGTAAGACTTCCGCTCCTCTTTGCGTACCCAATCGGACAATCGGAGAACGCTTACCTGCGGCTATGTCGTCTTTCACTTGATGGAAGTGAGAACAGAACAAAATTAAACTCGTGGCAATCCCAACAACTACCGAAGCTACCAACGCCCGCCATGACCAATTTGCCGTTTGACTGTAGTAAGCTGCTGATACGGCTAACGGACCAAAGGCAAAAAAGCAAATGATTTCTCCCAAACCCTGATATCCTAGACGGAAAGGGGGTCCTTGATATGTATAGCCTAAAGCACAGCATAACAAGATTATACCTATGACGGTTAAATCTTGTTGCCACCAAGCTATTGCTAATATTCCTAGCAAACCCAGCAATAAAAATAAGTTTCCCACCCAGAATATGAGGGTTTTATTCCCAGTCAAGTTGACTAAAGAATGGTGTTTATTTTTATCAATCCCTGTTTCTGAATCAAAGACATCATTACTGAGATTTTCCCAAGCTAGGATACAAATTGCAGCAGCTACAAAGGTAGAAAAAACTGCTCCATGAAAAGTCTTCGTTTCAGCAAAAGCAACAGCTGTACCCACCCAAATGGGCATAATAGCAACGCTGTACATCGGCGGTTTGAGTGCCGCCATCCATAACTTATTCTTGGGATAAGAAATCAGCTTTGTAGTCATTTGTCGCGATTTACTAAAATGGCCAGCAATTCCCAATCCCAAAAAAAATTAGGGTTTGGAAATATACTCTATACAGGTAACAACTTAGAAGTTGCCACTTTTTGTCCCAGTCTCAAATTACAGCAGAAACTGGACATTGCAGGCAAGTTTTTGCAAAACTACAACTTTGCAAAACTCACTCTGGTTAAAAGGGTCTGTTTGTGTTACCTGTAGAAATACGACCATGATTTATGACTCTTTTGGAAGATAACTTCAAAAAAATTTACTATTTTTAGATCATGACAGTTTCACAATGTCGCGCTGACTTTTTTGTATACAATAAGGAGCTATACCACTTTCTTTGGGCGATTCAGCAAAATTGCCTAAGGAAGAATTGCACCCAAATTGCTAGTGTTTCGATAGAGATTGACCCAGTCGATCCTCTGGTTGTATTTAGTAAACTGGGTCAACCCCAGCAAATTAATTTTTATTGGGAGAATAAAAGTAAAAAAGAAGCGATCGCGTCTTTTGATGCTGCTGCTAAATTAGAAATAACAGGCAAAAACCGCTTCAAGGCGTCAGAAGATTTTATCAAAGATTGTCTGGAAAAAACCGTTTGTTTTTCGGAAATTGCTCGAGCTTTTTCTAAACCCCTGTTCTTATGTAGTTTTAGTTTCTTTGAAGAACCCAGTCAAGCTGATTATCCATTTCCATCTGCTACTATTTTTCTTCCCTGTTGGCAAGTCGCTGTTAAAAACAATCGATACACATTTGTTGCTAATATACCGATGGATGCTAACGTGGATATTCAAAAAATATTACAGGTTTTGTGGAGTAAGCTGGAAACCATCAGTTCTCTTAATTCTCTAGAATATAGCTTTTTACCTTTGAAAATAGTACAGCCAAAATTGAGTCAACAATATGTCGCTAATCCAGAGCAGTTTAAGCGTTCGGTATCGGGAGCTTTAGAAAGTATTCAATCAAAGCGTCTGAGAAAGGTGGTATTAGCAGATGCACTAGATGTTAGAGCCAGTATTCGATTTAACTTACTACAGTCTTTAAATAATCTACGACAGCTGCATTCCAATTGTTGTATCTTTTCTATAAGTAATGGAAAAGGACAGAACTTTATAGGAGCTAGTCCAGAGCGTTTGATAGGCATTGACAAGCAGCAATTAATTACTGATGCGCTTGCTGGTTCTGCTCCACGGGGTAAAACACCAGCTGAAGATGCAGTAAATGCCAGTCGCTTGCTCAGTAGTGAAAAGGAAAGGCACGAACACTCTCTAGTGATTGATTTTATTACACAACGGCTGTCGCAACTGGGTTTACTACCCCAAGTATTAAGACCTCGTTTGAGACAACTGTCTAACATTCAACATTTATGGACTCCCATAAATGCGATTGTTCCTAATAACGTTCATCCCTTAAGCATAGTCGCGCAATTGCATCCAACACCAGCCGTTGCAGGTGCTTCTAGAGAGATTGCTTGTCGTGAAATTCGCCGTTATGAAAACTTTGAAAGAGGATTGTATGCAGCACCATTAGGTTGGGTGGACTCTGAAGGAAACTGCGAGTTTATTGTAGGAATTCGCTCGGCACTTATAGATGGCGATCGCGCTAGACTTTATGCAGGTGCTGGTATTGTTGCTGGTTCCAATCCTGACAAGGAACTTGCAGAGGTGCAGCTTAAGTTACAAGCTTTGTTAAGAGCATTGGTATAGGGGCTAGGGCGGGTTTCCCGCCTTGTAGAACGTTGTATGGATTTAGGGGGAGCTGGAAAACAGGAGGCTAAACAAGTCGCTTGAAAACACGCCCTAACTCCTTCAAAGCAAATTTTGTATTATTTGCAACAACTGCTTCATCGTGTATGGCTTTTGCAAAAACTTGTGAATACCAAGAGATTCAGCAATTAGCTGATTTTCTTGAAGACCGCTAGAAGCAATAATTTTGACCGACGGATTAATTTTTTTCAGAGTTTGGATCGTTGTCATGCCATCCAGAGTTGGCATCATCATATCTAACAAGACGACGCGAATATCAGATACATTTTGGGCATACATTGAAATAGCTGCAATACCATCACTAGCAATAAGAACTTTATAATTGTAATTTTCTAATGCTGTTTTGGTAATGTCTCGGATTTTGGCTTCGTCATCTACAACCAAAATTAATTCTCCATTACCCGTGGGTAGGGGCAAATTTTCTATTGACTGTATTTCATTTGCCATCACGGCTTTTAAAAAAACCTGAAATTCCGTTCCTTTGCCAACAGAACTAGAAACATTGATAAAACCACCATGACTTTTCACAATACCGAGCACAGTTGAAAGACCCAGCCCCGTTCCCTGTCCCACGGCTTTGGTGGTGAAAAAAGGTTCAAAAATTCTATCCAAGATTTCAGGTGACATACCCGTACCTGTATCTCTAATAGAGATAACAATGTGAGGTCCAACTGTTGCCTCAAGATTCATCTTGGCATAGTTTTCGTCAATGAAAAAATTGTCAGCCGAGATATCTAAAATACCACCTTTGGGCATTGCATCCCGAGAATTGATAACTAAGTTCATCAACATCTGATAGAGCTGTGTTGCATCTCCATATACAGTCCACAAGTTTGACGCTGTTTTACAAATAAATTGAATAGATTTAGGAAATGTCTGTTTGGCAAATTGCTGAATTTCTATGATCAAGTGCTTCATCTGTAATACTGTACGCTGACCTTCAACGCCACGCGCAAAGGAAAGTACTTGCTTGACTAAATCTGCACCACGTTGAGCATTCAGTTCTAAAGTTTCCAGTAGCTGATTGTGCTGTTCATTGCCCAGTTTCATTTTTAGAATTTGAGCGGAGAGGAGAATGGGAGACAATATATTGTTGAGGTCATGGGCAATACCGCTAGCAAGCGTACCAAGGCTTTCCAATCGCTGAGCGCGAAGAAACTGAGTTTGCAGTTGTTTCTTTTCTGTAATGTCGGTGTCAACAGTAAGGATAGATTTTGGATTACCGCTTTCATCCCGCACGAGTGTCCATCGGCTTTCTACAATGATGTCTTTACCATCTTTTCGGACTTTATTCAATTCACCGTACCACTCACCTGTTGTGTGAACTTGATTGATTGCTTCTTGGAGTTGTAGCGGTATTTCTCTATATAAAAAAACTTGAGCATTTTGTCCCAAAGCTTCTTGTGCTTTCCAACCATAAAGACGCTCGGCACTTTTGTTCCAAAATAAAATTTTGTGGTTTAAGTCTCGAACTAAAATAGCATCTGTGGCAATGTCCAGCAACGCAGCTTGTTCGCGGATCTTCTCTTCTATTTGTTTGCGTTCGCTAATGTCAGTAGAAACACCAACAACTCCTATTAAGACTCCTTGGTCATCGTAAATTGGGGCGTCAGTTACTAGTACGCAGAAATGAGTTCCATCTCGACGCTGCACGGGAAATTCGCCTGACCAACTTTTACCTTGCTGTAACTCGGACATAATTTTAAGTCCTTGCTCTCGTAAAGTATCGGTCACAACAACATCCATAATATTTTGACCGATCGCTTCTTGTGCCGACCAGCCATATAAAGTTTCTGCAAAACGATTCCAATAAATAATTTTGCCATCAAGGTCGGTGGCAATGACTCCTTGTTCTACGGCTGATAATAAATGCGCTTGAAAGTAAATTGCTGCTTCTGCTCGTTTGCGTTCTCGCAGTTCGCTTTGTACTTGTTCATAGAGGGTTGATTGCTGTATGGCGATCGCCACCTGATCGGCTACAGCGCAAGTTAATTCTATGTCTTCCTGTTGCCACGGGGAAGATTGGCAAGAGCGTATTATGCTGAGACTACCCCAAACTGAAGAGTTAACGTGCAATGGTACTAGCAACCAAGCTCCAGAGTAAATCTCCGCAAAATTGCGGTTGATTTCGTCTATATAATTACTGCTTGCATCTTCAATAACAACAACTTCCAATCGCTTGAGTCGAGACGCAATTTCATTATAGCTATCGGGAATCTCCAATCCCAAAGCACTTGGCAAATCTAGGTTTTTGCGGTAATCTGTAACGTTTAACCACAGTTGCCGTTCTGGTAAATATTGTACAATTTCTGCTCGATCGGCGTGAATGAGGTGAGCAATTTCACGGGCTGCTGTGGAAAAAATTGTTTTTATATCTAAGGAGTTGCGGATACTTTGAATGACTCGATTGAGTGCTTGCTCTCTTTGAACTTGCCTTTGAGCGCGATCGTACAATACCGTTTCTGCTTTCTGCTGTTGAGTTGCTAATGTTTCTAAGCTTGAAACACGTTGTCGCAGTTCAGCAATTTCTTGAATTAACTGCTCTTTTGTCTTATCTTCATCTCTCATTGCATTGACGACTCACACCAAGGCTTATTAAAACTTAATGTTAAAAAAAATTAAAAATGGTATTATAATCCTGAAATTGTTCGGCGAAAAATATTTCTGTACCGTAGGTAAGATCGTGCCGCACAAAAGCAACATATGGTGGGCATTATCCACCATACGTAGATTTCAAAAACTCAATAGGAGTTCTCAGACCCTATTTCCCTGGTTGTCTTCTTACACTGTGTAACAAAATAACAACAAGTACTTGGTATTATTGTAACCACAAAAATCTTCTATAGCAAATCCCTATGGGTAAAGGCTTTAGCGTTTGCTCCCGTATAAGTAGCTGCAATCTGACCGTTACCGCTCATTTGATACTTATAAGTCACCAAACCTTCTAACCCAACAGGACCTCGAGGTGGCATTTGTTGAGTGCTAATTCCAACCTCTGCACCAAAACCGTAACGGAAGCCATCTGCAAAGCGGGTCGAACAGTTGTGGTAAACTCCTGCAGCATTTACCAATGCTAAGAATGTTTGAGCGGCTTCTTCGTCTTCAGAAACAATTCCATCAGTGTGTTTGGAACCATACTCGTTTATATGAGCAATTGCTTCTTCTAAGGAATCTACAATCTTAATTGATAAAATCAGAGCATTATATTCTGTTTCCCAGTCCTGCTCGGTTGCTTCTAAGATATTAGGTAGAATTTGGCGCGTGCGTTCATCCCCTCTTAGTTCTACCTTAAGGTGTTGCAAAGCTTCACTTATTTGTGGTAATACCTTTGGGGCAATATTGGCATGAACGAGTAAAGTTTCAATTGCATTACAAGCAGCTGGATAGTTCGTTTTTGCATCTACTGTAATAGCAACAGCTTTTTCTAGGTCCGCTGCTTTATCTATATAAAGATGACAAACCCCATCAGCATGACCGAGAACGGGAATGCGCGTGTTATCTTGAACAAAACGGACAAACGAGTTAGAACCTCTAGGAATAATTAAATCGACATATTTATCTAATTTCAAAAGTTGCAAAATTTCTTCTCTTGTTGTTAACAACTGGACTGCATCTGGATTGACTGCAGTTTGAGATAATCCTTGTTTAATTGCTTTAACTATTGTTTCACAAGAACGAACGGCTTCTTTTCCACCTTTAAGAATAACGCCATTCCCTGATTTGATAGCTAGGGAAACAATTTGAATAGCAGCTTCCGGACGTGCTTCAAAAATGATCCCTAGGACTCCCAAAGGACAAGTTAATCGCTTGAGGATTAAACCCGTATCGATTTCGCGGTGAATTTGTACGGTACCCACCGGATCGGCTAATTTACCGACATCTCTAACACCCGCGATCGCATCTCTTAATTTGTGTTCGTCTAACTTGAGACGTTTGTAGAGAGGCTCAGCAATTCCCTCAGCAATAGATGTTTCACAATCAGCAAGATTTGCTTGCAAAATCTCATCTTTTGCCGATTCTAAAGCTTGTGCGATCGCCTCTATTGCTTGATTTTTTGCCTCTGTTGAAAGCACTGCTAGTTTGAGTGCAGCCCGTCTTGTTTTTTGAGCAACTGCAATTATGTTTTCCATATGTAAAGCAAACCATAAAATTACATAAAGAAAGCCACCTGGTACGCCACGTACCAAGCAACATATAAGGTAGATTTAAACACATCTCTAATAAAAGCTTAGCTTATAGGAGGACCCGATGGTTACAGCACTCAAACTAGACAACCAGGTCAAAATCGGTCCAACCAATCTGCTGATTAATAACGAATGGGTAGAAAGTATTAGCGGTAAGCGTTTTGAAACAATTAACCCTGCTACGGGTGACGTGATTTGCAGTGTAGCAGAGGCAGATGCAGCAGATGTAGATAAAGCAGTGCATGCGGCTCGTGCTGCTTTCAACAAGGGAGAATGGCGTACAATGTCCGCAACTCGTCGCGGCGAGTTACTTTACAAACTGGCTGACTTAATCGAGCAGAACAAAGAAGAGCTGGCGCAGTTGGAGACATTAGACAATGGTAAGCCTATTTCAGAGTCGATGAATGCTGACCTGC
Source organism: Tolypothrix bouteillei VB521301 (assembly GCF_000760695.4). GTDB lineage: Bacteria > Cyanobacteriota > Cyanobacteriia > Cyanobacteriales > Nostocaceae > Scytonema > Scytonema bouteillei_A. The sequence continues at coordinate 2,853,747 of NZ_JHEG04000001.1, read as the reverse complement.
CATTAGTCATCGCCTGCTATCGTTACTTTGCAGGTTGGGCTGATAAAGTCCAGGGTAAAACCATCCCCATCAACGGTCCTTACTTTTGCTACACTCGTCACGAGCCAGTCGGTGTGGTAGGTCAGATTATTCCTTGGAACTTTCCACTCCTCATGCAGGCTTGGAAATTAGGACCCGCTTTGGCAACCGGCAATACAGTGGTTATGAAAACAGCCGAACAAACACCACTGTCAGCATTGCGACTGGGCGAACTCATGATTGAAGCTGGTTTCCCCCCTGGTGTTGTGAATATTCTTTCGGGATACGGTCCAACTGCAGGTGCTGCAATTTCCCACCATATGGATATTGACAAAGTTGCCTTTACTGGCTCGACTGAAGTAGGGCATTTGGTGATGGAAGCAGCCGCAAAGAGTAACCTCAAACGAGTGACTCTGGAACTCGGCGGTAAAAGCCCCAATATAGTTTTTGCCGATGCTGACATGGATGAGGCTATAGAAGGCGCTCATAATGCTCTATTCTTTAACCAAGGACAGTGCTGTGTTGCAGGGTCGCGACTCTTTGTTGAAGAAAAATGTTATGACGAGTTCGTAGCCAAGAGTGTCGAACGCGCAAAACAGCGCACTGTCGGTAATCCCTTCGACCTCAATACCAAACAAGGTCCGCAGGTAGATAAAGAACAGTTCAACAAAGTGATGCATTACATAGAAGCGGGAATGCGAGAAGGTGCTCGAATGCTATGTGGTGGGAACCAAGTGGGTGACAAAGGTTACTTTATCGCCCCAACAATCTTTGCTGATGTGCAAGACCGCATGGAAATTGCTCGAGATGAAATCTTTGGTCCGGTCATGAGCATCATCAAATTCAAAGATATTGATGAAGTTATTCAACGAGCTAATAACACCATGTATGGGTTAGCAGCTGCTGTATGGACCAAGGACATTACCAAAGCACACGCCATAGCTAACAACGTTCGTGCGGGTACTGTTTGGGTAAACTGCTACGACGTTTTTGATGCTGCTGCACCTTTTGGTGGATTTAAGCAGTCCGGTATTGGTCGCGAACTCGGTGAATACGGTTTGCAGCAATACACTGAGGTTAAGACGGTGACAATTAAGTTGTAATATCAAATCCGGTAGCATCGATTAAAAAACCGCAGAGACGCAGAGAGCGCAGAGAGAGAGGAAAGAGAAATAATTCCGCTATAAACGGATTTGATATAATTGGGGACAAGGGAGAATTTTCTTCCTTGTCTCCCCTGTCCCCAGTCCCTAACCCCCAGTCTCCATCCGCTCGACTGCTTTAGCCTGTTGCCAAAAAGCTTCTAATTCCTCTAGGGTGTAATCCGAGAGAGGACGATTGGCAAATCCCTCCATTTGTTCTAAGCGCTGAATAAATTTTCTGTTTGTCCCTTGCAAAGCTTCGCTAGGATCGAGATTATTCCAGCGAGCAAGTTGGACGATAGAAAACAGCAAATCGCCTAATTCCTCTTGCTGTCTTTCTGGTGTTTCGTGGGCTAAAGCTTCTTTGAATTCTGCTAATTCCTCATTAAATTTATCCCACACTCCATCAAGGTTTTCCCACTCAAACCCCACAGCAGCTGCTTTGCGAGAAATCTTCATAGTAGCCATTAACGGGGGTAGCTTGCGTGTATATCCTTGAAGTTTGTAACTGAGTTTTTGGCTTTCAGGAGCAGGTTTTCCTTTTTCTTCAGCTTTGATTTTTTCCCAGTTTTGCCGCACCTCATCCACGTTTTGCACCGAAATATCACCAAAAACATGAGGGTGACGGCGGATAAGTTTTTGTGAAATACCTTCAGCAATTTCCTTTAGAGAAAATTGTTGGTATTCGCTGGCAATTTGAGCTTGCAAAACCACTTGTAAAAGTAAGTCACCCAATTCTTCAGCGATCGCGTTTTTATCTCCACTATTAATAGCATCTACAACTTCATACGCTTCTTCTATTACATAGGGTGTCAGTGTCTGGGGAGTTTGTTCCAAATCCCAAGGACAACCTCCTTCAGGCGATCGCAATTTTGCCACCACGTCAATTAATTCTTGCAAAGCCGCTAATATGTCAGAATTTTTCATAATTGGTTAATGATTATACAAATTTTGGATTTTAGATTTTGGATTGAAGGATACCGAGGATAAGGTAGGCTCCTCTACTTCTTTGCTTCTCTGCTCCCCTGCTCCCCTGCTTCCCTGCTCCCTTTCTTCCTAGTCCCCCGTGTCCCCTTATCCCCTGCTCCCCCTTGTCTCCTCGTACCCCTTTTCACTTTACTTTTCTTCATTTTCCCACGAGGTAGCAATCCACTGACTCCTTGCTTTTTCACTCGCTTGTATGCCGAACCACTCCAATCGCTTAAAGAATGACTCATAGCACCTATTTCTAGCCCAAAGAATAGGGCTAGAAGTTCTCTGGAGTAATTGAATAGCGTGTTTGCTGTATTCTTATGCAATATTTGCCAATCTAGCTGCAGATTCCACAGCTTTTCGCCAACTACTATAACCAAAATTCCTAAGATAGCTACCAAGGTGCTGAGATAGATAACTCGCAGTGTTGTACCAATAATGGGACCGTGGGATAAGAATGACCTATGACGCAAACTTTTTTGATAAGGTAACCAAATAAAACGCAAAAATCCCCAGCGCTGGTAGTGGCGCGAGTAAATATCTAAATCGGGACCGAACATCAGTCCGCCAAACAGAAACCCTCCTGCTACTAGTAGTGTTAGGTTACCGCTTTTGGTTTGCCAGAAAGTCACCCCTGTCACAAGTGGCAAAGCCCATAGAGTAATGCGATCGTGAGTCCGACCAGAGGGCATAGGAATATGTGGAAAAAATTTTCTCAAAAATACTATCGCGTTTTCAAAATTTCTGTGCTAACATTAGTTCTTGTGAGTCAAAACACGACGGGCGGTTAGCTCAGTTGGTAGAGCGCCTGCCTTACAAGCAGGATGTCACAGGTTCGAGTCCTGTACTGCCCATCTACATTATTATATTTCCGTAGATTCTCAGAGTACAAGGGAATCATAGTGAAGTTAGTTTAAAGAGGTGTTAATTTTCTCGGAGGCATGGCGCTTGACTTAACGATCGGTGCTTGTCCGAGATGTGGAGATTGATGACCGATGAAAAACCAAACCTCTCTGTTAAAGATATTTCTAATATCCTTATCTTTATCTAGTTTTAACTTTGTTCCTACTGCCTTTGCTGGTATGGGAAATCAAAAAATTCTTGCTCAACAAACCAGTTGCACGGTAACTAATATTCAAACAGGTCAACTAGCCTTACGCTCTCAACCTAATGGCAAGTCAAGAGCAGGTCTAAATAATAACAATAGCGTACAATTATTAAGGCAAGGAAGCGAGCCTTGGGTTTACGTTCGGGTACTTCGGGGTCCCAATATTAAAGTGAACGGTTTAGAAGGTTGGGTTAATTCCAATTACTTGATTTGTGATGAGAAAACAGCATCTTCACCAGAATCCTGTAAAGTCATAAATATTACACAGGGACAGTTAGCTTTACGATCTACACCCAATGGTAAATCAAAAGCTGGTTTAAATAATGGCAACGTTGTTAAATGGCTGAGGTGGGGAGCGGAACCTTGGGTTTACGTCCGTGTGGTTAATGGTCCCAACACTAAGGTGAGTGGTTTGGAAGGTTGGGTGAATTCAGATTACCTTTTTTGTGATGTGTAATAATAGAGTTGCACAATACGAATGATGGAAATCAAAAAGCTATTGTAGCAACTAGACCAATAATTATTAAATGTGAGGTAAAGATAACAGTTGATAAAGCTTTTTTTATGGGAACTAAACTATTAATTGGTCAAGTAATTTTTTGAAAAATTGGATTTACTTGCAGATTGTAAAAATCAACAGTTGATACCGAATCCAGTAAATCCCGATTACCCAGTGGCAATGATTAAAGGATACAAGAATGCCAAAGTGGAAATTGGTCACTGAATTTACATTTGATAGCGCCCATTACATACGAGACTACGATGGACCGTGCGGTCGATTGCACGGTCATACTTACAAAGTAAAAATTGAAGCAACTTCATCAAAACTGCACTCCTCGCAATACTGTCCCCATGAAGTTATGGTGGCTGATTTTAGAACCTTACGCTGGGCTAAACAGGATGTGAAAAAAGGAGGGCTTGACCACTGCGTACTTAACGAAGTCATACCCCCAGAATATGAAACAACTGCTGAGATGATTGCCAAGTATATTTACGATGAAACCAAAAAAAGAGTCCCTCCCGGCGTACATCTCAAAGTAGCAGTCTCTGAGACTCCAAACTCATGGGCAGAATACGAAGACGACGATGACTAGATTATATGCTTGACAATAATTGTTTAGCGATCGCTAACTATGGAGGTAAGGAGACTCGAACTCCTGACATCCTGCTTGCAAAGCAGGCGCTCTACCAACTGAGCTATACCCCCTTAAGATAGGAAGTGTAAGTAATTTACACCAACAAAAGTATCATAGCTTAAATTCCTGGTTTGCGGAAAGGGGATTAATCAAAAAATGTCTTTAGTCGTTGCTGCACTTTATAAATTTGTGAGTTTGCCAGATTTTGCTGAGAAACAACAGCCTTTGTTATCTTTTTGTCAAGCACATGATATTAAGGGGACGATTCTGCTAGCACCAGAAGGCATTAACGGTACGATCGCAGGTTCTCGTCAAGCGATCGATTCAGTGTTATCCTTTTTGCGTAGCGATCCTCGCTTGGAAGATTTGGAACATAAAGAATCACACGCAGAGTCCCCCCCGTTTCAACGCATGAAAGTGCGACTGAAGAAAGAAATTGTCACCATCGGGTTATCAGAAGTCAATCCAAACGAACAAGTTGGTACTTATGTCGATCCTAAAGATTGGAATACTCTCCTCAACGATCCAGAAGTCACAGTGATAGACACGCGCAATGACTACGAGGTCAGCATTGGTACTTTCCAAAAAGCACAAAATCCCAACACAAAGTCATTCCGCGAATTTCCAGAATATGTTTTTCATCAGCTAGATCCCAAGCAACACAAAAAAGTGGCTTTGTTTTGTACGGGTGGAATTCGTTGCGAAAAAGCCTCTTCCTTTATGATTTCTCAGGGATTTAAAGAAGTTTATCACTTAAAAGGCGGAATTCTGAAATACTTAGAGGAAGTCCCAGAATCTGAAAGTTTGTGGGAAGGCGAATGTTTTGTTTTTGACGAACGTATCGCTGTTCGTCACGCTTTAGAACCAGGAACTTACGATTTGTGTGCGAGTTGCGGACATCCCATCTCTGAAGCAGACAAAACTTCTCCTCAATACGAAAAAGGTATTTCCTGTCCTCACTGTTTTGAAACCCTTTCTGAGGGGAAAAAAGAACGTCAGATGGAAAAGCAGCGACAAATAGAATTGGCAAATAGAAGGAGTGTTAATGGCTAATTGCTAATGGCTAATAGCTAATAGCTAATAGCTAATTGTTTTTATTCCCCACCTGTGTATTTTTCGCATCGGGAAACTCACCGAACAGCAGGGTTTTAATGCAGCTTTGTAAATTGTATTTCACGTATGTCATCTGCATATTAATCATTAGCCGTCAACCATCAACCATCAGCCATTAGCTATTAGCCATTAGCCTTTTTTCAGTGCTAAAGTTAAACCATCAGCAATCGGTACTAAACTAATTGTGACTCTTGAATCTCGATACAATTTCTCATTAAAAGTACGCATATAATTTGTTCTGTTATCTTGTACTTGAGGATCTGCAACTCTTCCCGACCACAAGACATTATCAATGGCAATTAACCCACCGGGACGCACTAACTGTAAAGCTTGCTCGTAGTAATTGTCATAGTTACTTTTGTCTGCGTCAATGAAGGCAAAATCAAAAGTTTCTCCCTGCGCCCGCAAGCGATCTAATGTCTCTATGGCTGGGGCTATATGTAGCTCGATTTTATTTGCCACACCCGCTTGCTGCCAATAACGACGTGCGATCGCTGTATACTCTTCACTCACATCACAAGCCACGACTTTACCTTCTGGTGGTAATGCTAGAGCAACAACTAGGGAACTATACCCAGTAAATACCCCTATATCTAATGTTTTTTTTGCATTCATCAACTGAACCAGTAAAGCGAGAAACTGTCCCTGTTCTGGAGCAATTTGCATTTGGCTCATTGGGTGCTGGGCTGTTTCTTGTCTCAGTTGTGTTAAAATTTCTGGTTCTTGTACGGAGACTGATAATAAGTACTCATACAGATTTTTTTCGAGTCCAAGTGTTTGATTTGTCATATTGTTAGAGAATATTTGAGAAGGTACGTAATTGAGGCTATACACGCAAAACTCACCTAAGTGGGTTTCAGATCTTGTGTTGTAATGAATCCGCGCAGGTAGTGAATCGAGCCTTGTAAGGGAGTTTCCCACGGGAGGAACTTTGTTTGTATAGTCTCAGAATTCTATGAATGAGAGCAATGTGCATTCATTGGGAGATTTCCTGCAAATTAAATAGAATCGTTATTGGAATTATAAAATTTTCTCACTCCTTAGAAGAAACGAAGAAATGAAGAGAAGAAGAGTTGCTATCTAATCATGGTTGGCGAGTAAATCATTTTTCCTCTGTGTTCTCTGTACCTCTGCGCTTCAAAAGTAATTTTTTTAACGACTGCGAGTCCCTAGAGAGCAGCAGATTTTCTAGTTTTGTCAGGAAATCATAACAATGAGTTAAGAAAAATTTCCGTAAAAAAATGACTCATAATAGGTAATTTTAAAACAACACTATTCGTATCGGATTAGTTGGACAAGAAGGCACATTAAATTCTTAAATACTTATTTTATCTGGGTTTGAGATGATGCGATTTCAACATATTAAAGACTCAATGGAAATTCCGAGTTTTTCGGTTGTTTAAGTGGGGTTTAAATTTGATTTGTACTTATACCCAGGAGAAAAGCATGGACATTTACGGAAGGGATGGACTAAATTTTGTAGATATACACCAAATAAATTTAGTTTTTCCTATGTATAAGTCTATTTTAAATCAAAGTGTTTCTCCACAAACAATAGCTATTATTGGAGGCGGTTTAAGTGGTTCTCTTGTGGCTGCTAATCTTTTGCGTAATGCAACAATACCGATTTCTATAAAATTAATTGAACGCAATTGTGAAATAGGTAAAGGGGTCGCATATGGTACGCGAGTTGATTGTCATTTGCTGAACGTTCCTGCAGGTAAGATGAGTGCATTTCCAGATGAATCAGATCATTTCTTGAAATGGCTACACGCAAATGGGTACGAACAAGTCACTGCATCGACATTTGTACCGCGTACTGTTTATGGAAGTTATATCCAAGCAATTTTGCAAGAAGCACAGGCAAAGGCTCAAGCTGGGGTCGAGTTTGAAAGGATTGTTGGTGAAGCTATCTATATTGATACAACAACTTATAGCGTTCGAGTGTACTTGAATAATGGCAGGCGTTTGCAGGTACAAAAGGCTGTGCTTGCTTTGGGTAATTTTCCTGCTTCTTTACCCGAACCAATTGCTGCTTTGGGTAACCCCAATCCCTATGTTAAAGATGCTTGGGCTGAAGATGCGATCGCAAATCTCAGCCCAGAAGATTCAATTTTGCTAGTGGGAACTGGGCTGACTATGGCAGATGCAGTTGTTGCGCTGCACCAACAAGGATTTAAAGGACAGATTCACGCAGTCTCCCGCCATGGCTTAATGCCCTGTCATCACAAACCAACAACTCCTTACGCAGCATTTCTCAATTTGGAAACTGCTCCAAAAACTGCAAGAGGGCTGTTCCACTTGGTACGTCAGGAAGTAAAAGTCGCGAGCGATCGAGGACAAGACTGGCGTGGAGTCATTGATGCTCTCCGTCCGGTCACTCAAGAACTCTGGCAAGCACTTCCATTTAAAGAACAGAAAAGGTTTCTCCGCCACGTGAAAGCTTACTGGGAAGTTCACCGCCATCGGATTGCTGAAGAAATTGCAGAAGTTTTAGATACAGCCGTTCAGTCCGGTCAATTACGCCACTACGGAGGTCGGATTCAAACTTGCCAAGAGTTTGAGAAGGGAGTGAATGTAACCATTCGCGAACGGGGAACAAGTGCAGATATTGTTCTACAGGTAAGCAGAATAGTGAACTGTACCGGTTCAAACTGCAACTACCGCAGATTGCAGCATCCGTTGCTTTCGAGCCTTCAAGAACAAAGGCTATTCCGTTCGAGCACCCTGTCTATCGGTATTGATACTGCTGCTAACGGTGCTCTCATTGATGCTGATGGCAATGTTTCCGAACTTTTGTATACGTTAGGAACACCCCGTAAGGGAAATCTTTGGGAAACAACTGCTGTTCCAGAAATTCGAGTTCAGGCAGTTTCTTTAGCTCAGGAGTTACTGAAATCTCTCGATTCCAAACTTTATCCTGCTATTGAAGTAAGCAAGTTGCCGAAACCTGTTATGCTATTTCGCCAATTGTTTGATAAAGAGTCAAGTACTTATACTTACCTCATTGCCGACCCAGAAACGAAAGAAGCTATCCTGATAGATTCCGTGTTGGAACAAGTCGAACGCGACCTTCAAATCTTGCGAGAATTGGGATTGACTTTACGTTACTGTCTGGAGACCCACATTCATGCAGACCACATAACCGGGTCAGATAAATTGAGAGAATTGACGGGTTGTTTGAGTATTGTCCCTGAAAAAGCTGCGACCATCGGTGCAGACAGCTATATTGCAGATAGGGCGATACTGGAATTGGGGAGTGTGAGAATTCAAGCGATCGCAACACCGGGACACACAGATAGTCATATGGCATATCTCGTGAATGGAACTCATTTGTTAAGTGGAGATGCTTTGTTTATCCGAGGTTGCGGTCGTACCGACTTTCAAAACGGTGATGCGGGATTGTTGTATGATGTTGTAACTCAAAAGCTGTTTGCCTTACCGGAAGAGACTTTCGTGTATCCCGGTCATGACTATCAAGGACGAACAGTATCTACCATCGGAGAAGAAAAATCTTGGAACCCGCGTTTTGCCGGACGCAGCCGCAAGCAGTTTATTGAACTCATGAATAACCTGAATCTTCCCTATCCTAAGAAAATGTTGGCTGCTGTACCTGCAAATCAATTTTGTGGCAAAATTTCAATGTGGGACTACCAAATTTAAACAGACACTCCTGTACTCAGGCTTGACTCTCGTTCCCAGGTTCTACCTGGGAACAAGAAACTGAAAGAACCAGAAAAAGAGGGAATTTATATGGAGAAGTTTTTTATCCTTTTAGCGTTTGACTAATTCCCTAACAGACTGCAAACTATAATTCAAAACTTTACCAGTTTTAAATAACTGATACCCTGCAGCAAACAAAGCAGAGGCGAAAAGGATAGCTAAAAGATTGAAAGATGCAAATAAATTCCCTGTGAAAATCATAACTGCAACTCCAAGCCCTATCAAAACCCATCCTATAGTGCGGTAATCGCGACGCCATAACACAAGCGCTGCTCCTACTACTAGCAGCAAAACGGATGGAATACGTATGAAAATACCAATTTGCGTGTTAGCTGCAAATAATAAAATACCGATAAGCATCAAACCCGCACCTGCAAGTTTGCTGTTGCGATCGACTTGAGGGAGTTGAGAATTATGTACGATTTCGGGTTGGAGCACTGTAGGTTTACTAATGGGAGCATTAGAGGGAACAATCAGATTTTGTTTATACTGAAATATAAATGTAACTTTTTCTTCCTGTCCGAGGTTGATTTTGTCTCCCACTTGAAGGAGGTAACGCTTTCTTGGTTCTAACTTCACTCCATTAAGAAATGTACCGTTAGAACTACCGATATCGGTAATATAATAAGTATTTTCTTCTACTTGAATTTCTAAATGCAACCGAGAAACAATATCGGCATCAGGTAAGAATGTAACATTAATATCCGGTGCAATTTGCTCATTTTGCTTGCCAACACGAATGACAGCAAGATTTGGGGGTAACTCAAAAGGTGTATCCGTTTGAACGTGAAAAAGCTCGAAACCTAGCGCTGTTGTTTGGGATGTGCTTAAATTTTGCATACCTTCTTGTTTAAAAATATTTCTTCTTCTGCCATTCTAATTCGAGCTAATGGGAATCTGAATCAAAAACTCTGTACCTTTACCAGGTTCTGATATACATTTCAAACTTCCGCCATGCTTTTCTACAATAATTTGGTAACTGATTGATAACCCCAGCCCCGTTCCCTTACCTACAGGTTTTGTTGTAAAAAAGGGATCGAACAATCGTTTTCTGGTATCTTCCGTCATTCCAAAGCCATTATCAACAATCTGAATCAGGGCAAAATTGTTACTTCCAACTGCGGTGCTAATGTAAATTGTGGGGACTCGAAGTTCCGAGTCGCGGTTATCCCCGCTCTCCAGAGGAAATTCTGCTCTCCCCAATCCCTCTTCTAAAGCATCAATTGCATTAGTCAAAATATTCATAAAAACTTGATTCAATTGACCTGGATAACAGTCCACTAAAGGTAAATCACCGTATTGTTTAACAATAGAAATACAGCATTTACTAGATTGCAATCGGTGTTGTAAAATCAACAGTGTATTTTCTATACCTTCGTGAATATCGACTGGCTTTTTTGCCGCTTCATCAAGACGGGAAAAATTTCTCAAACTAAGAACAATCTCGCGGATACGATTAGTCCCTATTTTCATAGAAGATAGGATTTTGCCTAAGTCATCAGCAAGAAATTCTATTTCGATTTCTTTACAAAAAGATTGAATCTCAGGCGCGGGATAAGGATAATGTTGGTGATAAAGTTTTAATAGCTCTAACAAATCCTGTATATATTCACTTGCATGGGTAATATTGCCGTGAATAAAACTCACTGGATTATTAATTTCATGTGCAACTCCCGCTACAAGTTGTCCCAAGCTAGACATCTTTTCATGTTGAATCAGTTGCGCTTGAGTTTCCTGTAACTTTTGCAAAGTTTCCGCAAGTTTTTCTGCATGAGTTTGGGCAGCTAAAGTAGCTGCACGGCTTTCCCTGTAGAGTTGGGCATGATCGATCGCAATTGCTAATTGATCCGTCACAGCTTGTAACAAACTAATTTCGCTATGACTCCAAGTCCGTTTCTCGCAACTATGACTGCAAACAATGGCTCCAAAGTCACCTGACTTACACTTAACTGGTAGTAAAAGTTGAGACTTTATGTTAAATTTGGCGAAAAATTCTTGGGTATTGCAATCTAGCAAGCATATTTTGTTGGTAGAATCAATACAAAGTAATTCCTCATTCAGCAATATATTGACTAAAAAAGAATTTTTTTGTGGTGGAATATCACCCAACATAGTGATTAATTCGGGATTTCGAGCTTCATGGGTAATAGTCAATGTTGGCTGAGGTAAGTTTGGCAAATATCGGAGAAAACAGCAACGATCGATTTGCAATAAGCTGCGAATTTCACAAACAGCTGTTGCCATAATTGTATCGAGATCTAGTGAATTTCGTATTTGATTGGCGAGCCTTAGCAATAAAGCTTCCCGGCGGCTCAAAAGTTCTTCTCGCGCCCATATGCGATCGATGGCTACTGCAATATTATTGGCAATCCAATTTAATAAATTATGAGTTGAGTTTGTAAATAACTCTTGGTTAAACAAAGCAATAATTCCAATAGTTTGCTGCTCTATAATTAACGGATAGGCAGCCAAAAGAAAACTGGATAAAAAAGGCTCTATAAAACTTTCTTCATTTTTTATCGTAACTTCTTCATTAAAAAGAGCTTGATTGTTTTTTGTCATTAAACCAATGATGCTGTTTGCTAAAACCGCATGCTCTGGAAAATCTTGACTGTTGGTTAACGTTTGACAAATCCTATCCGTACATCGGACACCTGCTTGTAATTGGATCTGATGTGTCTGATTCTCAAAAGTCCAGATACAAACAAAAGCAATATCTAAATACTGAGACAAAGTTTTTGTACAACTTTGAAGGATTTCAGGAAGGGAACTGCTTTGTGAGAGGGCTAAGCTAATTTCCGCACTTAGCAATGATAAACGCGATCGCTCTAGCAAAGCTAGTTCTGAAAGTTTCCGCTGTGTAATATCTGTACGAATTGCCACATATTGATAGGGTTTTCCCATTTTATTTAAAAATGGCACAATCAGAGTATCTACCCAGTAATAAGTGCCATTCTTGGCTTTGTTTTTAATTTCTCCTTTCCAAATATTTCCCTGAGAAATTGTTCTCCATAAATTTTCAAAAAATTCTTGAGAGTGATAGCCAGAATTAACAATACGGTGATCTTGTCCTATTAATTCTTCCTTTGAATATTGAGAGACTTCGCAAAATTTTTCATTTGCGTAAGTTATTTTGCCCTGGTTATCCGTAATAGCTACCAACGAATGAATATTTAAAGCGAATTTTAAAGCTTCTAACTCCTTAATATACTGTTGTTGTAATATTTCACTTTCTTTGCAAGCAGTAATGTCCCGAGCAACTGCATAAATCAATCGTTCATCACCAGATACAGTCGCATTCCATGACAGCCATTTATAAGAGCCATTCCGACACAAAAAACGACTTTCTAAACCAATGACTTCCGCTCCCGACACAAGTTTAGAATAAGCATTAAGACAAGTATCAAAGTCTTCTGGATGAGCAAAATCAATAAACGGTTGATTTTTGAATTCCTGTTCTGACCAACCAAAAGTTTTTGTCCAAACTGGATTTAAGGACTGGAAATACCCATTAAAACTAGCAATACATAGTAACTCGTTAGATTGTAAGAAGAATTGCAAGTAGTTCTTCTTTGTATCTTTACCATCACTCATACTAGTTTTTTGCATTTTATAAATCCATTTCTAGTAATCAAAAAGCCCGCATATAGCGGACTTTAGTTATCTTGTTTGGGCATTTTAATGTTTCAGAAACTAAAAGCTCTTAAACACAACCAAACTTATGTAAAAAGTGTATTTCATCTCAATACTGCTCGGTCGAATATATACAAAGCTGAGAATATCCCCCTACCACCCCTTTTGTAGGGGTTGGGGGGGGATCGAATTATAACCGAAAAGTATTGTATTCCATCCTCGCTAAATACAGGTTTCCCCAAATAGATTGAAAAACGATCGTTTAAAATATTAAATTTAAATACGAAATTTTACAAAAAATTTACGATCGAGAACATACTGACAAATAGTAATTTTATTTCTTCATATAAAAATACTCTTCTTTATTTGTGGAAACACTCAAGGTTGATTCTTTGAATGAAGTCCGCCTGTGCGGACTTTGTTTATATAGTAGATCCTTCTATAAGGCTGATAGTTTTCAAACATCCTCTAAAAGCCATAGTCAATCCTTGCACCTTCACTTAAAGTCATATTAGGGAGATTCACCAACTCATAAATATCAGTAAAAGAAAGTTGAAAATCAATGGAATCAAATGTTAACAAAGAATTAACAGTATCGTATTCAGTGAGTATCCAATTTCCTTTTGAGTTTTTAGTATATTGTTCTGCATAACAACTATTTTGGTCAATTGAGACATATTCTCGGAATTCAGGAATTGACCGATAAAAGCGAAATCTATCTGAGTCAGTATGATTGGTTGTGGCTCTTGATGAAACTTGAACAATTAATAAGGGATTGGTCACTGTTGTATTATCTGTACCCTCATAAAACGGTTCTCCATCAATGACCATGACATCTGGATACGTATATTGATTGTAACGCGGTATCCACAAGCGGACATTACTGAAATACACGCGGTAATTTTTTCCTTTAAGACCAAATTTTAGGTAAGCATAAATATTTCCGGTAATCTGATTGTGTTCGGTTGTAATTCCCATCATCGGCACTATTTCTCCATCTAGATACTCACTTTTGTAGCCGGTTGTTTGGTCAATGGCTAAATACTCATCACGGGTATAATAGCGTTTTTCCTGTGGCATGCACTCTTTTCCTCCTGATGCTCTTGCTAATTATGCTATACTTCCCCGCTTTCTTGCTTCTTTGTAAGAAGTTCCTACATTTTTTAAACCCGCCCTAATCATTTGTCGTTCTAGAAGGGAAAAGAACCTTGCTTTATCCCCACCTTTCACCACAGCTTGATTGTGCGCTTCAGCTATCGCCACAGGATAACCATACCCTTTCTGTACTTGTCCGAGCATTAGCCCCAAGGAGCGATCGAACATATTTTTGTCTTGAGCCACCCATGATGGTACTTCTATCCGAGCAATTTCAGCACCTACATGGATATAACAAAAGTAAATTTGTTGGTCTTCATATAAGTCAAGAATACGAGCATTGCTGCGCCATAAAGGTCCTCGCTGTCCGGGTTTGAGTTGAGTTGACCAAAGAGCTGTGTCTCGCAGGGGCTCAAAAATTTTACACGGAACTTTATCGAGTTGATTGGGGCAAAAACTAGCACAATCGGGTACTGGGTGGGGACAAGCTAAAAGACGTAAAAAATTTATCCCTTCCACATTTCGGGAGGCGCTGAGATAGCCCATTAAGGGAATTTTTGCCTCACGCAGTTTTTGCCAAGCTTCTAAGATGGGAGGTAATATTTGATTGCGTGCATCAAAAGGCAACTGTTCCAAAAACCAGTAAATTAAAGACCCATCCACCATCGCCAGTGTTGGGATTTCTTCTATTTCCTTATCTCGGTGTCCTCCTGTGGAACTGCAAGCTAGTTCTGCTAGTACAGTAGTTTCGCTAGCAGTCCGTCGGAAACTCATCCACTCTTCAGTACGAATACCCCATTGACGGGAGGTGTATAAATCCTCCGGTCTATAGAAGATCTCAGGTAAGCTATCTAAAAGTGGATGACGGTTTTGTCCGTAATGCAAAACAACTCTTCCTATATTGAGGAGATAGCAATACGCTATTTCATGATGGCTGGGTGCTATTTGGGAACCATCAGTGGCAATAACCGTGTGAATTTTAGGGGGAGTTTGGATCTCAATACAGGTATTCAGTGGTTCTACGGGAGTCGCATTGGCAAACAAAATGCGATCGCGCCACTTTTCTTGTTGCTGTACTAACTCTAACTGAGAGGTCAGTGCATCTTGAAGGTGTTTTTGAGCCAGTTCCAAACGATAACGACTTGCAGCCGCTTCTTGAGTTAAGTGCTGGCTCAAACCTTGCATTTGTAATGTCAGTTTGGTGAGATCTAGCATGGTGATTAGTTGTTAGTTGTTAGTAGGGGCGCACAGCCTTGCGCCCTTACACGATTAGGGTTAGTAGTAAAAAAGTACCACTAACTATTAAGCATTAACCACCAACCAATCAGAAAAATCTCGAGCAAACTGAGCGAGTGACAGCAAATGAATTCGAGGATCGTTTTTAGCAGTTACTTTTTCTACAGCCGTATTGTAGCCCCAGTCTGCAAAAAAGAGTTTAACTGCCTCCAAATCTGCTTGCTGTTTGACTAATTGTAAAGTTTTCAATCGATCTTCTACGAACCACAAACTTTCTGGCGCAATCTTTTCTGCTTGAATTAATTCTCGCAAAATTTCATACTTAGGACGCTTCACTTCTTTACCAAAAATAACTTCTTTTGGTAGTTCAACCCCTTGCTGCGCTAGCAGTTGTTGTGCGAAACGACCTTCTTTCGTAGTGACGATATATAATTTAATCGAGCTTGAGATTGTCGCTTCCAGTTTTTCAATGACTCCTGGATAAAACTTGTGCCGACTTAACCAACCATCTAAATCGGTAGCAATCCATTCATCACGATATTTGTCTAGTTTACTACCAATATCAGATGGTTGGAAATTACCTGCTTGTAAAATTTGTTTTGCGATCGCGCTCCAATCCTGAAGAATCTTTTCTTCGGCGATTCCTTCAACGAGCGCTTTGACGAGTACAGGCATTTCCCAACCCGTTTCAATCACCGGTCTGAGGCGGTAAAACTTGGAAGCCAAATCACCAGGTGGAGTTCGATCGTCAGGTAACCAAACTTGACAATAGGTATGCCAAGATACCTCAAAGTACTCAATCAGTCCGTCGCAAATGACACCATCAAAGTCTAGAGCTAGAATTGTCGGACTATTTGCCATGATTTTTTGAGGATTAGACTGCTACTGTTAGCTTACTCGACTTCTCAAAAATATTGGGAGTTATAGAGATATAGCCCATGAGATAGTAAGATGATCTCCGTAAAATCAGCTTGTCATTCATACAAGGAAGACTATGGAAGCAAACTTGTTTACTGCTGTTATTTTACCCCTAGCCTTAGCTATCATGATGTTGGGGATGGGTTTATCTCTCGTACCAAAAGATTTTCAACGTGTTAGGAAGTATCCCAAAGCAGTCTTAATTGGCTTAATAAGTCAGTTAGTTTTTTTACCTGTTATTGGTTTTATCGTTGCTAAAATTGTACCCATGCAACCTATAATTGCAGTGGGATTAATGATAGTGGCAATTTGTCCTGGTGGACCGTCCTCAAATTTAATAACATTCCTCGCTTTAGGTGATGTTGCACTCTCAGTCACTCTGACGGCTTTTAGCAGTCTGATCGCAGTATTCACAATTCCGGTGTTGGCAAACTTTGCACTTCAGCATTTCCTTGGACAAACGGCAGCAATCTCCTTACCCATTGGTTCAACAATACTACAAATTTTTCTAATTACGCTCCTTCCTATCGGTTTGGGAATGGGTGTGCGGCAGATATTTCCAGAACTTGCTCATCGCTTGGAAAAAGTGACTAGTCGCTTTGCAGTTGCATTACTTGCTGTAATTATTCTCTTGCTAATTGTTCGCGAATGGAACCGTCTTCCTGGTTTTATTCTTCAAGTTGGAGTTGGCGTCTTACTGTTAAATGTTCTCTCAATGTTTGTAGGATTTTATTTCAGTAAATTGTTCCAACTCAATCTTCCTCAGCAAATCTGCATCGCAATTGAAGTGGGGATTCAAAATGCTACACTCGCGATCGCAATTACTGCCGGAATCCTCAACAATCCTGATATGGCAGTACCAGCTGTAATTTACAGCTTATTTATGAATATAACAGGATTAATTGCTATTAGCTACGGCAGACAATTAGCTGCAGCTCATCATAAAAAGAAATCTCTAGAGAGCGCTTAAGTTCGTAAATTTAACAACGGTTATATCTCCGATTTCTGTGAGAAGCCGGGGATCCGGACACTCAAATTTTTACAAATTAGATAGGATTGCTATGTAGAGTTAAAATAATTTCCGTAAAATCTACTTGTCTAAGCGTATCTTTATTAAGATGGCTTGAGAAGATTAACTGATAGTGAACTAGCATGACAGTAGATTTACGAAAATTTTTTCAGGCAACTGACCCTGGAAAAACCTTATTTGTCGAAAATCCTGAAGACAGAAAGTATTATATTGATTTTTCCTCAGTTCGAGGCGGTCAGATTATAGAAGAACTGAAAGATAATATTACATTTTTCTCACCCAATGACCCTACCTGTGTCCTATTTACCGGGCATATTGGTTGTGGCAAATCTACAGAGTTATTACGACTCAAGACAGAACTAGAACAGGAAAGCTTTCATGTAGTTTATTTTGAGTCCAGTGAAGACTTGGAAATGGCAGATGTAGATATTGGAGATGTTTTGCTAGCGATCGCGCATCGCGTCAGTCAAAGCTTGGAAAATCTCTTGCAGAAAGAACCCAACAGGCTCAAGGATTTGCTACAAGGAGCGTGGAAAATTTTAAATGTTGAAGTAACGGGCTTTAAATTGAAGCCTCCAGAAATTTCAGGGCTTCCCAAAATTGGCGATATTGGTTACACCTCAGAAAACCAAAAGGTTTCTATTGCTTTTGGCATTGGTGAAATTACGACCCGAGTCAAAAATGATGCGACATTGCGAGAACGGCTTAACCAGTATCTCGGACCCCAGAAAACTCAGCTGTTGGAAGCAATTAATCAAGAACTCCTAGAACCCGCGATCGCCATGCTGAAGCAGCAGGGTAAAAAAGGGCTGGTAGTGATTGTTGATAATCTCGATCGCATTGATAGTCGCCAGAAATCTTGGGGGCGTCCTCAACAGGAATACCTCTTTGTCGATCAAGCTGAGTGTCTGACCAAATTGAATTGTCATCTAGTTTATACAATGCCACTAGCACTAAAATTTTCTAGCGACTATGGCAATCTGACTCAGCGCTTTTTAGAAGAACCCAAAGTGCTACCCATGGTCCCCGTACAGTTACCGGATGGTCTTAAATATGAAGTGGGAATGGTACTGCTGCGACAAATGGTGCTTGCTAGAGCCTTTCCCAATTTGGATGAGAACCAACGCCTAAACAAGATTACTGAAATTTTCGAGAGTGCCGAAACCTTAGACCGCCTGTGCTATGTTAGTGGAGGACACGTCCGCGATTTGCTCAGATTGCTCAATACTTGGATCAAAAAGGAACGAAAACTCCCTCTATCTGGTGAAGTTTTAGAAGAGGTGATTCGTGCCCGTCGGAATGAAATGACAATGCCCATCTCTGACGTAGAGTGGCAATTACTGCGTCAAGTCCAGCAACGGAAAAAAGTCAGTGGTGACCGGGGATATCAAACGCTAATCCGGAGTCGGTTGGTGTTTGAATATCGCGATCGCGGAGAGTCTTGGTTTGATGTCAACCCGATTTTAGCAGAGGCGAAAGAGCTGCGCCTATGAGTGACCTGCACCGACTTGATAGCAATGCATGGGAAGAAAATGCCATTGATGTTTCTGCTGACAACGAGAGTGCGTTAGAAGAATTAGCATGGGGAATTGACGCTTCTGTGGGTCGGTTCAAGCTGTTTTTAGCTAGGTGTAATTATGCTCGCTTGCGCGTGCGTTTGATCGAGCGGTTGCAAGAACTTACGAACGTGGAAATCCGTATCTTGGAACTGCAGGAATCTGAAAAAACCCTCTACGCGAGGATTCACAAGGAATTTGGTCAAGAACAGCCAGATGTCTTAATGGTATTAGGCTTGGAATCAGTGACCGATCTCGAAGATCTGTTGAGTGCAACCAATCAAGTGCGGGAGGAGTTTCGGAAGAGTTTTCATTTTCCACTGGTTCTTTGGATCGATGATGAGGTCTTTAATAAACTGATACGGGTAGCACCTGATTTTGAGAGTTGGGCAATAAGTACAGAGTTTGCGATCGCTACTGAGGAATTGGTTGACTTTTTAAAGAAAACCTCCGAGCAATTCTTTGAGGGTAATTTAACCCTAAATTTAGAAGCTCGTCGGGAAATAAAACTAGCTTGTCATATTTTACAAAATCGCCAACAAGTCTTAGACCTAGAACTGAGAGCAAGTTTAGAATCTTTACTTGGTGAAGCCGAATATACTGATGGCAAAATCGCTCTAGCCCTCAAGCATTATCAAAAAGGATTAGAACTTTGGCAGCAAAATCACCAATTGAACAAACAAGTAAAACTGCTGATTGATATTGCCTTCTGCTATTTTGTAAAAACTCCTCGGTATCGCGAAAAAAATCATCCCGATCTGCAAGCAACTAGGCATTATATTCAGCAATGCTTTAAAATATTTGAACAAATTGATAATATAGATTTAAGTGCAAGTTCAATTCTAAAATTCGGAGATATGCTTCGAGATTTGCAGAATTGGCACCAGTTGCAAACTCTGGCTCAAAAAGCTTTGCAGCATCACCAAGCTCAAGACAAACCAATTGAATTAGCAAGGGATTACGGTTTTTTAGCTGAAGTAGCTCTAGCGCAAGAAGCCTGGGAAGATGCCCGTGAGTTAGCGAAGAAAGCCCTAGAAGCTTTATTGACATTTAAGAAGCGATCGCAGGAAATTTCTGGTGTTGTCTATAAATTAGACAAGAGTCGATATTTGTTGATTTTAGCAAAAGCGCAACAACATTTAGAGCGAACAGAAAAAGCGATCGGCAATTTAGAAGAAGCAAGAAAGATAGGAGATCCTGAAGAAAACCCTTGTTTGTATCTTGACATTCTCAGTCATTTGCAGCAGGTATACTTTAAGCAACAAGAATATCTTAAAGCCTTTGAAATTAAGCTAGAAAGGCAATCAATTGAGCAGCAATATGGATTCCGCTCCTTTATTGGTGCAGGTCGAATACAGCCACAAAGACAGGCAGAATTAGCACTAAGACAAGTAGAAACTCAAGAGACTGTCGCTCTGGAGATTGTAGCGTCCGGTCGGTTGCTAGATGTACGGCGTTTAACCGAGCGAATTGGTCGCAATGATTGCAAGCTAATTGCGATTCATGGAGAATCTGGGGTAGGGAAAAGTTCGTTGGTGAATGGGGGATTGTTACCAGCACTCAAACAAAAAGCTATTGGAATTCAAGATACTTTACCTGTATTGATGCGCGTTTACACGAGTTGGGTTGCAGAGTTGGGACGGTTGTTAACAGAAGCTTTGGAAAAAAAAGGGATACAGCTAACAACTTCTTTAGATTCCACAGCCGCTATCCTGGCACAAATACGGAGACTGGAGTCATGCAATCTGCGGACAGTACTCATTTTCGATCAGTTTGAAGAATTCTTCTTCGTCTATCATGGTGTGGCTGAAAGGCGGCAATTTTTTGAGTTTTTGGGAGAGTGTTTTCAAATTCTGCCAGTAAAAGTTATTCTCTCGTTACGAGAGGATTACCTGCATTATTTGTTGGAGTGCAATCGTTTGCCTTGCATGGCAATTATCGGCAATGATATTCTTAGCAAAAATGTCCTCTACCCATTAGGAAATTTCTTGCCTGCTGATGCTACAGCAATTATTGAACAGTTAACAGATCGCTCTAATTTTCACTTAGAGCCCGCTTTGATTGAGGAGCTAGTAAAGGATTTAGCAGATAAGTTAGGAGAAGTGCGCCCGATTGAGTTACAAGTTGTGGGAGCGCAGTTGCAAACGGAGAACATTACAACATTAGTTCAGTATAGAGATCGCGGTCCTAAAAATGAATTAGTGAAGCGCTACTTAGCACAAGTCGTGTCAGACTGCGGTGCTGAAAATAAGGAAACTGCTGAGTTAGTCCTGTACTTGATGACAGATGAAAAAGGGACTCGCCCCTTGAAAACTCGTGCTGAAGTAGAACGGGATTTGCAGGTATTAGTAACAGATTTTACTGCAGAAGCAAGCAAATTAGATTTAGTGCTAAAGATTTTTGTGGATTCCGGTTTGGTGGTTTTGTTGCCCGAACTTCCAGACGATCGCTATCAGTTAGTACATGATTATTTAGCTGCGTTGATTCGCCAACAGCAAGAACCAAGGTTAAAAGAGTTAATAGCAGAACTTGAAAAAGAAAGAAAACAGCGGCACAAAGCAGAAGATCAACGAAAGCAAGCGGAGGTGGCGCTAGCACGGGTTGAGCAGCACCGTCAGAGTTTGGAAGCAAAAGTTCAACAAGTCAGGAAAGATTTAGCTGATTCAGAAGCAGAACGAGATAAGGTCAAGCAAGAAGTTCAAGAAGCTCAGATTAAGCTCAAGGAAGCAGAAGCAGCGCGAGAAGAAGCGCTTATCGGTACAGAATTGGAGTTAGCAGGATTAAGAGCTTTACGAAAGTTCGAGTTTTCTCAGATAGACGCCTTACTGACGGCAATGGAAGCTGGAAAACAGTTGAAAGCACGAGTTCAAGATGGTCGATCTTTTGAAAAATATCCCGCACTGAGTCCACTACTGGCTTTACAGCAGATTCTTGACAACATCCAAGAAAAGAATCGGTTGCAAGGGCATCAGGACGAGGTAAGAAGTGTGAGTTTCAGCCCGGATGGGCAAACTCTTGCTAGTGCCTCAAGCGATCGCACCGCCCGACTGTGGAACTTACAGGGTAGCCAACTAATAGAATTTCAAGGGCACGAAGGACATATCAACACCGTCTGTTTCAGCCCGGATGGACAATACCTTGCCACAGCATCAAACGATCGCACTGCCAGATTGTGGAATTTACAGGGTAGCCAACTGGCAGAGTTCAAAGGGCATGAGAGATGTGTTAACAGCGTTTGTTTCAGCCCGGATGGGCAAACCCTTGCCACTGCCTCAGATGACAATACTGCCCGACTTTGGGACCTACAGGGCAACCAATTGGTGAAATTTAAGGGGCATCAGCACAAGGTCAATAGCGTCTGTTTCAGCCCGGATGGGCAAATCCTTGCCACTGCTTCAAACGATTGCACTGCGCTACTTTGGAACTTGCAAGGTAAGCCACTGCTAAAACTGGAGGGACATCAGAGACATATCAACAGCATCTGTTTCAGCCGAGATGGACAAACCCTTGCTACTGCCTCAGACGATCGCACTGCACGACTTTGGGACTTACAAGGTAACTGCTTGGTAGAATTTAAGGGGCATCAAGGCAAGGTCAGAAGTGTAAGTTTCAGTCCGGATGGGCAAACACTTGCCACTGGCTCAAGCGATGGTACTGCCAGACTTTGGAACTTGCACGGCTATCAAGTGCAGAAATTCCGAGGAAATGATGGTTGGGTTTGGAGTGTGAGTTTCAGCCCGGATGGACAAACCCTTGCCACCGCTTCAGCTGACGTTAGACTGTGGAACGTGCAGGGCAAACAACAAGTAGAATTTCGAGGGCATCGAGGGGATGTGAACAGTATAAGTTTTCATATTAACGGACAATATCTTGCCACGGGTTCGGGTGACGGTACGGCTAAACTGTGGAATTTGCAAGGCAAGCAGCTAAAGGAATTTAGGGGACATAAAGATCGAGTCAGAGGTGTCAGTTTTAGCCCGGATGGACAATACCTTGCCACTAGCTCATTTGACGGTACTGCCAAATTATGGGACTTACAAAGACTCCAGTTAGTAGAATTCAAAGGACATCAGCACCGAGTCAACAGCGTGAGTTTTAGTCCCAACGGTCAATATTTGGTCACTGCTTCTGTTGATGGCACGGCTAGAGTATGGAATTTACTAGGCAAGCAACTAGTAGAATTAGAAAATCGAGGTATAGTTTGGAGCGTAAGTTGTAGCCCAAACGGGCAGCACTTAGCCACTGCCTCAGAAAATGGTATCGTTAGACTATGGAATTTACAGGGCAAGCAACTAGGAGAATTTCAAGCACATCATCGCCGCATCAACTGCGTCAACTTCAGCCTTAATGGGCAGCAACTAGCCACTGCTTCTAGCGATGGTAATGCCAGATTGTGGGACTTGCAAGGAAATCAACTAGCAGAATTCAAAGGACATCAAGGTTGGGTCAGCAGCGTTTGCTTCAGCCCGGATGGGCAAACCCTTGCCACTGGCTCAAGCGATGGTACCGCCCGCATATGGGATTTACAGGGTAACCAACTCGCGGAATTTAAAGGGCACCAGCGCCGAGTGACTTGCGTGAGTTTTAGCCCCAATGGGCAGTATCTTGCGACTGCTTCAGATGATGGGACTGCTAAGCTGTGGCGGGTAGAAAATTTAGAGCAATTACTAGCAAGAGGTTCTGATTGGTTGCGCGACTATTCGATCGCTAACCAAAGTATCAATAAATAACAGAATCAACTTTTGTGCAATCAAAACTGAGATACCTACAGCAATTAATATGAAGAAAAATTTACAACAAATTACGTATCATTATCAATACACTACATAAAAATACGAAGTTACAACGAGATAGGAGGTATTGGCAACACAGTTTTTCCAAGTTGTAACGTATGAAAACTAAGTTTTTAGCTGTATTAACCCCTGCTCTCGCAATCACAATAACAAGCATTGTAGCAACTACCGGAGTTGCTCGTGCAGATATTCTGGAGTTCACTACAGAATACAAACCATCTGTAGATGATGCTGCACCTTATGCTGGATACGGTGTTACAGACATCTTCAAGGCTCCTTTGAGTATCCAAAAGTTTAAACCATCTTGGGGCATACTCAATAGTGTCAAGATTGATTTTGTTGGTGACCTTACAGGAGATGCAGGTTTTGAAAGCAGAGACGCAAAACCGCGTACAATAACAGTAGACCTTTCCGGTTTGCTTCAGTTACAGACAACTGGTGGTACGAGCATCTTTGAGTTAGATCCGAAACAATCTTACAAATATGATGTTACCAAATTTGATGGCATACTTGATTTTGCTGGCACTTCTGGAAGGACACTAGAGGGTCTAACTACCAGCGCTTCTGGTACCAAAACGTACACAGATAGCAGCTTTTTGCAGTCATTTATCGGTAATAACAATTTAGATTTTTTGTTCACAGCTAATGCAAAATCAACAGTCCAGGGATCTGGTAACATCACATCCTACGTTAATACCTATGCCAAAGCGAGTGTCAAAGTAACATATGACTACCGTAAGAGGGTACCAGAACCCTCTCTCCTACTTGGTGTAGGTTTAGTTGGTGGGGCTGGTTTATGGTCAAAGAGAAACAGAAATTTCAGCAAAGCTTAACTGTCTGAAGTCCAAGGTTTACCGTGGATTTTTCATAAATATGGCAAACAACTGAACTTTACTCGCATGAGCGTACAGTAGAGTTCAGTTTCTTAATTATTAAGTTTTATCTCTCCGCACCTAAAAGGTGTCTTTTACCAATGTTAGTAAAAATGCCGTGTCTGGGACTAAAAAGTAACGCCAACATAAATAATCCCGATACAACCAACACAATTGCCGGTCCCGAAGGAAAATTATAAAAATAGCTCAGATACATTCCAGTAATACTAGAAAATACCCCTATAACTGCTCCCAAAATCATCACTTGATGCAAGCGTTTTACTAATAAATAAGCCGTAGCTCCTGGTGTAATCAGAAGCGATAATACTAGAATGACACCTACAGCTTTCATGCTAGCAACAATTGTTAAAGCAATAACTACCATAAGTCCAAAATTCAGGCGATTTACTGGTAATCCTGCTGCTTTTGCACCCAAGGGGTCAAAGGTATAAAACAAAAGTTCTTTGTATACTAAAACAATAACGAGTAAAACTAAAGCTGCAATAATAGAAGTATCGCGCACTTCCTCAACAGTTACACCAAGAATATTTCCAAAAAGGAAATGGTTCAAGTCAATTTTATTATCTTTTTGAATGACAGTAATCAGGGTAATTCCTAGGGCAAAAAACGCCGAAAAAACTATCCCCATGGCAGCATCTTCTTTGATAGGCGATCGCGTTTTAATAAAAGCAATAGCCATAGTACTGAGGACACCAGCAACAAACGCCCCAACAAAAATATTACCTCCCAACAAAAAAGCAATCGCCAGTCCCGGTAATACCGAATGACTGATAGCATCACCCAATAAAGCCAATCGTTGTACCATTAAGTAGCTGCCAACAATAGCACACAACAAACCGACTATAATGGCAACAATCAGCGACCTTTGCATAAAACTATACTGTAAAGGCTCAATTAAGGCTTGAATCATAATTAATCTTTGGTTGTTATTTGTTGGTTGTTAGTTGTTGGTTAAATACCACCAACCATTAACCACTATCACATTTCTTAATTACGCTGCATCTTTCCAAAACATGACTTGACCGCTATAGGCGCGGGACAAATTTTCTTCAGTCAACACTTGCTGTCGGGAACCTGTAGCTATTAATATCTGATTTAATAAAATTAAGTCATCAAAATGGGTGATAGATTCCCCTAAGTCGTGGTTAACAACAAGGATAATTTTTTGTGCTGCAGCAAGTTCTTGGAAAACTTCAAAAATCACTCTCTGAGTTTTTTGATCGATACCTACAAAAGGTTCATCAAAACAAAAAATTTCTGCTTCTTGCGCTAAAGCACGGGCTAAAAAGACTCGCTGTTGTTGTCCTCCAGAAAGTTCTCCAATGGGGCGGTTGCGATATTCACTCATACCCACACGTTGCAACGCACTTTTTGCGACTTGGCGGCTGACTGTTGAAAACTGGCGAAACCATCCTGTTTTTTTGACTCTTCCCATCATTACGACATCCCAAACAGTAGCGGGATACGCCCAATCTATTTGGCTTCGTTGGGGTACGTAAGCAATTTTCTCCAATTGCTGTGTGAGAGGTTTTTCTTGATACCGCACGCTTCCGTGGGACGGAACCAACCCCAACATGGCTTTTAACAGCGTACTTTTACCTGCACCGTTAGGACCAAAAATTCCTGTCAGTCGCCCCGGTTTTACAACACAGTTAATATCTCTCAGGGCTTCTGTTGCACGATAGTACACCCCCAATCGGGAAATATGGATTGCTGCGGTTACATCACTCCCTTGTGAAGACACGCTATCCACTGTGTCTATAGTTGGGTCGTAGTGCGTTTCTAGATTGGGCCTTTCACCCGTATTTTTCCTAAATAATGGGAATTCTGGTTGAAAAGAGGCAGTTTTCATCTTGTGTTTAAATACTTGCTTACTTGAGATTACTATAAAAATGAAAGAAAAATGAAAACCTCTATAAAGAGAAATAATAATTGACATAAATGAAACTAATACTTCAGAGAGAGGTCAGCCTTCCGGTTAGAACTAAGTTACATTTTTTACCTAAAATTGGCTTAAGTGTGCTGTTCTCTTGTATCTTATTTAGTTGTAGCCAACAGAATTCAACCTCTAACACTTCCAAAAAGGATAAGCCTCAGGTCGTAGCGACTAGTACCATCATTGCCAATCTTGCGGGGGAAGTGGGAGGAGATGAAATTCAGGTGATAGGAATCCTCAAACCGGGTACCGATCCTCACGTATACGAGCCTGTTCCACAAGATACCAGGGTGATGGAAGAAGCAGATTTGGTTTTGTATAACGGCTACAATTTAGAACCGGGATTGATCAAACTTATGAAATCTGCTGCGGGAAAAACCCGTCAGTTCGCAGTGGGTGAGGTGGTCAAACCTTTACAGTTAACAGAAAAATCTAAAGGGACAGTTCCAGACCCACATGTATGGGGTGATGTAAAAAATGCGATCGCAATGACTAATGCCATTCGGGATGCATTGATTGAGCTATCACTTGAAGACAAAGAAGAATTTACCAAGAACGCGCAAAAACTGACGGAGGAGTTAAAACAGTTGGACGGTTGGATAAAAGCCCAAATTCAGACGATCCCAGCAAATAAACGCAAGCTAGTTACAACGCACGATGCTTTTCAATACTACGGGTCTGCTTATGGAATACCTATTGCGGGGACTTTAATTGGTATAAGTACTGAGGAACAACCCAGCGCACAAACAGTCAAGCGGCTAGTAGAAGAAGTGAAAAAGATAGGAGTTCCTGCAATCTTTGCAGAAACAACAATCAACCCTGCTTTGATAAAAACTGTTGCTCAAGAAGCAGGGGTCAAATTAGCACCTCGCGAACTCTATTCCGATTCTATTGGTGCGCCAGGAAGTCCGGGCGATACCTACATCAAAATGATGCAGTCAAATACTGAGACTGTTGTGGATGCATTGGGAGGGAAACGCGTACCAAATGTTAGTCGTTAGTAGTGAGACCAGCGCTGCAGGCTAGTTTTCCACGCCCTGGCGACTGGCGCAACCGAAGGATTGATAATTGGTTGTGATGGTTGCTACTAATAACTACCCACCAAACACTTACCCTCCACAATCGATCCCCAAAGTTTTTTTCATAAGATAGGTTGATCCCCAGAAATATATAAGATATAATTATATATGTCTTAAGATAGATGTGGATTGTGAAATTTTAAGAATACAGTACACGAAGCTGCACTTTAGCTGGTCAGCATCAATTTGGAGGTGGCTCATAAAGGGTGCTAAATTAACCAAGAAGCGTCGTATATGGCGTATGCGGTTAATTCCAACCTTAGGAAGAGGAGGAATGAATACCTAAAGCAAAAGTATCTCAACCCTTGTCCAACGACCACTTTACCAGCTGAACCAAGGAAATTTATGAAAATCGCTCAAGTAGCCCCCTTGTGGGAACGGGTTCCACCTTCTACTTATGGAGGAATAGAGCTCGTAGTGAGTCGTCTAACCGATGAACTCGTGCGTCGGGGTCACGATGTGACTCTGTTTGCCTCAGGCGATTCGCAAACACTGGCTAAGTTAGACGCAATTTGTCCTCGCGCCTTGCGCCTGGACCCGGACATCAGAGAGGGTATGATGTACGAGATGCTAGAAGCTAGCCACGTTTACCAACAAGCGGCGGAATTCGACATTATCCATTCCCATGTAGGAATTTGGGCTTTGCCTTTGGCAAGCATGGTGTCAACCCCCACAGTACATACCTTGCATGGCAATTTTACCCGTGACAGCAGCAAAGTATATACTCTTCATAGAACGCAACCATACATTAGTATTAGCAACGCCCAACGCCAAATAGACCTAAACTATGCAAGTACCGTATACAACGGAATTGATTTAGGTGACTACCAATTTGTAGCTCAACCAGCGCAGCCACCCTATCTTGCCTTTTTAGGGCGCTTTTCTCCAGAAAAAGGACCTCAGCACGCGATCGCCATAGCAAAGAAAACTGGTTGGCGCTTGAAAATGGCAGGAAAAGTTGATGTTGTAGATAAAGAGTTTTTTGAGAAAGAGATTGCCCCGCAGATCGATGGTAAGCAGATTGAATTTCTCGGTGAGGTAAACCATGCTGCGAAAGTAGAGCTTCTGGGCAATGCATCTATTACTCTCTTTCCTATCACTTGGCGAGAACCCTTTGGCTTAGTGATGATTGAATCAATGGCAGCTGGTACGCCAGTGATTGGGATCGATATGGGTTCCGTACCAGAAGTTATTGCTCATGGCAAAACAGGTTTTGTTTGCCAAAGCTACGAAGAAATGGCGACAATGATTCCGGCGGCTTTGGAATTAAATCGCCATACCTGCCGAGAACACGTGGAAAATAACTTTACCGTAACTCAAATGGTGGACGGTTATGTAGCGGTCTATGAAAAAATCCTCAGGGATCGCAATGAGAGAAACGGACGAGTTCCAACTCTTAGAACTTCATTAACGTCAATTGCTTGATAAAGCTGTCATTTAAAGGATGAAGCTTGGCATGAAAAATCAATTATTTCATCCTTTATCCTTTACACTCTATTCTTTCTTCAGACTTTACAAGCTTTTTGTGACAAGGAGAATCAAGATGAGAACGACGACTCATAGTTGTCTTTGCTGCGGTAATTCTTTGTTACGACACGTGCGTCATCAAGGAGTTTACTGGTTTTGTCAATCCTGTCGGCAAGAAGTGCCTTTACTATCTGTTAGTCAATCACACTTCTTAAGCCAAGGAAGGAATACAACGCACTCAATGTCACCCCAATTGATTTTGACGTAAAACAACTAAAGTGCAGCAAAACATAGTTGTCTTTTACCTTTTTGCCTCCAAACTAGTTTTAATGATGCTTTAAACTCAAGATTTTACCGCCAATAGTGCAGCTACCAATTCTCTATTTCTTTTTTTCTTTGCAGAATCTAGCATATCCTCCATCATTCCTTTATCTGGGAATAATGGTGGATTTTTTATGTTAGACGTAAGAGATAGTTGTTTGTTTCCAATACATTAATATTTTTTTTAAATAAACTAAGCGATTTTTATAAAACAAAATTATTGAAAGCGGCTCGACTCAGAATTGCGATCGCAATTCAACGCATGAAGTTTGCCAATGCTTATCATAAGTAACTTTTAAATCATCCCCTTGACCATTTTCTAACTTCCCGTTGACTCCATAAGAGAGAAAGTAGAAAGATTTTTCTCCCGTCTTGCGATAAATTAGGGGATTACCAAATGCATCCCCGCGATTGGGAAGAATGACTTGGGTATCTTTATGTGCTTCTTCAAACGAAGAGGGGATGCGATCGTGCTTCTTCTGAAAATCGAGTACAATTTTGCCTAGCTTTTCTTTAAGATAGGAACAATTTTGAAAACGTTGCTCATTTGTACTAGTATTGCAAGCTACAAGTAAGTAAAATAAGGAGATAGAAATAATACTTTTAAGCAAGGGTTTCTCAATTCAAACTATGAAAATAGAGAATATTATAGTTCATTATGTTATGCTAGCGTACCAACTAAATTTGTGAAATGTAAGCGTTCGTACAGATTAAGTTGAAAATTTTAGATTTGATAGTTAGTATACGGCTACTGTGCCATTTAGGGGCTAAGCAACTTTCAATCATTCCTCTTCAAGGAGTTTTAAATTTGATAAAAACTCGAAGGTGATAAAAAGCTCAATCTTGCACTTCAATGAATACTGGAAGGATTTCATGATGGATCTACCCTTTCTTCCTCCAGATGATATGCCTCCTGTCGAGGTTACATTATTTGATGAATTATTGCACAGGCACCTAGAACAAGTTTCTAGGAACCGCTTCTACGAACTCTGCGACTCCACACAGCAGGCTTTGCTATCACTTACTCAGTGGTACGTTGAAACGATCTCCGGAACTATGACATTGGTAATTCTTTGTCATGACATGGATAGTTATCCGCAGATTGTCGAAACTCTTCCCCAATTTCTCGAACGCTTAAAGCTACTGTCAAACAATTCCAAAATCTGCATTCAACGTCCTACAGATAGAGGAATAGTGTGGAGATTTGAAGTAGAAGAACTTTCTACAGAAGGATAAAGTTAAATTCTGTCAAGAAATGTAGGCTTTTCCAAGCATTTCTCGTCCTCAGGCGGAGCCTGTAAATGAAAGTATTGAGGCTCTGTATTGAAAAAGGGAGTGAGAAAGAGGGATTTGCATGATTGGTGATGAAATTCTTTCATTGCGACTGTCGTGAAAACAGAGGGTTGGGTCATTGCCTATCCTATATGTCTTTCACTGCCATGAGTTGCTCTCTTACCTAATTACCTACTATCTTAAAAATAGTGCGTAAAAAGTGGGAACTGAAAAATTCATTGCCAATCCCCAATCGCCAATCCCCAATCGCCAATCCCAATTGCAGTGTCAAAGAATCAACAGGAAACTCACTTAAATCGCGCTCGTGCTAGTCTCAGACAAGCACTCTCTTGGTATGGACATCTTCGTAAAGCCGGACAGTCACAATCAAAGTCGCAATTAGCAGGGTTGGTAAAACCAGAGTTAGAAATCTTGACCTCAACTCTCAACAAATTGGACAACAATGTGATTCGCATCGCTGCTTTTGGTTTGGTTAGTCGCGGTAAGTCAGCAGTCCTAAATGCTTTGCTAGGACAAAAGATTTTGCAAACAGGTCCCTTGAATGGGGTAACACAATACCCCCGTTCCGTACATTGGAATCCAGGGGGGAAAGTACAAGTAGAGTTAATTGATACACCAGGATTGGATGAAATAGAGGGGGAATTACGGGCACAAATGGCACGGGAAGTGTCTCAGCAAGCCGATTTGATTTTGTTTGTTGTCTCAGGTGATATTACTCGTACTGAATATCAAGCATTGTGCAAATTAAGACAATCACAAAAACCTTTAATTTTGGTCTTCAATAAGATAGATTTGTACCCGGATACAGACAAACAAACGATTTATAAGAATTTGCAACAGTTGGGTAGCG
The DNA here is from genome assembly GCF_000760695.4 of Tolypothrix bouteillei VB521301. Taxonomy (GTDB): domain Bacteria; phylum Cyanobacteriota; class Cyanobacteriia; order Cyanobacteriales; family Nostocaceae; genus Scytonema; species Scytonema bouteillei_A. The sequence goes on along the minus strand of NZ_JHEG04000001.1, from coordinate 2,822,435 downwards.
GAAGCTTTCAGAACGCTCCTTTGCAACCTGATGAAATTGTTATGGTGGCTGCAGAACCCGCACCAATGGAAGTTCGCGTGGAGTGGACAGATGGTAGAGTCACGCAAGAATGGGAAACTCCACCACCACAAATAGAAGAACTTAAAGAAACAATTTTGAAAATCCTCAACCGTGAAGGGCGTTCTCTTCTGGCTCTAAATGCACTGATTCAAGCACGGGATGCAGAAGAAGCGATCGCAGAAAAAACCATCAAATTACGTCAGGAAGAAGCAGAAGATCTGATTTGGCGGTATACCAAATACAAAGCTTTAACTGTTGGTCTCAATCCTATTGCCTTTTTAGATATTCTTGGTGGAACTATTGCGGATTTGGCTTTAATTCGCTCGCTCGCACGCCTTTATGGTTTGCCCATGACGGGTTATGAAGCCGGGAAAGTTTTAAAAACAATTTTATTCAGTTCTGGTGGTTTGTTGCTAGGTGAAATAGGCAGTAGCGTGCTTTTGGGTTTGGGCAAAAGTGCAACTGCTATTGCTTCAGGAGACAATCCCATAAATGTAACTGCTTACGCTGGATCGGCGATCGCTCAAGCAGGTATTGCCGGTTATGGAGCATACGCTGTGGGGAAAGCAGCACAAGTGTACTTGGAAAGAGGCTGTTCTTGGGGACAGTTGGGAGCAAGTACGGTGATTCAAGAAATTCTCTCGGAAGTGGAACAGAATACAATCTTGTATCGATTGCAACAGGAGCTAGGTTTGCTCAATCGCGAGTTATGACGGCTTCCAAATCAAAAAGTCTGCTCTCTTCGCCCGGTTACCGTTTTCCAGTCATCACCATCCGAACCCCACCTATAGGAGCAAGGGTAAATCCGCGACGTTGAACTTTAACTGGTTTATCGTCCGCATTGGCAAGTTGATACTTTGATAAAATCGTTGCGATAACAAGTTTCATTTCTAACTGAGCTAAAGCATATCCCAAACAGTGCCGACTTCCACCGCCAAAAGGAAAATATTCACTCCTAGAATACTGGCGCTCAAGAAAGCGTTCTGGTTTAAACTGTCGGGCATTAGGATATAAATCTTCTCGATAATGGACGAGGTAAATACTTGGCATTAGGGTTGTCTCAGCATCAAAATGATATCCCCCAATTTTTATAGGTGATTTGGCAATGCGTGGAAAAAGTACGGGAAGGACAGGATACATTCGCAGTATTTCCTGACACACCGCAGTTAAATAGGGAAGCTGAGCGATTTCCATGGGGTTTGAACTTTCTCCCAAACTGTCTAGTTCCTGTAGCAATTTTTCCAGAACGTTTGGATGTTGGTGAATTTGATAGAAAGCCCAAGCAAGTGTTGTGGCAGTTGTTTCGTGTCCGGCAAATAAAATTGTTAGCAGTTCATCTTGCAATTCTTCATTGCTCATTGGTTGACCTTGGTCGTCCCGTGCTGCCATCATCAGGCTGAGAATATCGCCACGCCCTGAATTTCCCTGCGTTCTTCTTTCCTCAATTTCTGCAATCAGTAGGTCGTGAACTTGGCGCTGTCGCAATTTCATGCGTCCCCAAGGAGTCCAAGTTCCCCAATCTTGTTGTAAGAACCGTAAAAATAGCATGCTGGAGCGGAGCGGAGAATCGGTCATATTGAGCCAATCAGTCAGTAGGGGTTTAAGTTGTTGATAGCGTTCCCCTTCGCTCAAACCAAAGACGATTTGCAATATCACCTCCAGACTAATCTTTTGCATGGCAGTCCGAGCGACAAAAGCCTGACCGACAAGCCACTGGCTCGCAACCTGTTCTGTCAAGTGGCAAATTTGCTTGGCGTAAATTGGTAAGCGTTCCCCATGAAAGGGAGGCATTAATAATTTTCGTTCTCGTCGATGGCGATCGCCGTCGAACAACATCAAAGAGTTTTTCCCGATAATAGGTTTTGCGAGTGCGTTTCCACGTCCCACATCAAAATTTTTGCTATCTTGATTAAAAATCTCTTGAATTACTTGGGGATTACCAACGAGGACATAGCTTCCGAGCCCACCGAGCTCCATGGTAAAAATATCTCCATATTTCTGGCTGTATCTGTCCTGAAATCCGAGTGGATCGGCAATCCAATTCATAAGTTGCCACCAAGAGGAACTGGTGATGCGGTTTGGTAATTGACTCAACATGGCACTTCATTATTGCTATCACTTAACTGTAGTAAAACAAATTTTTTTGAGTTTTGAAGAAGGCACTTGAGCCATTTTTCATTTCCTGACAACTATCGCCCTACTAAAGTTGCAATTGCTTCAAGCAATACGCGTAATTCTACTGGCTTGGCAATATGCATTTGAAATCCTGCTGCGATCGCTTTCTCCCGGTTGCAATCTTCAGCGTAAGCAGTCAGAGCAATGGCTGGTATTTTTCCTCCCCGTTCTGATGGCAAAAGTCTGATCTGACGTATTAGCATATACCCATCCATCTCAGGCATACCAATATCAGAAAGCAGGAGATCTGGTGTTTGTTGCTCGAACACTCTCAGCGCTTCGGGTGCTGATGATGCGACAGTGACAGTAGCTCCTAAATCCTCCAATAACTCGGCTATCAGTTCCCGTAAATCGACTTCATCATCAACAATCAAAACACGCAGACCGTTAAAATTCATTTGTGTCTTAATTTGTTCTTCCTTGGCAGTTTCTTTGGAATCGGTCACTATCAAGGGTAACTCGACTGTAAATGTTGCTCCCAAACCGAGTCCTGGGCTTTCTGCTTGTACGGAACCGCCGTGTAGTTTTGTTAAATGGCGAACAATGGACAATCCAAGTCCCAATCCACTATATTTTCTGGTTGTAGAGGTACTTTCTTGACGGAAGCGTTCAAAAACGTGAGGGAGAAATTCGGGGCTGATACCTTGTCCTGTATCGCGGACTTGAATTTGGGCATAAGAGTCTAAATATTCTAAGTTAACCGTAACCTGTCCTCCTTCAGGTGTGAATTTGATGGCATTTGAAAGCAAATTCCAAATAATTTGTTGTAACCGGGTTGAGTCTCCCTCAATTTGACAAGTTTTCAAGTCCAATACAGTTTGAATTTGAATGCCTTTAGCTTCAGCAAGCTGACGAATCAATTCAACCGTGTTTTTAATAATAAAAACTAAGTTTACTGGTTTAATATTTAAGTTCAACTTACCTTGAAGAATACGAGACATATCTAGTAAATCGTCAATAAGTTGAGTCTGTAATTTGGCATTCCGTTCAATTGTCTCCAAGGCTCGCTCCGTGGTTGCTTCATTCAACTTCCGCGATCGCAAAACCTGGGACCAAGCTAGTATTGGATTGAGTGGAGAACGGAGTTCGTGAGAGAGTATAGTTAGGAATTCATCCTTAAGCTGACTCGCTGTTTCTGCTGCTTCTTTTGCCTGTTGCAAAGCTAACTCAGTCTGTTTGCGCTCGGTAATATCGAGTGATGTTCCAATCAGTTTGATTGCTTGTCCTTTCTCGTTAAATATCGGTTCTCCACGGGAATCGAGATATCGAATCGAACCATCATTTAGGAAAATCCTCATATCAAAAGCATAAGCAACACCTTCAACAATGGCTCGTTCAACTGATTTTTGCAAAATTTCGCGATCTTCAGGATAAACTCTTTCGAGTAGTTCGAGGTAAGTTGGTTCGCCTCGCTCTGGGTCAATTCCCCAATGGAGAAACGTAATTTCTGACCAACTTACTTTCTGTGTCTCTATATCAAACTCCCAACTCCCTACTTGGGCGACCCGTTGAGCCATTGCTAAATGCGCTTGACTTTGGTATAGTTGTTGCTCTACAGATTTTCGTGCAGTAATATTTAACACCACGCCAGCCATGCGAACCGGAGTGCCATTCTCATCTTGGTAAGCATGTCCCCGAAATGCAAGCCAATGAGCGTTTCCATCTGCCCAAAGAACACGACACTCAACGTTGTATTTGCTTTGTCCTGTAATAGCTTGCTGTATAGCTTGCTCCACCCGTAGGCGATCCTGTGGATGTATGGTATTAATGAACACCTCATAGCTCATCTTGGTGTCAAGATTTAACCCAAACATGGCTTTACAGCGATTTGACCAGAGCAATTGTCCTGTTATCAAGTCATAATCCCACATTCCCAAATCTGCTCCTTCGAGCGCCAATCGCAATCGCTCTTCACTGTCAAGCGACAATGTTTCGATTGGCTTGCGATCGCATAGCGTCAAGGGAGCGCATTCTCTGATTTCTTTTAGAAGAAAGCCGGTACCATTTTGAGCGATCGCTGTTGGGGTTATTGCCGTACAATTAACAAAAATACCTTCTATATCACCGCTTTCATGACAGATAGGATTGCAGGAGAAAGTCACGTAAATCTCCTCTAAATAGCCCTTGAGGTCTGCAAACAATTGTATTTCTTGAGAAGACACGGGCTCTCTGGTGTTCGTGATTTCTTGAACTATCGGTCTCATGACAGACCAAAGTTCTGGTAGAACGTGAGGAATTTTTTGACCGAGTGCGTGAGGATGCTTATTTGCAATTAATGGAACATACGCATCATTGTAAAGAATAATAAACTCACGTCCCCAACAAACAAACATGGGATGCGGACAGTTGAGCAAAATACTAACAGCTGTACGTAAGCTTTGAGACCAATGTTTGACAGGACCAAGCACAGTGTTTGCCCAGTCAAACTGACGCATCAAAACACCCATCTGTCCGTCACCAGTGAATGGACTGCCAAGAAACTTGATTTGCTTTTGCCCCATCTCAAGCACTCCTCATGGAGAAGCATACAAGGCTCTTGATACAATCTTTCCTGTGGTGCAATATGCTACTCAGTTTTGCCATTGTCAAAGGTGAAAAAGTTGCTTGCTCGCTTATCCTTTTGTAACACAGTTAGAAACGATACCCATAACCTGAGGCAAATTTTTTCTGAGTTAGACGCAAGTTTTACTTAAGATTCTGCCCGATTTCGCATAGTCTCCTGCAAGTGTTCCTCATAATGGCGTTGCTGTGCTAGTAATTCTCTCGCCTCTTCTTGGGTAGCAGTTTCCGCCGGAAAATCGTGAACTTCTGCTTCAGTACGATTTCGCATGGCATCTTGTAAATTTTCTTCATGATGGCGTTGCTGTGCCATTAATTCCCGTGCTCTATCTTCGGTATTCATAATGTTTTTTCTAATACTAGAGAATTGTAAATTTGTTTCCAAGTTTACAAAATTAGTGTAAAGCTTTTTCTCAGTAGAGAAAAATAAAATTTACAAAAAGAAAATTATAGAGAGTCACTTCCTTCTGCCCTCTACCCTCTGCCTTCTGCCTTCTGAATGGTGACTGCTTTTTGTGCCAAGCAAGTCATTTGGGCGATCGCATTTAGATCTAGTGGTTGTGCTTCACTTTCCATTCCCAACCACAACAAGTACTCAATATTTCCTGCAGGACCGGTAATTGGCGACCAAGTTAAACCTTTGTATTGCCATCCCAACTCCTGCGCTGTTTGCAGCACTTGAAATATAGCGTTTGCTTGGTCTTTAGGGTCGCGCACAACACCCTTTTTCCCAACACGGTCTTTTCCCACCTCAAACTGAGGCTTGACCAACAAAACGATTTCACGGGGGTCTTGCAGTAAGTGCCACAGAGCAGCCAAAATTTTGGTTAACGAAATAAACGACACATCCAAAACTGCCAAATCAGCAACCGACTCATCACCATATAACTCATCTTTTGTCAAATACCGTAAATTTGTACGTTCCTTCAAAATCACTCGGGAATCATTTCGCAAGCGCCAATCAACTTGTCCGTAGCCAACATCAACCCCATAAACTCGTTTTGCGCCTGCTTGCAGCAAACAATCAGTAAAACCCCCTGTAGAAATGCCACCATCCAAACAAATCCGTCCTTCTACAGGAATGGCAAATAATTCTATTGCCTTAGCTAACTTTTCTCCGCCTCGAGAAACAAAACGCGATCGCTCTTTTATCTGAATTTGAGCAGAAACATCAACTTCCGTACCAGCTTTGTCAACAACAACACTATTGACCAAAACTTCCCCTGCTTGAATGAGGCGTTGAGCTAAAGCACGAGACGAACACAAAGAACGTTCTACCAATAAAACATCAAGTCTTTGCTTAACCAATTTGGTCATAATAAGTGGTTAGGTGTTAGTGGTTAGGTGTTAGTGGTTGATGTTACAGCTACTAACGACTAACTACTAACGACTAACCACTAACATTTAGATATCTTTTTCGCTCAACTCTCGAGTCATGTAGTCAAATGGCTCATCTAAAAAGGTAGTATCACTCACACCTGTTGCAGCCACTTGCTCCTTCACAATATCCTTCATAATCTGGATACCGCGAACAGTAGGACCGATGGGAACGCCCAAGGAATTGTAAGTTTCCCGCAATCCTTGTAAAACGCGCTCATCTAGTACATCCATACTACCAGCAACGAGAGCATAGGTAGCATAGCGCAGGTAGTAATCCATGTCACGAAGACAAGCCGCATAACGCCGAGTTGTGTAAGCGTTTCCACCCGGACGAATCAACTCAGGTTGTTCTTCAAATAATTTAGAACCAGCCTGCTTGACAATGGACGCCGCATTTGAGTTGATAGACGCAGCAGCTTGAACCCGTGCTGTTCCACTTTCAAAATACGACTTGAGGTTGTCTATGGCATTCCGGTCAAAATACCGTCCAGCAACGTCATAATTTTTAATTAAGCTAGTTACTGCATCCCGCATTCCTTTTTCTCCCAATCAATCCTATTATGGTTTGATATTTATCTGATTGCTGTTCGCAATCGGTATCTTTTTGCGCCACTTATTAAAAGAAGCCCCTGCACAAAATCTGTGCGCTATTTATGGATTCTATGTCAAAGTTGCCCCCTGCGGGGTGAACTTTTTTAATAGAGGGGATGGGGAGTGGAGGGATAAGGCGGATAAGGCGGACAAGGCGGACAGGGGAGAGAGAATAGAAATCTTCCTTGTCTACCCAATCCCCAATCCTCAATTCCCATTATTTAAATAAAAGTTAAATGTCATGCTTCTTAATGGCATTTTGTAGTAAAAAATACAAAATCCACTAATGTCCTGTTTCTAGGATATTCCAGGGGTCTGATGGATTTGCAGTTAGCGAGCTTTCTTCAGCAAACATTGAACACTCTGGTTTTACTATTGATAAATCGGCAGCCTAAGGAGTAACCATGACAACCCCACAAGAAGTCCTGAAGATGATTCAGGATAACAACATTCAGATGATCGATCTGAAATTCATCGATATGCCAGGGATTTGGCAGCATTTGACGCTTTACCAAAACCAAATCGATGAAACTTCCTTTACGGACGGCGTACCTTTCGACGGTTCTAGTATCCGGGGTTGGAAAGCCATCAATGAATCGGACATGGCAATGGTACTCGATGCCAACACGGCGTGGATCGACCCTTTCATGCAAGAACCAACGCTCAGTGTTATCTGTAGCATCAAGGAACCTCGCACGGGTGAGTGGTACAGCCGTTGTCCTCGCGTTATCGCTCAGAAAGCTGTTGACTATCTGGTGAAAACCGGTCTTGGCGATACAGCGTTCTTTGGTCCTGAAGCTGAATTTTTCATTTTTGATGATGTCCGCTTTGACCAAAACCAACACTCGGGCTACTACTACGTAGACTCGGTTGAAGGTCGTTGGAATTCCGGTAAAGATGAAGGACCCAACTTGGGTTACAAACCCCGCTACAAAGAGGGTTACTTCCCAGTTGCTCCAACGGACACTTCGCAAGATATGCGGACAGAAATGCTGCTGACAATGGCAAAGTGCGGAGTACCAATTGAAAAGCACCACCATGAAGTTGCTACTGGCGGTCAGTGTGAACTGGGTTTCCGCTTTGGAAAGTTGATTGAAGCGGCTGACTGGTTGTTGACTTATAAGTACGTTATCAAGAACGTTGCCAGGAAATACGGTAAAACAGTTACCTTCATGCCCAAGCCCGTCTTCCAAGACAACGGATCTGGGATGCACACCCACCAATCTATTTGGAAAGATGGTCAACCTCTGTTTGCTGGAGACCAGTATGCTGGCTTGAGTGAGATGGCGCTGCACTACATTGGCGGTATTCTCAAACACGCACCTGCATTGCTCGCAATCACTAACCCTACTACCAACTCCTACAAGCGCTTAGTACCTGGTTATGAAGCACCTGTAAATTTGGCTTACTCTCAAGGTAACCGTTCTGCTTCTATTCGGATTCCATTATCTGGTAGCAACCCCAAAGCCAAGCGTTTGGAGTTCCGCTGTCCCGATGCGACTTCTAACCCATATCTGGCATTTGCTGCTATGTTATGTGCTGGGATAGATGGTATCAAGAATAAAATCGATCCCGGTCAACCTTTGGATAAGAATATTTACGAACTTTCTCCGGAAGAATTGGCTCAAGTTCCTTCAACTCCGGGTTCTCTTGAACTCGCTTTGGAAGCCCTGGAGAATGACCATGCTTTCTTAACCGAACCTGGTGTATTCACTGAAGACTTTATCCAAACTTGGATTTCCTACAAGTTGGATAATGAGGTGAACCCAATGCGCTTGCGTCCTCACCCCTACGAATTTTCTCTCTATTACGATGTTTAATTTTTAGGGACTCTTGCACAGTACGTCGAACCCCGGCTTCCTTAAAAAAGTCGGGGAACTAATCAACATAAAACCACCCGCTAGTGGTGGTTTTTTTTTGATTGGGGATTGGGAATTGGGGGGAAGGGGGAAACAAGGAAGAACTTTATACTGCATTCTCCTCGTCTTCCTTGTCCCCAAGCCCTAGTCCCTAGCCCCTTGTGCTAACTCATTGCTGCATTACTGCGATCGTAAGTCATGCGAGCCGAGGGGTCTATTTTGCCTTGAGTTGGATTCCAATAATGAGAAACTTCTCCAGGAAGACCTAGCTCCTCACCCGCACGACCCAGCATGGATTGTTGACGATTCTTGATCAACTGATAGTGACGCATCATAAGAGCACGTGCTTTTTCTTGTGTAGACATACTGAAATCCTCCTTAGTGGTTTTTTTATAAATGTCAATATTACCTGACATATTTCTTTAGTTTTAATATAACACCTATTCTGTATCTAAAGTTACGAAAAATAATATCTTAATAAAATTTAATATTTGTAGCAGAATAAATATCTATAGGATTTTGCATCTCTCCCAAGACTTATTTTTTCAAGCTGTAAACCTTTCTTCAGATTTATGAGCACTCAGTTACAAATACTTAAAATATGTAAAGATATATTCTAAAAACTTAATTAAAGGAAATTCTCATGTCTGACACTTTAACCAAGCTGACTTATCAAACTTTTCAGCAAGGCAAAAGTTATTTTGGTCTAACCCATAAAATTTTAAGTATTCGCCTCAAAGAGTTGCTCTTTCCTAAGAAGGAGGCAACATCTCAAGGTATTCCTAGGGAAGCTATATTGACGCTTCAACAAAGGCAAAATAATTTGCAGGAAGTTGATTGGGAAGATGCCGAACGGGGTGTGTATCCTAAAAGCTTGTTGTTTGATAACCCTTGGGAAGATTTTTTCCGCTACTACCCTCTAATATGGGTTGATTTACCCCAAATTTGGGATAGGGCAAACCAAAGGAAATACCAGGATTTTGCCGCTGACGTAGACATTAAAGGTTATCCGAGCTACTACATCCAAAACTTCCACCACCAAACCAATGGCTACTTGAGCGATCTATCCGCAAATCTGTATGACTTGCAGGTGGAAATTCTCTTTCAAGGTTCAGCAGATGCTATGCGACGGCGCATTCTTGCTCCCCTAAAGAAAGGGTTGGAAGTTTTCAGAGACTTAGCCCCCCGTCAAACCCGTGTTCTGGACGTAGCTTGCGGAACCGGTCGCACTTTAAAAATGATTCGAGCGGCTTTGCATCAAGCATCTTTGTTTGGAACAGATTTGTCACCAGCATATCTGCGTAAGGCTAACGAGCTTTTGTCTGAAATACCAGGGGAATTACCCCAACTTTTGCAGGCAAATGCAGAAGAGTTGCCATACGTAGATAACTATTTCCATGCTGTCACCTCTGTTTTTCTCTTTCATGAATTACCTGCAACAGCTCGCCAACGGGTTATTGAAGAATGCTTTAGGGTCACAAAACCAGGCGGCGTATTTATAATTTGTGACTCAATTCAATTGAGCGATTCCCCAGAAATGGAACCATTTATGGAATACTTCCATGAAACTTTCCATGAACCTTACTACAAGCATTATATTACTGACGATCTGGTAGAGCGATTGGAAAAGGCAGGTTTTGTGAATATTGAAATGCAAGTTCACTTTATGAGCAAGTATTTGATTGCTCGTAAAGCTGCTTAACTATATTCCTATACTTTTCTGTTGACATGGGGTGGTAGATTGAGCCACCCTCTTTTTTGCAAATTTTAAGTAAGTCGCTAGAAAAAACAAACTCTGTTACGAAACGTCAAATCTCTATATTGGCTCGTAGTTGCGCTTCTTGCGTTCGCCACTCTTGCGTGCTGAAGGCTAGACACGCAACTACAAACTCATGATAATTACGAACACCGACTTACTTAGCCTAATGAACTATCTCCGTACAACTAAAAAGTTGCAATAGGAGTTTTGTGCGTATTTGAAGATCTTTCAATACTTGCAATACAAAGTAGCAACTTTACTTGACATTAATGCAAGAATTCACTACTTAACTAGTATAGGAAATAACTGGTAAAACACCACAATATTACTGAGAAATCCAACAATTGAAAAGTTACTTTTTTTGCTTTATAGGGTACGTAACGGATAGGAAGCGTAACACCCTGGATTACCGTACTTTTATTCCCTTGCTACAAGGTCTTTGCCACCCCAGGAACTGGCACGAACTTGCAGTTGTTAGACTTCAGATTGCGGAGCACTGATATATTCAATCAATTCTCTACGTCCACTACCTCTATAACCAGAACGTCCAGACCGTGAGGTTGAGCTTTTTTTTGTCGCTCTCGCCAAAATCAATTGTGGCGATTCATATTTGGACGAGAAAGTGTTAGGGACTTGGTTGTTAATAGCAAAGGAGCTACACAGGAAACCCACGATTAAAAGTGAAACAGCTGCACGCATAATGAATGTTTATTTTTGAACTATCCATTTCACTGATACTGAGTTTTCTTTTGTGCATCCGGATAATTTATTCAAGAGTATTGTTTTTTACCACAAAAAAATCCTTGTTAGCACTCAATATGTTCCGCTAGTAACCAATTTCCTGCACTGTTAAAACGACCCAAAATTTTGATGAATTGTCCGTGAAGATATGTTTGCAACTGCTCGTCAATGTCCGATCGCAACGTGACAATTTGCCAAGTTTGACCCTGATAATCGCTTGGTGAAGTAATAATAAATTTATAATCCTGCTGAGTTTGGCACTGGAAAAACCCCATGAAACAATCAATGTTTCTTAAATTAACAGCATCGCCATAAGAGTAGAAGCCCACAGTTGGCGAGAAATGGGGGCAATTGCCGCTATGAGGGTATGTTTCAGGATTATCTAAATAATACAGTTGCATATGTAACCAATCCGGAGAATCAGGTGGTAAATTAAAGATGGGAACGATAGCAGCTGCATGATGGCGATCGCGCAACAAAGCCTCTTGCAAAGTTCTTACAGGCAAATCGCGAGGGCTTAAATTTAACTCAATACACAAAGCAGCTGCCATACCAGCTGCTTGACCAATATTCATAACTACTGGTTGCAATCGAGTCGCGCCGTTAGCAATATGAGAAACCGAAATATTTTTCTCGCAAACTAATAAGCCATCTGTTTTTATAGGAATAAGACAGCGATAGGGAATTGTAAAAGGAGTTCCCGTCCAACGTCCTCCCCAACGAATAGATTTAGGAAGCAATTCAAATTTTATCTCCGGATAATGATGGTCGTTAGCATAGTTACCAATCGCAATAGCATCTTCATGTAACGGTGCAACGCTACCTCCCGCAATTGGTAAAATATCCTGTTCTCGTATGGTCGTCAGTCCTACGAGGCGTCTGCTCTCCCGATAATAGGGGTGAAGGGCAAAAGATGAGGGAGAGATAGAGGGAATGGGGGAACGGGGGAATGGGGGAAAAATATGATGGGCTAAACCGTAGCGATAACCGATTTGATGTTGGATAAAACGGGCAAAATTTTGGCTGTGCCAAAGGCATTCTTGCAGAAACTCGCGCCGCTTCTCTGAAGATGCTATGACTCGCCCGACTCCATGACCGTAATCATTACCATGAATGGGCCAATTAATCATAAACAGACCCCCAGGCAAGCGTCCGTAATTTAAAAATTGTTCTGCACCACAATTATCCCAAGCACCAGTAAATTGTGAGGGGTTGTCATTTGGCGCACTTGGGATTTCAGGAGCCATAGATTCACCAAAATCTTGCATAACCACTACCCAAGTGGGGGCTTGCACTGGATATTTTTCTGTGAGATAATTAAATGATGCTGGAGCGCTAATTTCTCCCCATTCAGACCTCAACTCCCAACCCCAACGGTAAGGTACTTCAGCTAAATCTAACAAATCCCCCAACTCTGTGGCATCAAGGGTTACTTTGGCAGTAACAGTAAAATCTGCAAACCGAACACCAAAAACGCAGTCATTTTGTTGAATGACCTCTAAAGGTCTTCTACCTGGAAGCCAAAGTAAGTTTGGTAACTCTTGAACCCAATCTGCGAAAATCTCTGCTCCAATGCGAGGGTCGTAACTAAAGAAGCTGACCCAACTGTTGTCTAACCCCATTGGTTGACGGCGTTGCAATTGTTTTATAAATGCACCCCACAATCCTGTTTGGAAAGCTTCCAACTCATTGCCATCCGGTGCAGATACTCCCGCAGAAGTCAGCATTCCCCCCAACCAAGGAAATTCACTAACCAAAATAGTTTTTACCCCCCGCCGCGCTGCTTGGAGAGCAGCTGCAGTTCCTCCTGTTCCGCCTCCCACCACTAAGACGTCAGCTGCGTACACCCGATCTGTCATGACTGAACCTCAAGAAAGCATGAAGGATAAAGTATGGAGGATAAAACTTCCAGCTTTCATCGTCTTTAGATATTTTTTATAAATACATAATGTAGTTTGTCTTGTATTAAAGTAAATTTGACGGATCTCACACACATTTCCTCCCTCTGTTAACAGATACAAGCTAGGGAATTAGAGCGGTTTTACCCCTCACTTAGAGAGTCTCAATGAGAGATACCATCTCCGAGTTGCTAACAGCATCGGTAAAAGTTGGCAAGTACTTTGCAACCGCTCAAGAAAAATTTATTACCTCAATCAAAAAATGAGGACTAGTACACGAAGGCAGAAGTACGATGGCAGAGGGCAGAAGGCGCAAAAGCTTTAACTGTAAGCTTTTTCTCTGTCACTAATGGTTGCTTTATTTACGCCGAACTGTACTAGTATAAGAAATGTAACTTTCCATCGATCGGATTGGATTTCTCATGAACCTCTCGACTTACTTCATGCACTTGGTTGGTTCTGGTATCAGCGCCTACTACTTTGCTGCTCAAATCCGTGACCCTAAAACTCGCCCCAATGTTCTAGCAGGGTTCCAATTGGCAGAATCTGGTTCTGTTCCTTTCCTGACCGCACTTAGCGATCGCGCTACAGCAGAAGGTGATACATGGCTTGCAGAAAAACTGGCGCAACACGCATCAGATGAAACCAAACACGGTCAAATTTTTGCTCATGCCTTAAAACAACTTAACAAAGAAGTTATAGATTTTAAAAATTTGCCAAAAAACACTCAGGAAAATAAATCGGAAAATAAATCGCAAGAACGCCGCAGCCCGTTTTTTGCAGCTTTCTTCGAGGGTTATTCTCAAGAACAACTCAAACCGGAAGTCATTGATTGGGATGTGTTCATGGGTAGCACTTATATTTTAGAGTTAGATGCAAGTAAAGACTTTACCCGAATGGCAAACGTCTTACCCGAGAACGATCCAGTGACTCGCAACTTAAAATTGGGAATTTTGAGCATTGCCAAAGATGAAACCGGTCATGCTGCTTACATTTACGAAGCCATGATGCGGCGAATGCCTTCTGCTAATGTAGAAAGACTTGTAGATGAGTGGCGTACTCGTAAGACAAACGCCATGCTAGCATTTGCCGGAAATATGTTGCAGCGTAAGAATAATTCTCGCTCTATGGTGCAAGATGCAGCCACTACCTCAGAAACTCATTCTGAGGTAGTGGCTGCGTAAAAGGAAAGGGGGGGTTAGGGGTCAGGGATTGAGGACAAGATGAGTCACAATTGGTACCAGCAATGAATTATCAGAGCCTTGATAATTGAAGAAACAAACTGTTGACTGAAGAATTTTGGAGCTTCCATTTCAGCTCGTAGCAGATGTGCTAAATGAAGAATGGATGGGTTAGTAATCTGCCTCTTTAAAATGGGTTGCCGATCGGCACAAAGCATTTTTTGGTCAACAATTTCCTCAAATCTTAATAGGCTGAGTGTGATTTGCAGGTAATCTAGCAGGGTTTTTTTTTGGACATCGTTCAACCAATCGGATTCAATTTCCTCTGCGTTAACAAAGCCTCCCGTTGGTATCGCAGCAGTAACTTCTATCTGATATGTCACAATACTAACTATTAAAGTATTGCTTGAGGAAACAGGTGGTTTAACTAAATACGCGTACTTGATGGCAAGCTCATCCCAAGAGGCTTGGAGGACGAGAATATCGGACTGCATCATAAACTTAACCGGGACGAGTACCTTCTTCGTAAGTCCAAGTCATCTTCATTTGTGTAACTTTCCAACGTCCGTTGATATGGCTTAGTTCGTGATTGTAGAACCCCCCAAGCGTCCAAGTTTTACCAGGTTTTCCCTCAAGATAAACGTGATGCGCCCGAAAGTGGGAGGTACAGTTTGCTCGCTCGCCATTCACTATCACAGCATGATTGGTAATCATGTGCTGGGTGGCTTTGAAGGTTTTGCTGAAAAAGTCTGCCCAGCCAGCTACTAAAGTATCTGCTGCTACAGTATTAGGAGTGCCACCGTTGAGGGAGGTGTAGTCAGTCAGAACCCGATCGGCGAAGGCTCCGCGACAAGCTTTCCAGTCTCGTAGATCTGCACCCATACCGATAATGTTTATGGCATCAATAATTTCAGCACGATCTACTAATTTCTGTAGAATGATGGTATTCATGGGGACTTGAGAATTGACTTGAGTGGGAGATGTAGTGCGAGCCTTAGCAATCTCTGTGGTAGATAAAAATCCTATTAAGCTCGCACTAAAAGTCAAAAGCACGTTCCGGCGTTGGTGATTCATAGTCTGTTGCTAGACTTGGAGTTAAGTTTTATACAGCCCTTAAGATACACCAGCACCCTGTGACTGAATCAATACATTAGGTTGGTATCCAGCAGGTTTATATCCAACTGTTGCACCACCATGAATCATGCCTTGAATTTCTGAACCAAAGAAAATGTAAGGAAATTGCGGTTCGGGGCGACTGATAGCTTCGAGACGATTGGCAAGTTCGGTGGGAATCTCAAACGAGAGAGCTTTTAGATTGTCCTCAAGTTGCGATTGCTTCGTAGCTCCAATAATGACCGATGCAATTCCAGGGCGATTTGCTGTCCAGTTGACTGCAACTTGAGCCATACTCCGCCCAAGTTCTTTTGCCACAGTTTCAAGTTCTGCCACAATTTTCCAGTTGCGATCGCTAAACTTCTGAAACGCCGGATTTGAGATACCGCGAACTGTTTCCAATCGTCCTTCTCCTGTAAAACCACCCTCGCTGGGTCTGTACTTACCACTGAGAAGACCGCTCGCCAACGGGCTCCACACCATTGTACCCATGCCCAATTCCAGACCGAGGGGAATAAATTCCCGCTCAATATTACGCTCAATCAAGGAGTATTCAAGCTGGAGAGCGGAAAGCGGTTCGTAATTACGCCATTCGGCAATAGTTTGCGCTCGTGCTGCATACCAACTAGGGGTATTGCTCAGCCCGATATGGCGCACTTTACCAGAACGAACTAAATCATCTAGTGTCCGTATGACTTCTTCGGCTGGGGTGATTGTATCCCATGTATGGAGAATGTAGAGGTCGATATAATCAGTTCCCAACCGTTGCAGCGAACCTTCTACCGCCCGCATAATATTTTTGCGCCCGTTACCACCCGCATTTGGATTTCCCGGTTCGGCATTGTAGCTAAACTTAGTAGCAACGACAATGCGATCGCGCAAGTTGCGCTCGGCAATAAATTTACCCAACCACGTTTCGCTAGTCCCATTGGTATATAAATCTGCCGTATCGATAAAGTTACCACCTGCATCAACGTAGGTATTAAACATTTGGCGTGCGGTGGCTTCATCACTTCCCCAACCCCATTCAGTACCAAAGGTCATTGCTCCGAGGGCGAGACGGGTAACGCGCAATCCAGAACGTCCTAGAGTGTAGTAAGTGTTGAGAGACATAATTCGTAGCTCCTTAACGTGTATATTTAAAAAGTGTTTGGAGTGATAGTGAAACTCTTTTTGTTCTGCACTGTTAAATTACTTCTGCTGAGTAAAGCCACTGGGATTACCCCAAGCTTCTACGAACACGATAGGGTTGTAGTATTCACGAAACAGTACAACCTTACCATTGTGGAATTGAAAGAGTCCGGCGTAAGTGTTGTTGTAAGGCTTTTTCGTTGCCAGTACTTCAATTTCGCCACGAAATTCTACAAAGAAAGTATTGGGGTCAGTAGTAGGGTAAATTTTTAAGTCAGGGAACACCATGCGTCCAACACTAGTTGGTAGTGCCGAATAATGTTTGGCGACGGCGGCTTTGCCTTCAACGCGTTTGGGAAATCCAGCAGGAGAGTAGGGCATATCTTGTACCCCATCATCCGCCCATAGTTTTAGCCATTCATCCATGCGTTTTTGGGATAACAACTGGAAGTACGTGCGGATTGTTTGCTCGTTGTTTTGGCGGATTGCTTCGGCATTAGTGTTTGCAGTTGCTATGTGTGTTGTGATACCAGCTTGGGTTTGAGGTCCGATGGTCAACAAACTCAGCATTAAGGTTGCGCCAATTAAAGCTTTTTGCATTAACATCTTGACAAAATCCTGGTTTTAAAGTTTTACAGAAATGACGATCCAATGTTTCAAGCCTTTATAGAGATGTTCTTAATTGCTTAACCGTGAGAGCAACGGCTTGGTTAATAGTGGCTTCTCGGTCATAGAAATCAAATTGTTGCGTTTCGGGAAACCAAACCATGTTTTTGTTATTGCCAGGGATGGCTGCAAAGAATCGACGCGCACCATCAGGAATTGCGGCTTTCTCACTATGGATAAACAATGTAGGGACTTTGATTTGCTTGGCTTGTGGCATGGCACTAAAGGTCAACCACTCCGCCCAAGACATCACTGCAAATTTGTTTGCCCATTGGGGAATTGCACCACGTTTGGGATTAAGATAGTAGTCGATATTACCGTACATTGCTGCAGCACCATTCGTTGCGCTAGCTGCAGGTACATAGTCCACCTGACCTGTTTGCTGTAGTTTTGTGCGTGCTGCTTGTGCAATTTTGATTTTTTCCCGTACAGCTTTTTCACCACCGTAGATGGTATTTACAATTGCTGCATCATGAATCCAAGGCGCAACAGCGACAAATGACTTGATACGGGAATCAGTTGCTGTAGCTACCGCCATATAACCCGCTGAAGCGCAAACACCCAACCCAGCAATCCGGTTGCGATCGACTGCATCGACAGTTTGCAGGAAGCTAACAGCATTTTTGATATCTACTATCTTGGCAGTGGGAGATTCAAAACTGCGAATCTTACCGCCGCTTTCCCCAAAGGTACGAAAATCAAATGCTAAGGCTGCAAAGCCTTGTTCTGCAAGCTTTCGAGCATATATACTGGGCATTTGCTCTTTCACTGTTGTCCAAGAACCTGCGACGATCGCTGCGGGTAACTTATCGCCAGCTTTGTAGCTAGCAGGTAAGTACAAGTTCCCAACTAGCGTTTCGCCTTCACTTTGAAATGTAACTCGATTTACACCGGGTTTGTAGGCGTTAGCAGCGATGACAGTATCAGAAAGTTGCTGCACTTGCGGCTGTGTTGAATTCTTGCTTTCTGACAGATTTTGTGAATGGGCATAAGCGCTACTAGTTAACAATACTAGTGAGAGGGCAGAAGCTTTAATAGCGGAAAGCATTGTTTTCATTGTTCGTTCTCCGTTGTTTCTTGTTAAATCCAATTTAAAGAATCTGCCCAAAGCATTCACGCCCCATTCTTGCGCGGTTATATCAAAATTATGCTCGGTTCAATTTATGCACTGTCGCGAAATTGCTTTGGCGTTACCCCTGTAAGCTTGCGAAATTGCGCGGTAAAGTGACTCGGATTGGAAAAACCCACTTGGTAAGCAATTTCTGCTGACGAGAACCGAGTCACTTTTAGTAAGACTTTTGCCCGTTCGATTCGTCGTTGCAGAATGTAGCGGTGTGGCGGTTCTCCTACAAGCGTTTTGAAAGCACGGGCAAAATGAAACTGGCTCATGGGGACTAACGCCGCAAGAGTTGCGATCGCTAATTCACTGGCTAAATTGTCTTCAATATAATCTTTAATGTGCTTGAGTTTTAAAACATCTAGAACACCGATTTCCTCTGGAGTAGAATGACTTAAGACTCCACCGTAATTTCTGAGGAGATGCACTGCTAGCAAATTTCGCAACGATTCAACATACAAATTTCCCGCAAAACCACTATTAACTAGTTCGGACTTCAACAAATGCGCCACGTGTAGAATAGTTGGATCGGGAAAAAGCACTCTGTGTTCCAACCTAACGGGAGTAGAGAGCCCGCTTTCATTTGCCAGTCTGTTAAGTAACACTGGCTCGATCTTCAGATTTACGTATTCGCTCTCCTTTTCGCGCCTGTGCCATACAAACTCCCGATCCGAATATAGAAACACGCTTCCTGCAGGCAAAGCCGAGGTTTGCGGCTTACTCCCATCCACCGACCAAGTGACACGTTCGTGAGGAAGAAACGCTACACTGATAGCATATTTGGGCATTGCGAAGTCGAAATCTCCGACCTCTTGCAAACGACCGTACTCGACAATCAAGTCATTCCATTCGGCTTTAAGAATCGCTGCCGTTTGTTGGGGCTTGGGTTGCTGCATTAGAGAATTAAATATTTTAACCCTTATTGTTTGTATACCTTAAGTGTAGAGGAATACGAATATAAATCTTAACTGATTATCTTTTTTATAACTAGGTCAATATGAGAAAATAAAAGGCAGCACAGCTTATCCCATCAATCGGCTGTATCCATCAAGAAGTTGGGGATGTTGCAATTCCGAATCTCTTAAGAGGCTATCCGTAATTTTGTCAGCAGAGATTGAAGTATTTTGATGTCAGCAAAAACAATTCCCAGCAGGAAAAGTTTTCATTACTTTTAACATCTGTCAGGCATATATTAATGGCTAGTATTTTTTACGTTGCAACAAAAGAAGGCGATCCTCTCACAGTGCGTTCTAAACCCAATGGGGAATCAGTTGGTTCTCTCAGCAATGGTACTGAAGTTCAAGTGACTGGCGAACCCGTGCAAGCAGGAAACAGGAAGTGGGTACAAATTGGAACAAATCGCTGGGTCGCTAATGAGTTTCTTACAAGTATCAAAACAGCACGAGTTGTTGCAAAAAGAACGACAAAAACCATCGGTGGTGGTTTAAGAGTTTATGAAACTCGGCTTATAGATAGCAATGGTAACGTTATTAATACAGTACAAGCTGTTTCCGGTCGAGTTGGCAAGCAAACTCCCTCCGATGTTGCTGGTTCTGAAACACCTGTACCTTTTGGAATTTACAAGTTTGACAACCCCGGAGTGGTGGGTACACCACCAGGAAATAAACCAGAATTTGGTGGTGTTTGGTCTCCAGTGACACCTCTATTTAGTACGGGACGTTCGGGTATAGGCGTTCACTACGATCCCTCTGCTTTGGCTCAAAATGCTAACACTGGTACTGCTGGTTGTTTTGCAACACCAACTGTTAAAGAACGGGACATTATGACAAACTTTATTCGCACTCACAAACCAACTCATTTGATTGTGTACGAAGGTTAGTCGTTATGTAGAGACGTAACGTGCTACGTCTCTACATGACCGCGAATTCTATTCGCCTCAATTTTCTATTACCTTAATTTTTCATTCGCCTTGATTATTGTGTCATCTTTAACACAACAGAATCCCGACCAGAAGACTGAGCAATATCTGCTGCTTCCAAAGGTTCAACACTCAGCCTTTCCTCAGGATCGGTCTTGAACACAGTGACTGAAGCTTGTAACTGTTGTGCTACGTCTACAGTTTTTTCCAAGGAACTAGACATCAAGCGAGAGAAATCGCTCGTATGAAGTGAATCTTGAGCAATCTGTTTCATCAAAGACGCTACCTCTTGCGAAGTTTGCGCTTGAGATACTGTTGCATGGGAAATAGACTGTACTAACAAGTCAATTTCACGAGACACTTCTAAAATTTTCTCAAGCTGTTGCTTGGTATCTTTTACTGAATCTGTGCCTTCCACAACCTGTGTCATGCCTTGTTCCACAGCTTTCACAACTTCACTAGTTTCAATCTGTATATTTCGTACAATCTGTTGAATTTCTTCCGTCGCTTGAGCTGAATGAGCAGCTAAATCCCCAACTTCTTCTGCCACAACTGCAAAAGCCTGACCTTCCTCACCTGCTTTTGCTGCCTCAATACTAGCATTGATTGATATTACGTTGGTTTGCAAGGCAATTTGGTTAATTAAAGACACAACTTTGGAAATCTTTTGAGATGATTCACCAAGCTGTTTCACCTTTTTAGCAGCTTCTGCCATAGTCAAATGTAGGTTCGTGATGCTATCAACTGTGCGCTCCATTGAATCTCTACCAACTTCTGCAGTTGTTGATGCAGTACGTGCCATAACTGCTGCTTTATGGGCGCTATCTGCTACAGCTTGAATTGAAAGTACCATTTCATCTAAAGATTTTAGGGTACGAGTAATCTCATCCGCTTGTTTGAGTGCATCATCTGCCAACAGACGCGTCGCTTGTGAGTTTTCCCCTACAAGTACATTCACCTGTTGAACGGCTTGTTTTACTTGAATCACAATGTGGCGCAGGCTTTCAATAATAGCATTGAAAAAGTTGGCTACAATACCAATCTCGCCCTTACTCATCTGGGCATGCACGGTCAGGTCACCTCTAGACGCTTCTTCAACATCACTTAACAATTCTACGACTTGATTCTGTAAATTTTCTTTACTAAGCCGCAATTGTTCTTGTACCTGCATTTGTTCTGTGATGTCCGCTTGTACCCCAATAAAATTTATAACTTGCCCGGAGGCATTTCGCACTGGTGAAATGGCCAATTGGTTCCAGAAAGGGGTACCATCTTTGCGATAATTCTTAATAACAACTTGGCAATCCCGCTCTTGCTTCACGGCATTGTTGATTTCTCTTACAGTAGCAGGGTTTGTGCCTTCTCCCTGTAAAAAGCGACAGTTACGCCCCAATACTTCTTCTAGTGAGTAACCCGTCATGGTTTCAAATGCTGCATTGCAAAAGACGATGGGGTTATCTTCCTGTAGTGGAGCGGTAATGAGAATACCATTGCTAGCAGCAGCAATGGCACGCTCGCGTAACCGCAGCACTTCCTGCGCTTGTTGTAATTCATGGAGGAGACTTGCTTGTTCTAGAGCAATGCCAATTTGAACTGCGAGTTGTCGAAACAATTCAATTTCCCACTTTTGCCAAATCCGAGCATTAGAACACTGATGAGCAAAAAGTAAACCCTGAAGTCGATCGTTTTGTAGGATAGGTGCAGCTATATAAGCTTTAATCTGAAAGTGCTTTAAAATCGCCAGATGCTCCTCAGCAAAACCCACTTGGTAAATATTATCAATAACCCAAACTCGACCATTATTATAAGATTCGAGATAACGTTCCCAAAAAGAATCGTCCATTGTATGACCCAAAGTAGAAATCCAACCTTGAGCAACGGATTCAGCAATAATGGTACCGCTCCAATCACGATTCAACCGACGGATAATAGCGCGATCGGCACCTAATACTTGCTGCACTTCACTCACAGCAGTATTGAGAACATCTTCCAACTTCAGAGAACGCCGAATGCGTAGAGTCATTTCTGTAAATTGTTGCAATCGTTGCGCTTCAACTTCTTGTTGTTTCAGAAGAGTTGTTTGAGATGTTATGCGTCGATCCGCAAATGATGTCAGCAGTGTAACACTTAAGACAACGAGTGTAGCCATGCCAATGCCGATCGCAAGCCAAGTGAGAGAAGATTGCACAACCCGGTTTGCTAAGACTGAACTCACAACTTTTGTTGGTGTGAAAGAAACTGCCGCCATTCCTGTATAGTGCATCCCGGAGATAGCAGCCCCCATAACGATCGCACTGAAAATCCGAGACGATCTTCCTGTTTTACTCGTTTGTATGCGGAATTGAAAGGCAATATACAACGCTGCTATTGACGCGCCGATCGCGATCGCAACTGACAGCACAAACAATAGGATATCGTAGTGAGTAGAGGCATCCATCCGCATCGCTGCCATACCAATATAATGCATAGATGCAATTCCTAAACCCATTAATACACCGCCAGTGAGCAATCGCTTCATACTCATAAACCGACGACTTGCAAGAAAAAGCGCACCTGCTGAAGTCGCGATCGCGGGCGTTATTGAGAATACAACAATTCCCACATCATAGACGATAGGTATTGGTAAACTAAAGGCTAGCATGGCAACAAAGTGCATTGACCAGATCCCAATACCCATCGTAATTGCACCACCAATCAACCAAGCCAGCCTTACCCTTTTCTCCACTGCACTCACTCTTCCGGCTAGGTCTAAGGCTGTATAGGATGAAAGTACTGCCAGCACTATCGATAGCGCCACTAAACCTTGGTCATAGGTGCTACTTAACATCGTTGCATCTCCTAGGTGTTTTTAAATGTTTTTTAAAAATAGATGCATGAAACTCTCAATCTGTTTGCTTCAGGTAGAGCAAGATTTGAGGCTATAGCAAACAGAAAAACCCAACCCAGATCGAAAACTTGAGTTTTTCTCTAAGGTAAAAACTATGGATTTCAAAGTAGACGCAGCTTAGAAATAAATTTGAGATCGATTCTAATACAATGTATTATTATTATCACATATGTTATTTTTACATAAATTCTTTTTTTGTCAAACAGAACTTATGCAACTGGCAGAGAAATTATCAGTATAGGGGCGCAAAGCCTTGCGCCCTTACTAACTATTAAAATTTCAAAGTACGCGGTTTTCCATCATCTTGAAATTGTTGTTTACCCACTCCAACAAGTTCAACAATGACTTCACGGGATGGTGGTATCCATTCTCCTTGTCGTTCTTCAATTTCTAAAATTGTGTGTTCTGCATTAGCAAAAACACGGTAATTTGTCGTTGCAAAAGCTCCTTTTTGAAACTCAAATGTATGTCCGTCATCTTCATAAAGGGTAAACTCACTAGCACCATGCCAAATACGCAATCGCAATTGGTTTAGCGGTCGCTCATCGACATACTGCATCACGGGCTGCATGGGAATAATTGCCCCGGCGCGGACATAAAGAGGCATTGTTTCTAATGGTGCATGAGCGAGGATGTGAACCGGACCGTGATAGCTCTCTCCCGTCCACCAATCATACCAAGTTCCTTCAGGCAAATATACGGAACGGTGCTCTACTCCAGGACGGTAAACAGGTGCAGCCATCAAATGAGAACCGAGTAAAACCTGGTCGTAAAGGGTATAAGTTTTGGGATCGTTGGGGTAATGGTAGAGTAACGGTCTTAAAATAGGAGTCCCTGTGGTTGCTGCTTCCCAAAAGAGGGTATAAAGGTAGGGTAGCAGTTGATAACGTAGATTGATGTATTCTCTACAAATTTTCTCGGTACGTTCTCCAAACACCCACGGCTCGTGGCGTGCTGTACTCATAGCTGAGTGACCTCGCATGAAGGGGTAGAGCATTCCTACCTGCATCCACCGAGCAAACATTTCTGCTGTGGCATTACCTGCAAATCCACCAATATCGCATCCTACAAAAGCTACTCCAGACAGCCCCATATTACACAGCATTGGTAGGGACATTTCTAAATGATCCCACAACGACTGATTATCACCCATCCACACCGATGACCATCGCTGCACTCCTGCAAAACCAGAACGAGTCAGCACAAAAGAACGCTCATTGGGACGCAACCGTTGCAAACCTTCTGCACTCGCTCTCGCCATTGACAAACCATACAAATTATGTACTTCAGCGTGAGTAGCTCTATGTGAGAGCAAAGTAGACAAGGGAGACACGGTAGAACCTTCCCCCTTGTCTCCCTTGTCTTCCTTATCCCCTCCTTGAGGTGCATCTAGAGGAAACCAAATTTTATTTCCACCATCCCCAAAAGGGCGATCGTCAATGGCTGGTTCGTTCATATCATTCCATATTCCCGCAACGCCTGCATCAGTCAGGCTTTTTTGCAAATCTCCCCACCAATGACGCACATCAGAACGCAAAAAGTCAGGAAACACGGATTTTTCAGGCCAAACATAGCCGTGGAACAACTGTCCATCCACTTTTCTGACAAAATAGTCGTGTTTTATCCCTTGGTCAAACACGTGGTAATTGGCTTCTGGCTCGTATTTCACTCCTGGATCTATAATGGTCACGGTTTTAAAACCGTTTTGTCCCAAGTCACCAATCAGTTTTGCAGGATCGGAAAAGCGGTTGGGACTCCAGGTAAACACGCGGTAACCCCGCATGTAATCAATGTCAAGATGGATGACATCACAGGGAATTTGACGCGATCGAAATTCTTGCGCTAGTTCCCGTACTATAGTTTCTGACTCGTAACTCCAACGACATTGGTGATACCCAAGTGACCATTTTGGTGGTAGTGCCATTCTACCTGTTAACTGGGTGTAAGTGCGAAGAATGTCTGCAGGTTCAGGACCGTAAATAATGTAGTAATCTAACTCGCTCCCACGAGTTTCCATTTTTAAGGTACCCGGTGCTTCTGCACCAATATCAAACTGACTCCAAAAAGTGGTGTTGAAGAAAATACCGTATGCAAGTTGGGGACGCAAGGCTATAAAAAACGGTATTGCCTGATACATTTCATCAGTTTGGGTACTGTAGTCTAAAGCATCAACCGTCCAATTGGTTTTGACTTCGCTCAGTTTATCCAGCAATCCAGTGCGTTCGCCAAATCCGTAAAAGTGTTCTTCTGCTTCTATGTGTTTCCATGCGGCGACTGCTCCCAATCGCCAACCCATTGCCATCTCTGTATCTTGAGCAAAGGGACGTCCTTCTTTATCAAAGCAGGTTATACGGCATTTTTCTCTCTGTACGCTCACGCGTATTTGCTCGGTTTCAATTTCTACAACACTATCTGTTACGTTTACCTCGAAAGGTACATTTGTCCATTCTGTGTCGTCCAGTGTTACCGCCCAAGGACGACGGGGTTGAAATTCACCAGTTGGGGACATCCGCACTCGTAGCAAGTTGGATGCGAGTACGCTAATACTAACACGGGCTTCACCACACTCTAGGTGAATAACGCGTTCGCGAAGCGGCTGCTTTGCAGCATCGCTCTTGTTGACAGATTGTACCCTACCAATAGTAGTCCAAGGTTGGTCAGTTGTCGGCAATTTTCCAAAGTACTGGGGCATGCACCCTCCAAGGTAGATGTATATCTAAAAACAATTGCCACTTTAGTACACTCAACCTATGGGCATAAACCTACTGATGGCAGAATTTTTATAATGCTGCTGTTAACTCCACAAATTTAGTACAAGCTTCAGCAATAAACTCTGCTAACTTTTGCTTGCCATACCCATCATTTTCAACGTGAACGAAGGTAACAATATCAAAATCTTGCGATCGATTGATTTATTAGAAAGATACGCATGATAGTTCATCAACACGCAACACAGACTCTTGTTGAAAATTTTTTACATATGCCTGTCGAATTTGTTGAATTTTTCGGTTACTGTCACTGTTAAAAGGATAAAGTAATATTAAAAGCTTCGACCCTTCTTTGACAACTATTTTACGCGAATTCTTGAATTGACCCTTACCAGTTAACAAGGTTAGCCCATCAGGAAAAAGAGGTGTAACTTCATTGTCTATGAAAAACTGAAATTCTTTTTCGTTCACCCTTGAGCCGTCTGATTTTGATAAACCAAACAATAGCTCGGTTCTCGTAAAACTTTTTCCATTCAACTGATTCTTACAAAAGCTATTTATGTAAGTTTCTATGTCAGAAGATTTCTGATATATACTTATTGCTAATGCACAGTTAAAAATGAGTCCAATGCCTAAAATAAATCCATATGTGTTGTAGGATATTTTGAATTTCATAACGTTATCTATATATAAACGTCCGCTTAGAGTCTCCGGAGGAGACTCGCTTGATTAACAATATCCAGTCAAGAAGCGAAATAAACATAACGTATTCTTTCAGGATTTTTTCTGACAATTGAGATTTCTATATTGACTAATTAAGTAGGTGGGCGCTAAAAAACACAACTACATTAAGAAATGTAAATCATTTAAAAGCTTAATCTTTAAAGCATTTGTGACACTTTACATAAGTTTATATAGTTCGGTTTAATTGTGCCTACCTACTTAGATAAAATAGAATATGCAGTTAATGCTTAAGTTTTAGCGATCTTATGTCTACATTTTTTAGCAATCATACTTTTTAAATTCTCAATTTTAACATTAGTATTGGCACAAACAATTAAACCAATATTTTATAGATATAAAATAATATTCTATCTCGGCCAACTATATTAATATACAAAGAAAAATAGTAAATTTCGTAATGTTTTGAACTGATTTTGCCGAGTAAATTATCAATTGCGACAAGTAGTATGAGCAACGCTAAATAAGATATCGAAGGTAGCTCGACGATTCAAAACAAGGGATGGATACTCCACCCATCCCACAAAATAGATAGTTTAGTTTTTGGCAATCTCTAACCACGCATATTCAACAGATTTCCAGAAGAGTAGCGACGCAATCCGCAATAAAATACACCTATTCCTATTAACAAGACTACAGTAGAGCCAACAACTGCTAGCAAAGCCTGTACCAGAGATACCTCCTGCAAAGCGGTAACAGGTAAATAGCTAACAAAACCAGCAGGAATTAATGTATATAGTAGTACTTTAACCCAACCCTCGAATAGAGTCGGTGGGTATGTACTGAAGGTAATCAAAGAATTTCTCCATTGCTGGGTCAGCCCTTCAGAATTACCTAAGTAAAAACTCAAGCTTCCTGTCAGAACGCTAAAACCTACAAACAATGCGGCTGCTGAAACTGTCAAGACAGCAAACATCAGAAAATGTATGATATCTGGCTTGACAAAGAATACATAAATTCCATACCCAAATAACAAATCTCCCCAAGATGTAGCATTCATCTGACCCAAAAGCAAATGCGGCAAAAGAGTACGGGGATATGACATCCACACATCTAACTGCCCTTGGACAATTAAATTGGTGAGTAACCAAGCATTACCGTAGATAGCATGAGCTAAACCAAAACCTGCTGATGACATTGCCCAAAGAGTTATAACATCCTGTATTGTCCAACCTCGCAGCACCGGAAAGCGTGTGAAGAACAAGCACCAAAATATTATCCATATGGTGTTATTTAAAATCATTGCTACCACTTGGGTGATAAATGCCCCACGATATTCCAAGTGAGCATTTAAGTTAAGGCGAACATATGCTGCTGCTAATTGTAAGTAAGAAAGTAAATTTGATAACATTTTCCCTTACCCTCCATTGGCATGAATGCGTTTGACTGCTGTACGATACACGCAAGTCACTAATAAACCCAACACACCTATTGCGATACCTTGTTTGAGTAATAGTTCACTGGCAAAAGTGAGGTCGGGATTGACAAACAAACGAGCCGGACCGTATAAAATACTGGCAAAGGGCAGAGCTTTTAATAAAGGTTGCCATTGCTCGGGTAATAAATCTAGAGGAAGAAGCATTCCACCTAAAATCATCATAATTCGGCTGTAAATCAGCATTAACCCTGAAGTATTTTCCAGCCAAAAAGCTGCTAAGCCAACTGAAAAGGTTCCTAAGAAATCCAACACAAATGCTAGTGGCAGTGCTAGTAGAAACAAAAATAAACCTGTCAAACTTATGGGGATGAATCCGACAAATAACAACACAAGCCCTACTGTTACTGCCATATTCAAACTGAAGCGGACTATTCGCTCGCCTAAAGTTGTCCACAATCTATATAAGGGGTAAGATACGGGACGTATCAGTTGTATTGCTAGCGCTCCTGTTCTGACATCGTGGTCTACTTCTTGAGCAATTGGCGGATTTGAAAGCACAATAGACTCAGTAATACCCAAATACCATATCATTTGAGAGAGCGTTAACCCTCCCAATTGTTCGGCATTTGTTTCTGTATAAGTAACGCGCCAAAGTTGCAGGAAAATATAGAGTATTACAAAGAGAAAAAGCCCTCTAGATGCTACTTCTCCTATGTAAGCAAGGTTGGAACGAGCGGCTGTTAAGCCAATCCATATATATTTATTCAGGCTGTTCATTTTACAAGTTTGCGTGTATCAATTAGACCCATTCAGATCTAAAATTTTTGAGAGTAAATGTGCGCGATCGCTTCTTCTAAAGGAGGGTCTTCAATAGCAATATCGGCTACAGAACCTGCTTGCAGAATTTGGCTCATCACTGCTTCGATTGGAGTGATGCGGGTGTTAACCTCTAGCTTGAGAGCATACTCACTTTTTTGCATGAAGGAGACACCCGGTATGGTTAGATCGGGAATCGAGTGATGAAACCTTACACTGAGAATTTTCGATTCAAGATACTGACGGCGCATAGCTGTCACTTCATCATCGAGTACGACTCGCCCGTGATTGATTACAACAACTCGTTGCGCGACTCGTTCAATATCACCCGTATCGTGACTGGTGAGGAATACAGTTAAACCTTCATTGCGATTCCACTCACGGATCAAATCCCGCAATTCCTGGCGGGCAATAACGTCAAGACCAATAGTTGGTTCGTCAAGAAACAACAATCGCGGTGAGTGGAGTAAGCTGGCTGCAACTTCCGCTCGCATCCTCTGACCTAATGATAGTTTGCGTACTGGAATGTTCCAAAATGGTGAGAGGTCAAAACGTTGAACGAGTATGTCCCGGCGCTTTATGTACTCGTGGCGGTCTATATTATAGATCCGGGCTAATAACTCGAGAGTGTCACGGGGCGGAAGGTGATACCATAATTGCGATCGCTGTCCAAAGACAACTCCTATCTGATAAGCAAGTTCGCGACGATTGCGCCAGGGATTGAGACCTAACAATCTTGCAGTTCCAGACGTAGGGTGTAAAATACCCGTTAGCATTTTGATAGTGGTGGATTTTCCCGCACCATTGGGACCGATGAAAGCGATCGCTTGACCTGTAGGAACGCTTAAACTGATATTATCTACTGCGACAATTTCCTTACGGACTTTGTTGAGTCCCCAACCGGGAGTCAGGGTAAACGTTTTGCGTAAATTTTCTAATTCTAAGGCTGCCATCTACGATAAACCTCTTCCGGCGGCTTTGTGCTACAATTGTAATACAACAAGATTTAACGTGATTTCGGAATTATGAATAGCAGCACTTAGCAAAAAATTTGCTAAAATTCATTAAACTCGTAGAAGACGAAAGACCCGTCTGAGAGGTTCGCTCGAACAGGAAATCCAATAGAAGTGAAAAACTGTTGAGATAGGCATTAGTAGCGCGAAACGTCACTGCAACGACACTGCAGCAATTAAGTGCCACATTCTTGTGCTGAGAAGCAAAAAAGTTAAGTTTGTGGAAGCTGGATGGTACCGCCGTTGTTATGGTTCCAGCAATTAAACAATACAAACCTCATTTGATGGTCATTTGTAGTTTTTTGCGGACTATAGCATATGGTAAATAAGGAACGGGTACCGATCGATTCTCTTAACCCATCAGTTTCAGAACAGGTTTTCATTCGGGGATGGATATACCGTCTTCGAGAACTGGCGAAAACAACTTTTATTATTCTCAAAGACTGTAGCGGAGAGATTCAGTGTGTTGCAGATTCAGCATATACGCGATCGCTCTCTTTAAAACTCGATCAACCAGTTGAAATTAAGGGTTGGGTCAAACCCGATTCTCGTTCTTCCAGGGGTTTTGAGATAGAAGTCACTGAAGTTTTTGTTTTCAATCGAGTCTCTCATTGTCTTCCCTTTAATTCTTCGGAGGACATTTCTGAAATTGGCATTGACACAATTTTGGCTTATCGTCCTCTATCACTTCGCAATCACAGCGTTGGCGATATTTTTAGGATACAAGCAGCAATTCTGCATTATTTTCGTCAATTTCTATGGGAAAAGCACTTCACTGAAATTGTCACCTCCAAAATAGTGTCTGGTGGAACAGAAGGAGGGACGAATTTATTTGAAATTAAATATTTTGAACGTTCTGCTTACCTTGCTCAAAGTCCCCAGTTTTATAAAGAGCAAGGGGTAGCTGGATTGGAAAGAGTTTTTGAAACGGGTCATGTTTACCGTGCGGAACCCCACGCGAGTAGCCG
Source organism: Tolypothrix bouteillei VB521301 (assembly GCF_000760695.4). Lineage (GTDB taxonomy): Bacteria > Cyanobacteriota > Cyanobacteriia > Cyanobacteriales > Nostocaceae > Scytonema > Scytonema bouteillei_A. Next base: position 2,791,815 of record NZ_JHEG04000001.1, on the reverse strand, counting down.
TCATCTCACAGAATATTACTCTCTAGACCTTGAACTAGGCTTCATCGAGCAACCCGAAGAGGTTATTCAGTTGGAGAAAGAACTCTTGACTTACATTTTTGAAATGCTTAATGAGAATTACGGGGATATCATCAAAAGATATCGCTCTCAGCTTTTGCCGAAAATGACGAAAGTCCCTATTTGGGAATTTCAAGAGTGTCTTGAGCGACTCAATCAATTTTACAATCGCACTGACTTAACAGACGACCTAGATCCAGAGGCTGAACGCCAACTTTGTCAGCTTGCAGAAGCTGAAACTGGTATAAACGCTCTTTTTGTGATTGGCTTTCCACTATCAGCCCGTCCATTTTACACTTACCCTAGAGGTAACAACGGAGCGTCTCAAAGCTTTGACCTTCTTTTTGAGGGTATTGAAATTACAACTGGAGGGCAAAGACTGCATAAACGTGAGGATTTAGAACAAGCACTTCGCCAGCGTGCGATCGATCCCATATCTTTTGAAAATCATTTACAGATGTTTGATATGGGAATGCCGCCTCATGGTGGATTGGCTATTGGTTTAGAAAGACTCACTTCACGAATCTTGAGTCTTCCTAGTGTAAAACAAGCAACTCTTTATCCAAGAGATAGATATCGGATTTCACCCTGAAATAAGTAAGCGGGCAAGAAAAACCAAACTGTTTAACGATCTCGCCTTACAGCGAACACATTATGTTGCTAAGGTGCTGCGTTCCATATCTAATTTGCATATTAAACTGTAGAGGCGCTTTAGGTAACGTGCTGCCTCAGCTACACAAGCGATCGTCTGCCTGCATGAACTTGATATGAAGTCCGCAAAGGCGGGCGATCGTTTGTATAGAACCGATCTCAATCTCTTGGTGTTTTTTCCAAATTAGAGTGCTCTCTTTGGAAAGCATATTTTCGAGGTTTAGGCAATACTTGAAAAAAACCAAACGGAACGGTCTTAATAGTAGCTTGATTAAGGCTTACCCAAGCAACACATATTCTTAATATAAAGTATTTTGAACAAAATTTTGTGCAAGTCATCAGAAAAATGCAGTAACCTTAGTAACTTTCTGTTGTAAAATCTTCAAAGAGTTTACTTAAGTTGTAGTTTGTAATAATTACAGTTAAGTTGTCGCTATGTTGTGAGGAGTTACCATGAAGAAATATCTGCTAGCCTGCGGTGGCGGAGCCACTTTCTTGTGTCTGTTTGCTAAAATATTGCCCGTACAAGCTAGTGTTAATTATAAAATAGCAGACGACGAACAGGCGTTAATAGATCCGGAGAACTTAGCAAATTTTAACATTAGTAGTACTCAGAACGCAAGCGAGTTTTTTGATGGGAATATTGTACCCAATGTAACCCAAGCAGAATTTATTGTATCCCAACAACAAGACTTACCCGTTATCAAACAACAGTCAGAAAATAGAGATTTAGGGCAGACCATTGCTCCTACATCTCCAGTTTTACCTGTCTCAAAATCTTCACAAGGAGAAAGTTCGGCACAAGTTACATCTGTATCGCAACTGTCTGATGTAAAGACTACAGACTGGGCTTTTCAAGCATTACAATCTCTCGTAGAGCGTTATGGTTGTATTGCCGGTTATCCAAATGGCACTTATCGGGGTAACCGTGCTTTGACTCGTTATGAATTTGCGGCTGGTTTAAATGCTTGTTTGGACCGAGTCAATGAACTGATTGCGACAGCAACTGCTGATTTGGTAAGAAAAGAAGATTTAGTGACTTTGCAGAGATTGCAAGAAGAATTTACTGCGGAATTAGCAACACTGCGAGGTCGGGTAGATGCTGTAGAAGCTCGTGCCGCTGAATTGGAAGCCAATCAGTTTTCCATAACAACCAAACTCAATGGAGAGGCTATTATTGCAGGGATTGGTGCTACAGGGGGTGCTCCCGGTCGAGATGACCCCAATATTATTTTGACGAACAGAGTGCGGTTAAACCTCAATACCAGCTTCACTGGCAAAGACTTATTGATTACTGGTTTGCAAGCGCATAACTTTTTAGGTGGTGTAACCGGTAATGGTAGCCTTCAACAATCTTTAGGTTTGGCTTCAAATCTACTCAATGCTAGCAGCGCACGTGTAAGTTTTGAACCCCAATTTCCCGGTTTTGATGTTAAGACATTAACCTCCACCGGTGCGAACGATATTGAGCTTTACAAACTGCTTTACATCTTTCCTGTTGCCAATCAATTAACTTTGTTTGCTGGTCCTGCAGCAGAAGTATCCGATGCCTTTCCTGCAGTTACGCCTTTTTACGGTGAAGGGCAAGAGTCTATTTCTCGCTTTGCAGGTTTAAACCCTGTAGTACGTGTCTCCGGCGGTACTTCTGGTTCGGGTTTGGCATCAGCAGCAGGATTCATTTTTAATATCTCAAAGCAGTTGGATTTAAGGGCTTTGTATGGTAGTGCAAATGCCAACATTGTAAGTTCAGGTGCGGATATACAGCCTGGGGTTTCTAACACGCCTTTAGGTGCAGGTGTATTTGGTGGTAGTTCGGTTGTGTCAACACAGTTAACCTTTAGACCGAGCAATTCCCTCGATTTTGCTCTAAACTATGCCCACAGTTATCACGAAATCAATATCTTGGGTACGGGATTGACGAGTAGTGATATTGGTGCCTTAGCTAATGTTCCTTTAGGAATACCAGTTCAATTGAACTCTGTTGGTGGTACAGTCACGTGGCGGGTTTCCCCAAAAGTTGCTTTTTCTGGATATGGTGCAGCTATATTTGTGGATGATTCTTCTGGTCGTGTGGATGCTTCTACCACTTTCACAAGTTGGATGGCTGGGCTTCACTTTAGCGATTTATTTGGAAAAGGGAATAATGCAGGCATTATTTTTGGACAGCCACTTTATCGTACCTCTGCCGATGGTGATGCTCGACTGGCCGATGCAGGTGTAGATCGTGCCGTTCCCTACCATTTAGAGGCATATTACCGTCTCAAAGTCAATAACAATATCAGCATTACCCCTGGTGCTTTTGTTCTCTTTAATCCAGAAGGTGATAGCAGAAACGACACAACAACAGTCGGCGTACTTCGTACCACTTTGACATTTTAGCCTTAAGCCAATATGTAAAGACGCGCCAAAGCGCGTCTTTACAGCGTACAAACAAAAAAAGTTATATGTTAAAGTCCAACAGAAAAAATGAGGATAAGATATCTACTTTTAGCACGATAATGAGAATATACTCTGGCTAACCCCCTACTTCATATAAAGGAATTTCATCAGGATTGCCAATTAAATGCCAGAAAAGAGCAATGTCACCCGCAGCACTAGCGATAAACTCTAATTGCTCTAGTGTTGCACCATTTTCCATTTCTACCAAAAAGTTTTTTGCAGCTAGGATAGTGTTTTGTTGAGCCAATGCTTGCCGACTGTGCCGTCTAACCATTTTTGTTTCACTCAAAAGCATTTAATGCAAATCTTATTTATAGGATCGTCAAATTTCGTTTTACCATGCATCAATCCTAGGTACAATACCCAGAGGTCTAAGTCTTACAGAATTTCTCTCGGTTTTTTACCCATATCCTTGGGCGTATTGTTTTTGTTTGGACAAGTTAGCTTATCCACTGACGGAAAACACGGAAAACAAAAGATATTTGCTGAACGGTAACAACCGTCCAGCAAAAGTTTACTTGCTGGCTATCAAGGGAATAGTTGCTGTTCAGTTTGAGGTCAATCCAGAACCACTATGAATAGATTCACTTGCTGATGGACTCAAGCAGACTTTAATGAACCGTTCTCCTTAATGAGATAAGCAAGACGAGAAAAAGCACTATGGATTGCTTTCCCAGACTCCTGGTGTTCTGGACTATCTAAATAATCTTTTGCTACAGCATCTAGTAACGAGGAGACAACTAAAAGTTTTTCCTTGTCTGTAGTAGCCGCTTGAAATTGTTCTACAAAAGTTGCTACCTCTGTTGCTGTTAATGGCTGTTCGGGAAGGAAGCGTTTTCCTCCCTCTCTTCTGTCTCCCCCTCTATGTGGATTTTGTTCAGTCATAATGCACCCTTGGTCATAGTTCAAGTAGATACTACCCAATTTACGGCATTTCCGATCGGAGTTTGCGATCGCTCTTGATTTTCATTAAGTCTTCTTGAAGAATTAACATTCACACTATCCACAAGATCGGACACCAAAGAGAAATCGACGAGTTATTTTTCTTTAAGTTATTTGTTAAATGATATCTTGCACCTACACACTCGTTGGGCGTAGCTATACAAACGAAAAGGGCACTACACAGGCTATAAATTAATATTTTTCGTGTTATTAATAAAAATACATATTTATTAAAAATATAAAAATTAAATGTTAACACTTTTGTGCATTTTAGGAATCAAAGGAAAAGATATAGCGTACTTGAATGTATTAATTTTTGATAGAATAAGTTCGCTTGGCTCGCCGACTTTTTCAAGAAGTCGGCGAGCTTACAGCTTTACAGTCAATGGAATTATTGCCAGAGATAAATAAGGATAAACAAAACAATCCAAATGACATCAACAAAGTGCCAAAATAGTGAAGTGGCATTGACACCAAAATGCCCTGAATCGTAGTTACCAGGAAGAAAAGAGCGACCAAGAACAATCAATTGTAATAAAATACCAGTGAAAACGTGCAAACCGTGGAAGCCAGTTAAGAGATAGAACATTCCACCAAAAACTCCCGTGGTAAAACCAAAGGAGAGATGGCTCCATTCAATTGCTTGTCCTACAAGAAAGTAAGATCCCATTGCAATTGTTAGCAAAAGAAATATGCGAAACTTTGTCAAATCATGACGTTGAAGAGCACGTTCTGCTAAGTAAATGACAAAGCTACTGGATACAAGAACTACTGTGTTAATTGCAGGCTCTTTAATTTCTAACCCTGGAACACCAGGAGGTAACCAGTCTATGGCAGTTGTTTTGTAAATAGCATATCCTGCAAAGAAACTGAGGAAAATAAAAGTCTCTGAGATCAAAAACACAATGAAGCCAAACATTTTGTTGCCTTCTTCATCGTGAGTATGCCCGTGCGCGACATGATGTAACTCTTCTGAAATGATGGAACTATCCATTTAATAAAATCTCCTTCAAATATTAGTGATTAATGGTTAGTAGTTAGTTGTTAGGGATTTTTCTTCTCACAACCAATAACTAACTACTAACTGCTAACAATTAGTGTTTTGCAACTAATGGTTCAGATTTACCGTAGCCGTAAGGTTCAGATACGACAATTGGAAGTTCTTCAAAATTCTCTACAGGAGGTGGTGAAGATACCAACCACTCCAATCCAATTGCTCTCCAAGGATTATTAGGCGCTTTTGGACCGTGCATCCAAGCAGCTACCATATTGATAATGAAGGGTAAAGTAGACATACCTAAAAGAAAGGCTCCAATACTAGCAATAATGTTCCACATTTCATACTCTGGAGCGTAAGAAGAAACTCGACGCAGCATTCCTTGCAATCCTAATGGATGCATGGGGAAAAAGTTGAGATTGGTACCAATGAAGGCAAGCCAGAAGTGAAGTTTACCCCAGCCTTCATAGTACATACGTCCGGTCATTTTAGGGAACCAGTAATAAATCGCTGCGTATAATCCCATGGTTACTGTGCCATACAGTACGTAGTGGAAATGACCTACCACATAATACGTATTATTGACATGGACATCAATTGGAACTGAAGAAAGGGTAATACCAGTAATGCCAGCAAAGACAAACAGTATTAATGCACCAAACGCAAATAGCATTGGCGTATCAAAGCGCAGTTTACCGCCCCAAATCGTCGCAGTCCAAGCGAACACTTTAATGCCAGTCGGTACAGACACAAACATTGTTGTTAGCATGAAAAGCAACCGCATCCAAGCAGGAGTTCCACTGACAAACAAATGGTGTACCCAAACTATACCGCTCACTCCAGCAATAACAAGGGATGAAATAGCTACAACTTTATAACCAAATAAAGGTTTGCGAGAAAAAGTTGGAAAGATTTCTGAAAAAATACCGAAAACTGGCAGGATGATGACATAAACAGCAGGATGGGAGTAAAACCAGAAGAAGTGTTGGAAAAGAATGGGATCTCCTCCCTTCACCGGATTAAAAAAGCTAGTTCCAACTGTTAAGTCAAATAAGAGCATGACTGCACCTGCTGTTAATACAGGCAATCCAAACAGTTGAATAATTTGAGCGCTTAATACTGCCCAGACAAAAACAGGCATGCGGAAAAATGTCATCCCTGGTGCTCGCATCTTGAAAATAGTGGTGACGAAGTTCACCGCCCCCATAATTGAAGAGACGCCTGATACGGCTACTGCCAATAACCAGATAAATTCACCATTGATAAGATGACCGGTTGGGTTTTGCAAACTGATAGGAGGATAAGACCACCAACCTGCTTGTGCAGGTCCGCCTGGAACTAAAAAACTTACCATCAGGAGAATAGCTGCCACTGGTACCATCCAAAAGGCAACAGCATTAAGTCTTGGAAATGCCATATCTTGTGCCCCAATCATCAAGGGAACAAGATAGTTAGCAAAACCTGCTAAAACAGGGAATGTCCAACCAAATAGCATTACCGTACCGTGCATGGTGAACATGGCGTTATAAACGGTCCGGTCAATAAGGTCTGATTCTGGAGTAATCAATTCCCCACGAATGACCATTGCAAATATGCCACCTATCAAAAAGAGAAAGAAAGCAGTGACAATGTACTGAATTCCAATAACTTTATGGTCAGTACTAAAGCTAAAATATCGCTTCCAATCTGATGCAGCTGCTTCATGGTGAGAAACCTCACCAACCACGCTGATATCGTTTACAGAAATATTTGCCATTGTATACCTGTTGATTGCTCATTGCTAGTTGCTAATTGCTAATTGCTAATTGCTAATTGTTCTTGTATTAGCCCTTAGTCATTAGCCATTAGCTAATTACTGTAATTAACTAGAGGGGGTTGTGCGGGAACTACAGTTTCCCAACCCGATCTCACTGGCTCTTTGAGTGCTTGAGCATACTCCGCAGCTGCTTGGTTGCTGGCAGGAGATGGTTTTTGCATCGCTGCTTTTGCGAGCCACTTTTTATAGTCTTCTGAGGATTCAACAACCACATCTGCTTGCATGGTTGCAAAGTAAGTACCGCTAAATTCGGAATCGGTCAAGCTGTATTTACCTGGGCGGATAGGTGTAAATTCAAAATCTATTTTGCGTTGAGGAATAATATCTTGCTTGACTCGAAAAGCAGGAATATAAAAGCCATGGAGAACATCTTCTGACCGCATTGCTAAACGAATACGATGATTTACGGGTAAGTGCAGTTCGGTGCTGGTCACTCCTGTTTCTGGATATCGGAACACCCAAGCCCACTGTTTGGCATCGACTTCAATGTCTTCAACTGGTATCGCATTCGTATTTTTTGCATTCTTGTTGGCAGGTGCCGCATATGCTGATTCTATTCCCATTGGCATATGCACGTGAACAGCTTCCATGGGTCCTTGAATTCCCATTTGCTCGTAAATTTGGTAGCTGTATCCAGCAATCCAAAATACCAACAAGACAGGAATTGCCGTCCAAATAACTTCTAAAGTTACATTTCCTTCAATTGGAGGACCGTCACTCGTGTCATACCTCTCAGCTCTATGGAAAAGAACTGAATACGTCAGTGTACCTGTGACTCCAAGGAAGATAAATGCTCCTAATGTTACCAAGAAGCTAAATAATTCATCAAAGAGTCGCGATTCTGCTGCGGCTTGAGGAGGTAGCCAAGAATATGCCTGTTGTCCTATCCAAAGACTAGCAGCAGTTAAGGCGATCGCGATCGCGCTCAAGATTAAGATATTTCGGGTTTTCATAGTGACAAAGCTGTTGATGTTAATTGCTAATTGCTAATTGCTAATTGCTAATTGCTAATTGTTGATTTTCAATTATCTATTAGCCCTCCCTTGAATCTCAGGAGCACAGACGCTATGTGCAAGGCACACGCTAAGCGCAAAGCGCACGCTCCGCGATGCTGCAGGCTATGCCCGAAGGGCTATACGCTAGTTGCCAGGGCGCGGGAAACCCGCCTGCAGCACTGGTCTCACCATTAGCTATTAGCCATTAGCCATTAGCCATTAGCTACTTCAGAAGCAAGTTAGGGTCTTTGCCCAATCTCAATAACATATCGGCGGTGTTGTGAACCCCAAACTCAGCAGCTAAATGTGCTCCTAGCGTGCCGTGAACGTACATGAGGGACATCAAGAACAGCCCGGAGAGTAAATATGTCCATTGGACTTCTTGGCTTTCGTCCCTGCGCCAAACGAAGCGCTGAAATCCTCTCCAAATAGTCATGCCAACAATCAATGAGAGAAGAAAAACGCCACCGACACCATGCCAAAGCATTGTGTCTACTGCTTGCAATCCCCAGGCACTTTTCACATTGGTGGCTGGTTCTGCCAGCATGATTTCATAAAAACCTGCTGCTACTGTAAAAAATGTGATGATGGCTGAAGCCAGCATATTGTACCAGCCAGCATCAAAGAAGTTGGAACGGATGACAGGAATTGCCAAAAATTTGAAGATAGGCTTTTGTAGCGGAAATAACACACCAATAATATCAAAGGCAACCCCAAGGATGAACAAACCTAGAGTGAGATGGACTAAGTTTGGATGAATGGGTATGGCATAGGGTAAACCATTTGCCCCAAGTTGGGTTTTTAATTGGTCAAGAACTTCAGGATTCATTGCAGTAAGCCCTCCTTTATGGCTTCAACAACTGGTACAGTATGCAGCCCATAAACCCAAACCAGTTCATCTCCGAAAAACACTTGTATGCTTACTAAGACAGTTAACAGCAAGGCTGCTGTTAGATAATAAATTGGCACCTTTTGTGGAGTGCGAGCACGAATCACATAACGCCAAGCTGTAACGGCAGCAAGAATTCCAGAAAGCGACCAACCAATTATGGTATGTACATTCAAGACCGAGCGGGCTGCATTATAAGGTTCTGCCAAACCTGCTTCAAATTGACCGAAAATGATGGCGACGAAGATGGAAATTGTAGCGAAAAACATATTCCACCAACTCACCTCGAAAAGACGGTAGTTACGGGTAAAGTATCCAATGACATCGCACAAGAAGGCAAACAACACCATCGCAATTACGAAGTGGACAACGATGGGATGCATTGTATCGGGATACGGTAGATTATGGTCATTTAAAAGTGGAAGATACGCAAGCATGGTATTCTCCTTAATGGTTAGGGGTTAGCAGTTATTGGTAGCAGTTATTGTTTTTTCTACTAATCACTAACGACTAACTAATAACAACTAACTATTTAGATAAAGGCACGCCTAAATCGAAATTTCTAGTTAAACAGTCAAAAATAAACTTTAGTCTTTTGAGTTCTGACTTAACTCAAAAATAAGTATTCCTACTTTTGACTTCTAACTTTTGGCTTCTATAACAACTCAGATCGGACTTCACACCTGTCCAAATAGCAGCACCATGCCGGATAGAGTTTATCAATTAGTAGTAAACTCTTTCTTTAGAGGTATTTACCACTCTTAGCTATCTTAAACTTATGTTAATCAATTTTGTGTATCTCATGATATTTTTAGATTTTTTTTATTATGTTATAATAAGCTCTCACTAGGATAAAAATTTTTACACTATAATTACTATCGGTTCGCTCCTTTTGAGAAGGTGAGAGAAGTTGATACAGAATTGCCGGATACCCTGTTAAAAGTCAACGAGTTCTTAGAAAAATTTTTACTTCCGTGGTAGTTTATATAAAATTTCTATAGCATTCATCATGAGAGTGAAATTTGCTATGGATTTTCTAGGGTCTACCACAGATTATGAATCTGCATTTTCCGCAACTTCTACACCTGTATTTTCAGACGATTTACTCCATCAACTCCATGTACAGGTGAATCCCGGTGCTATTATTACAGTCAACAGTATTGCCGATTTGGTCGATAGTAATGATGGGGTGACAACTCTACGAGAAGCAATTAATCAAGCAAATACCGATAGTCATGAAGACTTAATTGTATTTGACTGCTCATTGTTTGCCAGCTCACAGACCATTACCCTGAGTTTAGGAGAACTTGATATTACTCAAAGCTTGAGCATCATCGCCCCACGGGATACTTTGACAGGTGAAAACTTATTGACGGTAAGCGGTAACCAAGCTTCACGAGTGTTTGAGATTGAGGCGGAAGCAACAGTAACCTTTAATGGATTGATCGTTGCCGATGGCAGAGATAATATGCCGAATGGCTTTGGTGGTGGGATTTATAACAGTGGTACCCTCATCCTAGACAACAGTGTTGTTCGCAATCACCGAGCTGGGTCTGGCGGCGGCATTTACAACATAGGGAACATCACGATAAATAATAGTACTATCAGTAATAACTTCGTTTCGGGCACTGGGCTCGGTGGCGGCGGTGGTATTTACAACATAGGGAGCGTAACAGTAAACAACAGTACTATCAGTAATAACTCAGAATCCGGTCTGGGAGGAAACGGTGGCGGTGGCATTTACAACGCTGGCGGTACTTTTATAGTAAACTATAGTACCATTAATGATAACCGTTCTTTTGCATCTGGTAATGAGGGTAGAGGTGGCGGTATCTATAACGTTGGTGGTACCGTGACACTCAACAATAGTATCCTCAATGGCAATTCGTCAGGAGGTAGGGGTGCTAGTGGCGGCGGTATCTACAACAATGCTAGCGGTAACGTGACACTCTTGTACTCTACTGTGAGTAGCAACAGGTTAACTAGCGGCTTGGCTGACAGTGGTGGTGGCATCTTTAACGATGGCACTCTGACTGTAAGTAACAGCACTATCAATGACAATACTTCCATTGGCGGTAGCTTCACTGGTTCTGGTGGCGGCATCTTTAATAGTGGCACCCTAACGGTGAGCAACAGCACTATCAGTAACAATGCCAGTGGCAGTGGGTTTTTAGGGAGTGGTGGCGGCGGCATCTATAACAATAATAATGGTGTTCTAACGGTGAGCAACAGCACCATTAGTAACAACAGAACAAGCAGCCAAGGTGGGGGTATCAATAATAATGGTACGCTGACTCTAGTATTTAGTACAATTACCCAAAATCTAGCCACTAATGGTGGAGGTGTGTTCAATAATACTAATGGCTTCGCTAGCGCACGGAACACCATTATCGCTGCCAACCACTTGAATACAAACGGTGTTAACTCCGACGTGGCTGGTAGTTTCGTAAGCTTTGGCTATAACCTCATTGGTGACAGCACTGGTAGTTCTGGATTTGGAGTCACAGGAGATATAACAGGCACAAGTGACCACCCGCTCGATCCTCGCCTAGCTTCTTTGGATTTTAATGGTGGTTCCACACAGACAGTAGCCCTACTTCTTGATAGTCCAGCTATTGATTCCGCAGATCCAAACCTGCTGGATACCGATCCCATAACCGACCAACGTTGGTTCCCTCGTATCCTAAATGGTAGAGCCGATATTGGGGCGTTTGAATTCTCCTAAATTGAGTTCTCCTATAAAAAAGTAGCAGATGAACTGGCAGTTCTTCATCTGCTACGGGCAAGTAGGAAGAAAGGTAATGGACTAACTTGCGTGCGTCAACTCTTTAGCAATTGGTTGAAATTTGCTTACAGTTTCCGCAAACTCTTGTAAAGCTTCTTGGAGTCGCTGCTCAATTTCCTCTTCAATCTGAAGGCTACCATCTGGCTGTACTTGAATCTGCTTGTCTACTGCATAAACACCACCCAGAATGTACCTTGCTTTTAACTCAGAGAGTACGGGTTTGAGGGCATAATCAATAGATAACAAATGAGCAAGAGTTCCACCAGTGGCAATAGGTAGCACGACTTTACCCGATAAAGCCCGTTGAGGTAATAAATCTAAAAAAGCTTTCAGAACTCCTGTATACGCGGCTTTATAAACTGGAGTGGCTACGATCACCCCACTAGCTCGTTCTAAAAGTGCCTTTGGTTCCTCTAAGTTGGGGCTGTCATAGCGTCCATATGCCAAAACGTCTGGTGGTATATCACGAACTGAAATAATATCTGTGTGATAACTTTCTTGCTGTAAAATTTTACTTGCGTATTCCAGAAGACCGTGTGTTCTGGAGGGGTGAGAAGGGCTCCCTGAAATTGCCAAGATATATGTCATGGGATTTTGGATTTTGGATTTCAGATTTTGGTTGAGAAGATATCACTGGTAAAGAGTGACAAATATCTCAGTGTCACTAAAGTTGCTCTGTTTTAATCTACGGTAAATTTACTTGTTAGCAGTAGATTTAAATGTTTTAACAGTATCGCATAGCATTGCAGGTAATGCAAGGATTTGTTAATAGTGTCATTTGGATATGGGGATTTTGTTGAGTTTTGTGACTGCTCAACCCAATCCCCGTGTATTTTGTATAAAAAGTATTAAATATCGAGTAAAGTTGGATTGAACCGCGATCGCGTACTTGCAACGGGCAACAGTCATCTACCTAAGTTAAAACAGAAAATGGGGTAGAACCATTAAAATAAGTAAGTCCTACTATATACCTAGAGAATCTTAGTAGCGATACTAAGACACTCACGCTAACTGTGGTCAACAGTATAGCATGAGATTATCTCACCAAATTCTGGCTGCTGCCGCACTCCTGTGATGACTGGACTCTTTGAAAAACTACGTGCCACTTTAGCAAAAGATTGGGTTCGTTTGACTCGTAGAACGTCCCCATTTCTTCTACAAAGTCAAAATCGCCATAGTGATACGTTTGTCGATCGCAAGACACAGGACTTTGCTTTGACTGAGGCACCTCTTGAGGTCATCAGAGATGACCGTCGCAACAACACCCCCTTTAACTGGTTGCTCCCGATTCTTATAAGTAGTGTAGGAGTCACATCTTTATTAATGGGAGTGAGAGAACTGAAATTATTGCAATCAGTAGAACTGAAGGCGTATGACCAAATGTTACGGTTGCGTTCTCCAGAACCAATGGATTCGCGTTTGGTGCTAGTGACAGTCACTGAAGATGACGTTCGGAAACAAAAATGGCCTTTATCAGATAACACGCTTAACGAGTTATTGGCAAAGCTACAATCATATCAACCGCGCATTATTGGAGTAAATTTATACAGATCGGAACAAGAAAATTTTGCATCAGTTTTAAAACGGCGAGATAATATTATTAGTGTTTGTGCATTCAGCAGTGTAGGAACTCAGGAAATTGCGCCTCCTCAAAATTTATCTATAAATAACGTAGGATTTACGGATTTAGTAACAGATGATGATGGGATTGTTCGTCGAAGTTTGCTATTTGCTCATTCTGAATACGACAAAAAATGTACAACAGCCACATCATTTGCTACAGTACTGGCAATGAGTTATCTGGAAAAAGAGGGTGTCGAACCTGATTTTCCAGATAAACAAAACATGATATTGAGCCATACCAAAAATCGCACGTTAAAAGCACATTTTAAATCTTTAACAAGTGATGCAGGTGGTTATAAAAAGATAGATGCGGGTGGCTATCAAATTATGCTAAATTACCGCCATCCGGATCGCCTTGCACCAGAAGTTACTCTTACACAAGTATTAACCGGATCTGTAGATCCCAAGTTATTCAAAGACCGTCTGGTGATTATTGGTACGAAAACCCCCAGCCTTCATTCTGGTTTTTATACCCCTTATAGTGCATTACCAGACCAACCCGCAAGAATGTCGCCTGCTTTAATTCACGCACAGACAACCAGCCAGCTAATAAGTGCAGTGCTAGATGGGCGTCCTTTAATCTGGTATTTTCCAGAATGGGCAGAAGTGTTATGGATATGGATTTGGTCACTTGCAGGTGCTACTTTGGCTTGGCGGGTGCGGCATCCTTTATTGTTGATTGTCGTAGGTGGTACAACTCTCATTGGGTTAATAGTTATTTGTACGAGTGTGTTTTTACAAGCAGGATGGATACCAGTCGTACCACCTGCGATCGCATTCATAACTAGTAGTATTGTTGTTGTCATTTATATGACATACCAAAATCAACAACAAACTAAGATAATTCTTCTACAAGTAGAAAAACAAAAAGAAGCAATTGAACAATTACACACTCTTTTGAAAGAAACGACAGAAATAAAAGACAAACACCTTCACACTCCAAAAGCCGACACACTCGAAAAAACTAGTGGTGACTCCATACTAAGTGGACGCTATAAAGTGACAAAAGTTTTAGGATCGGGTGGATTTGGTTGCACGTATTTAGCAGGAGATATGCAACGTCCCGGTCATCCTGTCTGCGTAGTCAAGCAATTGATGCCCGCCCGTCGAGACACAAAATTTTTGCAAGTTGCTAGAAGGCTATTTGATGCTGAAGCCGAAATTTTAGAAGCTTTAGGTCAACATTCTCAAATCCCTCAATTGCTAGCTTATTTTGAGGACAATCGTGAATTTTATTTAGTACAAGAATATATTCAAGGACATTCCTTGAGTGACGAATTACCACCCGTAAGGGGAATACAAAATGAATTTTATGTTATTAGTTTACTGAAAGAAATATTAGAAATTTTGGTATTTGTTCACGACCATCGCGTTATTCATCGAGATATTAAACCGAATAATATTCTCAGACGTAGCTTAGATAATCGCTTGGTGTTAATTGACTTTGGTGCAGTTAAAATGATGCAACCATCTAGCAACGAACAAACAGAATTAGCAACAGTTGCTATTGGAACGCGAGGTTACGCACCACCAGAACAATTTGCAGGTCATCCCCGTTTGTGTAGCGATGTTTATGCTGTCGGTATGATTGGCATTCAAGCAGTAACGGGATTGTTACCCCACGAACTTCAGCCCGACCCGGATACTGGTTGTGTAATGTGGCGACATCGCGCACAAATTAGCGAAAATTTAGCAGCGATTTTAGATAAGATGGTGCGGTATCATTTTAGCGATCGCTATCAATCCGCCTCTGAAGTGTTGTTGGATTTTAAACACATTGCTTGATCGATGTGCTCCCTCATGGAATTGCGATCGCAATTAATGCTTTTTCAGTATCAAGTGCGATCGCAATTAGCAGGTCAGGTGTTAAACAAAGCGACCCCTGGACTGCTTGCGTCGAATGCCGATGACTCCCGGACGTGGGGGTCCTTCAATATTGCCCTCTATATTGCTGGGCCAATTGCTACCACGAGGTATATTGCGTTGTTGGGTAAACAGCGTACCATCCAAGTTCAAAATCTCAATTTCTCTGCTGAGGGTTTGCCGTGGAGTAAATGGAACATCTTCACTAGGATGCTGTACGGAAATAATCAGTGTATCCCCAACAAAGGTAGGTCCTGTGAATTCGCAACGTGGCGGTCCATAAGCAAAAGGTACAACCTCCCCTGCGTCGGGTCCACTTGTGGGGATAAAGAAGAGGAAATTATTTCCAAACACTCCAATTAGGTCAGAAGTCCTGACATTGAAATTAGAATCATCAGTACTAGGTGAATTAGCCCCTACAACCCTGTGGTCTACTCGTAATGGCTCTGGGTTTGCACCCGTAGTAAAGCCATTATGAGCTTCAGTAGACATATCAGTGCAACCCCAAATATTACCTTGGCTGTCAAATACTAAGTTATCTACGTTAGCAAAACCATCTCCAGGTTCTGCGCTTGCTTCTCCACCTTTGGCAAATCGTTCCCAATGGAAGGTTGTACCGGTGCTATCAGCGCTATCTTCGATAATTTTAAAAAGTTCACCTGAAGGCTGTGCGGCAGTGATGTCAGCACTATACTTGGATACGATAAAAATTCGAGAATCGGGATATCCATCTCCCGATGGCGCACCGTCCGTATAAGCGATAAAGACTTCTCTAGGATTTCTAGGGTTGATTTCAAGATCTTCGGGACGAGCAGTGGGAGTGGCTCCAATGAGGTTAGCAGCTAAAAAAGCATCAACTAACACTGCACCCTGACTGGTATAAAAATCGGATAGCTTCTTACCTTGATAGGCAGGTAAAGCTTCAGCTTCACCGTAAGAAGTAATCGCTCCAGTTGTTTGATTTGTAACTTGTGTTATTGTGACAGTTATTGACCCACCTTCTGAAGTTTCACCCAAAATACCCCTGCGTCTTGGTAAACGGGTATTGCCACCATTTGATGCTCTACCTAACGCTGCAACTTCTACTGATGCAAGAGTTGAGGGAGGAATGGGATTTGTAGGAGTGTTTAAATTTAAGGGAATCCACTCGCCCGTACCGTTAGCGTTATAACGAGCTACATATAAAGTACCGTCTTCAAATAAGCGGCTGTTGTTTTTATCGGTTGGAGAAGTGACTGTACCAGAACTCACAAATTTCCAAGTATGACCTCCCCGGCGATCGTCACCTAAGTAACCTACTAATGGTCTTCCTGCTTCCACTCGCAACGCAATATTCTCATGACGGAAGCGACCAAGAGCAGTGTGTTTGCGAGGGCGGAAATTTGGATCGGCTGGATCGAGTTCTACTATCCAACCATATTTTTCACCGACTAAACCAAATGCATTTCCAGTACTACCTTCGATATAGCTCGTTTGTGTACCGTTGGGGTTGACATTTTCCTGAACACCAACAAAAGAACTTGTACTGGCTTGGAAGTTCTCTTCAGCAGATAAAATGGTCCCCCAAGGGCTTGTACCTCCAGAACAGTTGAAGCCAGTACCAATGATTTTGTTACCAAGTCCATCAGAACTGAGATTAAAGACCTGAGTAGCTGCTAATCCGGTCCCAATGAGATAATTCTCGTCTCCTTTTTGGTAGCTTCTGGAACCCCATGAAGTGACTTCTTTATATTTGTCAGTACGTTGGCTGTTGATTCCCAAACCAGAGAGTCCATGAATACGTCGGTTTTTAGAATCGCGCACTACAGCAAAGCGTTCGTTGCGGTCTTGTCGGGCGATTCTGACAACGGAACCGCCTATGTTATACATAAATTCACCCAAGACTTGGAGATTTGTTCTGTCTTCAGGTAAATCTCTTCCAATAACTAGGGAATATGTTGTAGGAAATCCTATAAGGTCGCTATCGCTTGTAAAACCGGGTACGGTAGCGGTAATAGGGTAAGATACGTACTCGTGATTGTTCCACAGATAGCCATCATTGAAGTTTCTACTATTAATAGGAACAAAGCCCGTGTAGTCGCTGTTGTAGCCAAAGTATTCTTCTTGATTGGGGAAAACGCGATCGCCCCACGCCACAATTACATACCGTTCATATTCTGGTGGTACTACAACGTCATCAATAACAGTGTAATGACTTAACGCTGTATTAGCAGAAGGTTCTAAAATACTTCCTTGCTCAATTCCTGTTGATAAGTAGCTTTTTTGCTGGGTATAAATTGGTAAGGGATGGGGCAAACGGAGTGGGGTAAATTTCAAAGGTACACCACCATCAGCAGCAACGCTAGGGCTGTTGCCAAAAAATCGGTCTCCTAACATCGGAGATAATACTGTTGCACCAGTACTTGCTCCAAAAAAAGCCAGTAGTTGTCTCCGTGAAAACTTAGACATTAGATTGCCTCTTTAAAAAACAACAGGAATTACTAATTACAAATCTGTTTCTGCTATCTATGTCTTCCAAAATTATGATGTTGGCTCATTCTTTTCTTTTGTTAAACAAAAATACCGCCTTTTTTCACAGTTTTTTTGCCTTAAAAAAACGATTAGATTAGCAAAAATAAGAATGGCTTTTCTCTCGATAGTAATGATTTGGCTTGCCTCGACTTTTAAATATGGAGTTATACCTTTTCCTCATTCATCTTCCAATAGAGGTATTCCGACTCTTATTCAAAAGTCATATTTTTAATGATTTTACTATTTTTTATTCAATTATTAATATGTTGTTAACCCGGAAGCTATCCAACTTAGGATATACAGAAAGTAGAATTTCTTTTTACAGAAAAGGCTGTAGATAGTTTTGAAGCTTGCCTAAATTTTTTTGTAATTTTTGAACTACATATAGGATGGGCGATACTTAGTAAAATAATCTTAAAAGAGTTGGCATTGTTCTTCCTAATGTAAGCTTAAAAATTTTCATTTTTAACCTAAAAAAAAGAGGAAAATCTGAAAAATTTTAGAAATTGTTGGAAATATTTTTTCTATGGGAGTTTACGAATACAAAAAGTTATGTATGTAAACAATAATTAAGGTTTTATCCTTCAGATCATTTCTAATGGAAGAGTAACTGTAAAGGTTGAACCAATCCCTACCTGTGAGGCGACATTGATTTCTCCTTCTAGGAGTTTCACTAACCGTAATACTATTGCCAAACCCAAACCAGTGCTATCGGGAAGGTAAGAATATTGACCGCCAATACCAATGCGAAAGTAAGGTTGAAAAATTTGCGCTTGGTCTTCTAGCTCAATCCCCACTCCTGTATCGGAAACTACGATCGCCCACCGATCGTCGCTTAAAATTTCACAGTTTATTTTAATAGTTCCGCGATCGGTATAACGAATGGCATTACTTATAAGATTTGTTAAAATTTGTTGTAATCGTAACGGATCTGTAAAGACTTGTTCTGGTGCTTTGTCAAGCTCAACAAGCATTTCTAACTCTTTGTTAGCTGCTAAAGACTCTAACATTTCACAAACATGTTCAATCGATTCACATGGATTAATGAATTCAGGGTGCAATTTCATTTCCCCTGCATCATAACGAGAGATTTCCAAAGCGTCATTAATAATTCGGAGTAATTGTCTGCCACTGCGTAAAACTTTTTCTATGTGTTCTAAATTGGTAAAAGTATCTTTTTCCTCTTTTTCCTCAGAATGCTTTCTTTGCAGGCGTAAAAATAAATCTGAGTACCCAATGATGGAAGTTAAAGGGCTTTTAAGTTCGTGTGCTAGATAAGATATATGATCTTGATTTGACCTTAATAAGCGGGTAAGTTCCTGATTGTTAAGGCTTAACTGGTTTTGTAGCTGCTGTAGTTCTGTCAAGCGCTGTTCTGTGTAGCTTTGAAAACAAGATGCGATCGCTTCATCTAAAACTATATCAATGAGTCGTACAGCTCGCATCACTTCCCCTACAGATGCTTGTAAAAATTCCGGTTCAATTGTCTTAAATATAATCTCTCGCAGTACACGGTATTCTCGTGCAATTTCTGCTGCATCATAACCCTGTTCAGCTCTAAGAGTTCCATGATGCAAACTTTCTTGAACGATCTGTTTCATTTCATCATCTTGTGGACTTTTAGCCAGAACATCTGCTAGTGCTGAGAGGACATCAGTGAGATGATTTTTGATAGCTGAGCGTGAGAGATTTTTGGTGATGGGAATTTTTTTGTCTTCTCGAACAGCTTTCACCCACTCTTCTACAATTGTTTGAGTTTTATTTTGTAGCAGTTGACTAAAATCTTTCATTGCGTGCAGATGAACAATATTTAACTATAGCAATCTTATTTGATTTGGGAAACATCCGTATGCCTGGGATTACCTGCTAAAATTATGATTTAGTAGGCAATGCCTAAAATATAGTATTTCAAATTTTTCATGAATATTCTAAAATTTCTATGTGGGTAATGAGTAAAAATAGTTTTTAATATTATGATTATCTAAAGCAAACATTATGTAAATTATACTCAATACATAATTCTTCTTAAATATTTACACCAGAAGATGGAGAAAGATCTTAACAGGATAAATAATAATAGATGGTAAAATGAAAATCCTCTATCTCTGGATACCTTGACGCTACTGTGTAGCAGTGTTACATTTATCTAAAATTTAAGAGTAAGTCAGCCTAATCTGGCTAATGGCAAGTTTGCATTAGTTAGAGCGGAGGAACCATTCAAAGGGGCGTATCCTGAGAAAGGGTCAAATATAAAGGGTATGGGGATAAAAAGAGGGGGCAGTAGTAACTTCATCCTTTACACTTTATACTTAATCCTTCTCAGGGAGAGTATCTCTCAACTCTAGCCCGTCAGCTAACTTCGTAGGCACTGAGAGGAGACTGAAGAGACAATAGTCTTTATTGAATCTCATCAGTATCCCTGGCTGGTACTGCTCGGTTTTTTGTACCCGCATTTAAGTCTGGTGAGGTGAAGCAGAGTGTTTCAATTAAACATAGCTGCAATTATTGCAGTTGCTGGACAAGCAGCCTGGAAAAGAACAAAACCCGTACTGGTGAAAGAAACCTTTATACTGCCAGTGCTTGGATTTTTAGGAATTATTCTACTGTGGTGGGTTATTGCTCTTGCTAATCATGAATTAATGCCAACCCCACCAGAAGCGCTGGTTGCCAACTTGGACTACATCCTGAACCCATTTTATCAGAGAGGACCGGGCAATTTAGGAATTGGATGGTTGTTAATCGCAAGCTTGCGGCGGGTATTGTTAGGTTTTTTATTGGGTGCTGTAGTTGCAATTCCCTTAGGGTTTTTGATTGGAATGTCCAAAACGGCAATGCTTGCTCTCAACCCAGTCATTCAAATTTTTAAACCTGTGTCACCTTTGGCTTGGCTACCAATTGCCCTAGCTATCTTCAATTTGGCAGATCCATCAGCCATATTTGTTATTTTCATCACCTCCTTGTGGCCTACAATCATCAATACTGCACTGGGCGTGTCAAGTGTTTCCAAAGACTATATAGATGTAGCAAGAGTCTTAGAAATGCCACGTTGGCGGCGAATTACAAAAATTATTTGGCCCGCAAGTCTACCATATATCTTCACTGGCTTGCGGATCAGCTTGGGAATTGCTTGGCTGGTGATCGTTGCTGTAGAAATGCTAACTGGTGGTATCGGAATCGGCTTTTTTGTGTGGGATGAGTGGAGCCGTCTCAACTTGAGCTCGGTATTCTTAGCCGTATTGGTCATTGGCTTAACTGGGCTATTGCTTGATTTTGCAGTAGGCCAAATTCAAGAGTTAGTCACTCGTCGTCCGGGAAAAACCGCAAGTTAACTAAAGGATAGTGGTTAGTAGGGGCGCAAGGCATTGCGCCCGCACAGTAGTTAGTAGAACCACTAACAATTAACAACTAATAACTAACAATCATTTATGAACAACGCCGATAAGAAAAATCTTTTGCATCGACGGGAGTTTTTGGTAGGAGTAGGGGCAACAGCAGCGGGAATGGCTTTATCTTCATGTGCTATCTCCGGAGACCGCAGTGCTAAAGGGCTAACAGAAGAAGCTGCTGCCGTTCAACCTGTTGTTGATTCCAAAACGTTAGAAAAACCGAATCTCACTGTTGGTTATGTCCCTGTCAACGATTGTGCGCCCTTTGCTATTGCTTGGAAAAAAGGTTTTTTCCGCAAATATGGGTTGAACGTCAAACTCAATCGAGAAGCAAGCTGGGCAACATCTCGTGATGGAATTATCTTTGGTCGCCTTGATGCCTCACCCGTTGTGTCTGGTGCTGTAACCAATGCCAGAATCGGCGCTGAAGGTGCTCGTCACGCCCCTTTATGTGCAGCCATGACAATTCACCGTCATGGAAATGCCATGACGATGAATAAAGCCATGTGGGATTTTGGGTTGCGCCCGTGGTATCAGTACAAAGCACAATATGGCGATCGAGCTTTGGAAGAGTTTGGTCGGGATTTTCGAGATTTTTTTGAAAAACAGCCAGCGGAAAGTAAAGTTTGGGCAGTTGTTCTTAGTTCTGCCATTTACGAGTACTTTATCCGCTATATATCAGCTGCTGCAGGAGTCGATCCATTTAAAGAGTTTCGGGTCATTATTGTTCCCCCACCACAAATGGTGACGAACGTGCGTATTGGCGCAATGCAAGCCTATATGGTGGCAGAACCTTGGAATACTCGTGCAATTACTGGTAATGAAGGTGTAGGTTTTACCTTTGCTCAAGGCAAAGAAGTCTGGTTGGGACATCCAGATAGACTTTTGGGGGTGATGGAATCATTTATCGTCAATTATCCCAAAACCTATCGCTCTCTGGTCAAGGCGATGATTGAGGCTTGTCAGTATTGCAGCAAACCTGAAAACCGTCAAGAAGTTGCCGAACTGATAACAGATCGTTCGTTTACTGGTGCAAAACCTAGAAAAAAAGGTGCGCCAACAACTAAATTTACTGGTCCCGCTATTTTGGGCAACTATAACTATGGTGGGTTTGATGGTAAGGATCGCACGATAAAAGCTGCTGATACGACAATTTTCTTCGACATTCCTGACAACATTCCTAAAAGCCCTGACGAACACTCTACATTTTTATGGAGATCCAGAAGTATTTGGATGATGACTCAAGCAGCACGTTGGGGTCAAATCAAGAAATTTCCCAAAGATGCAGAGAAACTAGCTGCACAAGG
The DNA here is from genome assembly GCF_000760695.4 of Tolypothrix bouteillei VB521301. Taxonomy (GTDB): domain Bacteria; phylum Cyanobacteriota; class Cyanobacteriia; order Cyanobacteriales; family Nostocaceae; genus Scytonema; species Scytonema bouteillei_A. The sequence continues at coordinate 2,769,554 of NZ_JHEG04000001.1, read as the reverse complement.
TTGGAGAACAGATTTATATCGTGAAATTGCTGCAGAAATGGGTATTAAGTCGCCCAAAGAAGATTTCAAGGTCGAGTCCCCTGAAGTTTTCATAGACAACAAAGGTTTCGATCCCAGCGATCCTGTAGGCTATCTCAACAGTTTTGAAATTAGAGCCAACGCCCCTACTCGGTTTTATATGTCCTAACTCCATAGGGATATTGCTTACAACTCTCTCCACAAATCTTTACTCTCTCTTAAAGCTACCATGACAAAATCAACTCCATTGACAAACGATAGCAATTCGCGCACTATGGGCGCTACTCCGTTTCTGGAAATTGACAGTGTCACCAAATCCTATCCAAAACCTGATGGTGAGCAATTTGTCGTTCTGGATAATGTCAATCTAACCATAGGTGAAGATGAGTATATTTCTGTCATCGGTCACTCTGGTTGCGGTAAGTCCACTCTTTTGAAGATTGTTGCTGGTTTAGAAAAAGCGACCTCTGGTTCCGTAAGATTGGATGGCAAAGAAATTCGCAAACCCGGTGCTGAACGCATGATGGTGTTTCAACACTACTCCCTGCTACCTTGGTTGACTGTACGGGAGAATATCCGACTAGCGGTGGATGAAGTGCTCAAAGATGCCTCAAGATCTGAAAAAATCAGCATTGTTAATGAACACTTGGCAATGGTAAACTTAAATGCGGCAGCTGACAAATACCCCGATGAAATTTCTGGTGGAATGAAGCAGCGTGTGGGGATCGCAAGAGCCTTAGCTATTCGTCCAAAAATGTTGTTGATGGATGAACCGTTCGGGGCATTAGATGCATTGACTCGGGGGAAATTACAGCGGCAAGTATTGGATATTTGGGAAAACCATCGTCAGGCTGTGATGATGGTCACTCATGACGTGGATGAGGCAATTTATATGTCAGATCGTATTGTTCTCATGACTAATGGACCCTCTGCTAAGATTGGAGAAATCTTGGAAGTACCCTTTCCTCATCCACGCGATCGCGGAGCAATGCGAAACTCTAAAGAATATTTTGAACTTCGCAATCACGCCTTGAATTTCCTAGATAAGTACTTTACTCAAGATGAGTAATTACCAGCAACAGCGATCGGCGACTAGTAACCAGTAATAACTAAATAATTGTTAACTGAGAACTAGTCGTCGATCGCTGTTAAAGTGGGTAGCCTAATTTAAATTTCCGAAATTTGAAGCGGAGGAACCAATTTTTGGGGCTTATCTTGTAAAAGGATAAAGGATAAATGAGAAACTGCGTTTTCTTAGTTCATTCTTCATACTTCCGATTTCAAGAGAGACACCTTCCAGTCTTAGCCCGTCAGCTAACTCCGTAGGCAATGGAAGGAACCCCAACATTTGGCTGTAATAACAGTTTCCATTGGGGATTCCTTAGACAGGATAAAAGATGAAAAGTTGTCTTAAGTTAGCTCAACTTCACACTTTATCCTTTAGATAACCCGCTTCTCCTTATTAAGTAGTTTCGTGCTGAGAGAAGAAGACTGTGAATATTAAGCCATTATTAGTGCGTCTGCAAAATGCTATTGGAAGAGATGATTTGATTGAGCAAATGGTACTGCTTCCAACACCAAAAATGTCTATTTCTGAAGAAATCCAAGCGTCAACATCAATAAATTTAATTGTTGGCTATAACAGTTCTCCGAACAGTCATACTGCGCTAGATATTGCTTTGTTAACAGCTCACCAAACACGTTTGGCTACGAAAGCTCAAGTAACAGTTCAAGTTGTCTATGTCATGGAAGATCGTTTAATGTCTGGTGGTGCAGAAGTTTTGCCAGCAGATGACGTGGGAAGCAGTCGCAGATCCGATCGACAAGTAATACAACATTTTTTAACAGACTCCGAAGAAGAAGAATTGAATACGGGGATTGTAACTCAAACAAGATGGCAAAATAACTCAACACACCCAATACAGGAAGAAAAATCTGTAGATAGATTCGCGCAAGCAGAACGTATTTTGAGACAAGCCAGCAGTTTGGCGGCTGAATGGAAAAGTTCTTTCAAAGCTCATTTACGGTTTGGTTGTGTTGCAACAGAACTTAAAAAAGTTGTTGTTTCAGAATCAGCTGATATCTTATTCCTTGGCTGTAACTCAATCCGTCATCCAATCGTACAAAATCTTGGTTCTCAATTCCCGTGTTCGGTATTAGGGATTCCAAATTCAATTCAAAATAAATACATTTAGAGGCGAAAATTTTGTAATTACCACATTTAGAAACCCGACTTTTTTTTAGAAGTCGGGTTTCTAATTCTTTAGGAGTGCATTACGAACATAAATATACTAAAACAATTAAAAAATGGTTTACCTTTCAATTGTTGCCTTTTGAAAACTTCGAGAATATGCTTATAATTCTAGTATTCTATAACCAAAGACTAACTATTAACCAATAATGGAAAACTGGCAAGCACTTATTAGTATTCTCACATTTATAAGCGTCATAATCTTAATCATGACAGAGTGGGTAAATTTGACAATTGCTGCGTTATTAGGAGCGTTGTTATTGGTTTTTACTAATGTCATGACTTTAGGAGATGCTGTTAGTTATATCGGTAACAGCCACGGAACATTGGGTTTGTTCTTTGGAGTCATGGTACTTGTCAGAGCATTTGAACCTACTAAGATTTTTGAATATCTTGCAACTCAAATAGTTATCCTTGCAAAAGGTAAGGGGAATCGTCTATTGCTAGGAATTGTAGGAATTACGACTCCTATTTGTGCTGTTTTGCCAAATGCTACTACAGTTATGTTATTAGCACCTTTAATTCCACCAATTGCAGAGGAAGTTGGAGTGAATTTTGTACCGTTACTTATGCTTATGGTATTTGTAGCAAATAGTGCAGGATTGCTAACTATCGTTGGAGATCCGGCTACATTTATTGTTGGTGATGCAATCAATATTAGTTTTATAGATTACTTGTGGCGCTTGAGTCTCGGAGGGGCGATCGCCATCATTACTATAATAGCAATCTTACCTTTCCTCTTTCGTAAAATCTGGAAAACCAAGCTAGAAAACCTCGAACAACTACCGCATCCTCAAATCAACCATCCACGAGTTTTAATCATAGGCGGATTCATAGTTGCTTTCGTATTAATCTTTTTTATTGCGGGAGAATATTTACCAGTTCCTGTTTCACCAGCTGCTGTCGCTTTGTTAGGAGCTGCTTTAGCAATGCTTTTATCCCATCAAAGCAAAATTGACACAGTCAATAATATATTAAGAGATGTGGATTGGAGTACTTTAATATTCTTTATGAGTATTTTTGTACTTATTGGTGGCTTGGAAAAAACTGGTGTTATCAACAGTTTATCTGGAGTTTTAGCAGCTATTTTAGGAAAAAACATTCTTGTTGGTTCTTTATGTCTTGTCTTTTTCATTGGGTTGCTTTCTAGCGTTGTTCCCAATATTCCACTTGTTGTCGCAATGGTACCATTACTCAAACAGTACCTTGTTAATGTCGGATTGGCACCAACTGAAGTTTTAGCACAAAATTTTCAGGGACAATTTCCTCCTGAAGTTCTGCCACTTTTTTATGCAATGATGTTTGGCGCGACTTTGGGAGGAAATGGGACTTTAGTTGGCGCATCCGCCAACATAGTTGCTGCAGGAATTGCCGAACAACACGGGCGTCGCATATCATTCCAATCTTTTCTACATTACGGTTTGCCAGTGATGTTGTTACAACTTACAGCTTCTGCCTTGTATATGCTATTCCGTTTTCTTCTGTAAAAATCAGCATCAGCAGACAAAAGAGCGTATCTAACGCTCTTTTTTAATTTAGCGAGCTAAAAAAATTTAAAAAAAATAATAAATCTCAAAAATTCTTTAAGCCTGTTAACTTTCTTTATAAAATACTAATTCCACGCAGAGCACGACTCATGCAAAGATGTTAGGCTACGGAGTAGACACATAGCTAAGTACCAAGGAAATACCTAGCACGGGCTCAGTATGTTAAAACAACAAAGAGTCAACTCAGCCACAGATTAATGAAAGGATGTCATCTATGAATCCCTCTGAATCAGAACAGAATAACAATTATAGGACGGAATCAGATCTATCTGGGTTAAACCACAATATAAATAAATCTTTATTGGGTGGCACTGAGATTGCAGAAGGTAACAATTTGGCTAAGGTCAGAGATATTCTTTTCGGCAATCAAATGCGGGACGTAGAAAAAAGATTTGCCCGTTTGGAAGAGCGTTTGGAGAAGGAATATGCTGACCTTAGAGAAGAAACAAAAAAACGTCTAGACACTCTAGAAATTTATATTAAAAATGAGATTGAATCTTTGTCAGAACGTGTCAAAAACGAGCAGGGAGAACGTGGTGAAGCTTTAAAATCAATGGCTGAAGAGAATAGAAATTTAACTACATCTTTAGATAAAAAAATTAACCAAATAGAAGAAAAAACTAATAATAACCACCGTGAAATTCGCGAGCAAATTCTCAATCAATCCAAAAACCTACAAGATGATATCAGGCAAAAATATGAAGAAATTACGGCTTTATTACAACGAGAAACTCAAGAACTCCGGATTGAGAAAACTGACCGTAACGCCCTAGCTAATCTTTTCTCAGAACTAGCCATTCGCTTAAATTCTCAACATTAAAACTAGCGCTCTGTAACCAATGACAAATGACAAATGAATTAAATGAACTTCGTACTTTACTTTTTGGGGTTGAACCACAAAAATTAGAGAAAATATACGAAAGATTAGATAACCCAGAGATCACAGCAGAAGATCTCAGTCGATTGCTACCAGAAGCAACACAACGAGCAGAGGAGAAAGAACTCAGCGACGCCCTGGTTCCCACCGTAGAGCAAGCCATTCAAGCCTCTGTTCAAAAAGATCAAGATGTTCTTGCAACTGCCATTTTTCCTATTGTAGGACCAGCTACCCGTAAAGCGGCGATCGCAGCTGTCCAAGAGATGATTCAATCTTTAGATAAAACTTTGGAATCTGGCTTCTCGCCAAAGAGTTTAAAGTGGAGAATAGAAGCACTTGTGACTGGGAAAACATTTGCCCAGATCGTGCTGCTTCGGACATTGGTGTATCGAGTGGAACAGGTTTTCCTGATTCATAAAAAAAATGGATTGCTGTTGCAACATGTTGTCGCACCACAGGTAACGATTCAAGACCCTGATTTGGTCTCAGCAATGCTAACAGCCATCCAGGATTTTGTCAAAGACTCTTTTAATACAAAAAAAGAAGATACTCTTTATAGTTTATACTATGGAGAACTAACAATTTGGATTGAAGAGGGACCCCAAGCAGTTCTAGCAGGTATCATTAGAGGCAATACTCCTCATGAATTAAGATTAGTTTTTCAAGATGCAATAGAAAAAATTCATCACAAGCTATATAGAGAATTGATTGCCTTTGACGGAGAAACAGAACCATTTGCTGATAGTATACCTTTTCTCCAAGCTTGTTTGACATCTCAATACAAAGAGCGGAGTAAAAAGAAGTTTCCTTATGCATTAGCATTCTTAGGTACTCTAGGTCTAAGTCTGGGAATTTATAGCTTTTTTGCTATTAGAAACCAAATGCGTTGGAACGCTTTTATAGAAGACTTGGACTCTCAACCTGGAATTGTTATTATTAAAGCAGAAACTCGTGCTGGAAAGTATTTTATTTCCGGGATGAGAGATTCTTTAGCTGTAGAGCCTAATATGGTGATGAAACAATTCCATTTCTCTTCTAAGGAAGTTATAACTCGATGGGAAAGATACCTTTCGTTTGAACCTAAACTTATTGAAAAAAGAGCAGCAAAACTACTCAATTCACCATCAACTGTATTATTTCAAGTAGATGATAATGGAATTCTTAACGCTACTGGCTCTGCGCCTTTTCAATGGATTTTAGAGACACGAAAAGTGTGGAAAAATATTCCTGGAGTGTCTCAATATAACGATCAAAAATTAATTGAGGATGAACTTATTCAGTTAGAAATTTACAAAAAACAAATTGAAAGAAAAAACTTGTTATTTATTGAAGGAACGACAGAGTTGGTATCAGGGGAAGAGAAAAAAATACAAGAATTGGTATCAGATATCAAAAAAGTCTCTAGCATTGCTCAATATCTTGGGAAAAAACTCAGCATTCAAATTACAGGCTATACGGATAGCACTGGAAGCGAACAAAGAAACATAGTACTCAGACAATCTCGTGCTAGTACAATTCTCTATTCTCTAGCGGCTAGAGGAATCAATACCAGTTATTTTAATGCCATGGGTGCTGGCGATCGCGAACCCCCAAATATGGAATTGAGAGAAAAAGGTGGAAAGTATAGCCGTAAAGTTTCCTTTAGGATATTCTTATCTGGTACTGTAAGATAGGAAGTGTTTTATGCTTCAGAAAAAGATTTGTATGGTCGGTGCCTTTGCTACAGGTAAAACCAGTTTAGTTTCTCGATATGTTTACAGTATTTTTTCAGAAAAATATCAAACAACCGTAGGAGTCAAAATTGATAAAAAACTAGTTAAAAGGAAAAGAGTCAATCTAATTCTGTGGGATATTCACGGAAGACGAGTTTCAGAAATTGCAGATGTCTTATTTAAGAGGTGCATCTGGTTATCTTCTAGTCGTAGATGGAACTCGTCGCTATACTTTAGATAAAGCATTATCTTTACAACAAAGGGTAGAAGAAACTCTCGGTAAAGTTCCCTTTATATTGGTATTGAATAAATCAGATTTAACAGCAGATTGGGAAATAGAGGATTCAGTAGTGGATAGTCTTTTACAAAAAAACTGGACGGCGATCGAGACTAGTGCTAAAACGGCTACAGGGGTAGAAGAAGCCTTCGCCAAACTCACACAACAAATGCTGGAGGCAATGGATGTCTCACCTCCCTAGATCCATAGCCAAGTACTTTCAAGAGTCAATTTTTGAAAGTCGTTGTCCGGCTTACTTTTTAGTGCAGGATGGCTGTTTAGTGAGCTGGGGAGGTCAATTATCATTGTATGGTTTTCATCATCTCGAACGTGGAGAAGTTGTTGAAAAAAAGATTTTATTTTTAGCGGGATTACTACCTTTTCAGAATTTACCGATTATCTTACCTTGCATAAAAATGGA